>NZ_JACIYP010000209.1 GCF_014359905.1 Hoeflea sp. | reverse complement strand
CCGGAGCCGTCGACGCTGCCGTCCGCCTTGTAGAGCAATGGGAACTCGCCGCCGAACGGGGTTGCGAGATAGATGCGCTTGCCGGCGATCAGGCTGCGGATCTCCTGGCCGGTGAGGCCGCTCCCCTGCCCCATGGCGACGGCCGGCGCGAGCAGCGCGGCAGCGACAAGCAGGATGCGCACGATGGTCATGGCGGATCTCCCTCCTCGATGGTCTCGGGGAGGTACGCGGCGGGACCGGCTTCGGATCGCTGCCCGTGGGCATGGCGGCACGGGCCCGGCCTGTCGGCGGCGTCTCGAGCGCCGTCCCGGATTGCGGCCGGACGGGCGCCGACCGTTGTCCTTCGCCCGGTTGCGACCGCGGCTCCGCAGCCGGAGGGCCATTTGGCGTCTTGCTCAACCGGGCCCCGGGCAGCTAACAAGCGTGCTCCGGAGGAGTGGCCGAGTGGTTGAAGGCACCGGTCTTGAAAACCGGCAGGCGGGCAACCGTCTCGTGGGTTCGAATCCCACCTCCTCCGCCACCTCAGTCCCTGAGTGGGCACTGAGTTTACGCTACCGTTCGCCACAAGCGTTTGAAGCAACCGGGACTTCGATCCCATGATGCGAACCTCGCTTTCGGCGACCTCGACGCGCTGGGCGAGCGCGCGAAGGTGGTCGCGACGGTAGCCACCGCCTTCAAGCCGGATGCGCTGGCGTGCGGTGCGGGCAAATTTGCTCAACATTTGCGGTGTGACTGCTTGGCTCCCTGAGTGCTGGAGCATGGCCTGGGCGCGCTCGGCGTCGGCCTTGGCTTGGTCGCGGATAGCCTTGAGGCCGTCGATCCGATCCTTGAGCGCCGGGTCGTCCAGATCGGCAACGCCCGCCTCGATGGCGTCATAGAGGCGCTTGAGACGCAATTCCGATTCCGTGGCGCGTTTGTTGAGTTCGGCGATATGCTCGCGGCGGCGCTCCGAACGTTCCTCGCGCCGGTCGAGAACGGCAGCAAGGATGGTTTCCAGACGTTCGGGCTGGAGCAACTGCTTCTCAAGGTGATCGGCAACCAGATCGTCAAGCTTCTGCATCGGAACGGCCATGCCTGTGCAGGCGGTCGGCCCCTGCCGCGCCTTCATCGAGCAGGCGTAATAGCGATAGCGCCCGCCCTTGCCGGTACGGATGGTCATGGCCCCGCCGCACTTGGCGCAATGGATCAGGCCGGTCAGCATGGTCGGGCCACTGATGACGCGGGCGGGCATGACCTTGGGATTGCGGGCCTTGAGCAGCTTCTGCACCGCGTCGAAGGTTTCGCGGTCTATGATTGGCGGAACCGGCACCACAACGACCTCAGTCTTGGGTTTGAGTTCCTTGGTCTTGGACCGCTTGTTGAACTCGTGCTCGCCCATATAGGTCTTGCGGGTCAGGATGCGGTGAACTTGCCCGATGCCCCAGCGCCCGCCATCGCGCGTGAAGATGCGGCGGCTGTTGAGGTAGGAGACGATGTTCTTCACGCCCATCTGGCCGGTGGTGCCGTCGCCCTCCAAGGCAAGGCGATAGATCAGCCGCACCGTGTCGGCGTGCAGCGGATCGATTTCCAGCTTCTTCTTGGTCTTGGCCCCGCGCTGCTCGGCCGCGACGACGCGATAGCCGATAGGAGGAAGCGATCCATTCCAGAAGCCTTGCCGGGCGTTCTCCTTCAAGGCCCGCATCACATGCTTGGCGTTTTCCTTGGACTGGTATTCGTCGAACAGCGCCATGATCTGCCGCATCATGACGTGCATGGGGTCATCGCCCATCTCCTGTGTGATGGAGATGAGCTTCACGCCGTTCTTGGCAAGCTTGCGGACGTAGAACTCAAGCTCGAAGTGATCGCGGAAGAACCGGCTGAATGAATGGACCACGACAACATCGAATGGTGCGGGCTTCGACGTGCCTGCCTCGATCATCCGCTGGAACTCGGGACGGCGGTCATTGGTCGCCGATGCGCCGGGTTCGATGAAGGTCTCGACCAGGTGCAACCCGCGCGCCTCGCAATAGGCTTCGCCTTGGCGCTTCTGATCGGGAATGGAGACATCATGCTCGGCTTGCCGTGCCGTCGAGACGCGCAGGTAAAGCGCAGCGCGCAGGTGCATTTTAGGGGCGGGCGCGGTCATGTTCGGCCTCCTTCTCAAACAGATTTTGGGACGAACAATCCGGTCGCACGGACGTGTTCACGCCGCACTTCGCAACGGGCGTGCGCGCTCGATCCGCTCGCGCTTCTTGGGCGTGTTCATCACTTCCCAAAGATCGCTACGCCGCTGCACGTTGAGCCAGAAGTCCGGGCTGTTGCCGAACACGCGGGCGAGGATCAGCGCCGTCGCAGCCGTCACGTTCCTGCGGTTGCCGCATAGTTCGTTGACGTGCTTGCGCTGGACGCCCATTGCCTCGGCGAGCGCGCCTTGTGTCAGCCCCATCGGCTGCATGAACTCTTCGGTCAGTATCTCGCCGACAGTCGCCGGCTTGCGCTTGGTGGTCAGCATCTTTGCCTCGCTTTCATCGGTAGCTGTGATCGTCCAGATAGATTCCGTCCGCCTCGCCGCGCTTGCCATCCCAGCGGAAGATCAACCGCCATTGCTGGTTGACGCGGATGGAATGGAAACCTGCAAGGTTGCCGCGCAGCTTCTCGAAAGCCCACGATCACAGATTCACTCCAAGAATGAGCATATGTACCACACTATAACTCATACGGCAATGGAAAACGGTTCAGCCGCCGGAGCCGAACAATTCATCGAACAGATTGCCGAACCATTGCTCGAACACGTCGATCTCGGCTTCCGTCACCGGGACGGGATCTGGCCAGTCGTCGGTGACGGTCCATGTGGAAAGATCGTGCTTGGGCGGTCTGCCGGGAAACGGCCAAGGATAGCCCAGCAACTCCTCGAGCTGCTCTGACGCAGTGAGTGGTCTGCTGGCGCGCTGGGAAGGAGATTCGTCGGTCGTCCCGTCACGTCCCCGATCGGCAGGCGCGCCGGCCTTAGCGGGCTTCATCGGTATTGCTTTCAGGCCGCCATCTGACCGGATCGGCGACCCATCTGTTGATGTCGGATTCCCGCCACCCCGCGCCGTTGACGCTGATCTTGAGTTGGGCTGGGAAGGTGCCTTCGGCGATCTTGCGGTAGATGGTGGACCGGGACAGCCCGGTGCGGGAAAGGACGGTGTTCATGCGGACGATGCGGTCTGGATCGGGCATGCTTCTTCTGCCTCCTGCTGGTTGTTCCTGAAGAGTGCAGGGACCAGACAGAGCGACGAATTACCGTTTCGCAATAGCTATTTAGCTGGCGTCGTACTGTGGCGTAGAGGCGGCGGTAAATAGGATGGTCTTAGAGTCCGATCCCGCGTCCCCGCCCCAGGTCGATGCCGTGGGTGAATGCGAGTTCGGCGCCGAGTCGGCGGCCTGATTCGAACTGAATTCCGAGTTCCAATTTTCGATTGGCGAGGAGGGATTCCAGTTGCGGATCGCGTTGGAGGCTCTTCGCCATGTCGCCCATCGCCGAGCGGGTGGCGTTATAGCCGGACATGTCACCCGCCTGGTACTGCTGCTGGCTCGCGCGGTCCAGTTTCTGCCAGCGCTCCACGAACCGGTCCGCGCGGCGCTGCGGATCGGTACGAATTTCTGTTTCGAGCTGGAGGGCGCGGATGGCGCGATTGACCCGGCCGCTGCCTGCCTCGCGGGCAAGCTCCAGGTCCTTGCCGTAGGCCGCTTCGGCATCGCGCCAGCCATGCGGCCGCACGTCCTCAAAGGCTTTGCGGGCGTCGGTCAGTTCACGCATCTGCTCGGGGCTGGCCTTGCCGCCCGCGTCCTCCGCACTGAATATCTCGTCTACGGCACGGGCATGACGCCTGAGCGCAGCGGTTCGGGCGCGGCGCATCGCCAATTCCGGGTCATCAGCAACCTCCCGCACAGGCACTGCCAGTTCACGCTGCGCGCCCTCTGTGTCCGCTCTTCCCCTTCCCGGCTGCTCGCCGGTGTCTGCACCAGACGCGCCATCCGCAGACAGGCGCAGGCCGTCGAACATGCCGCGCATCTTTTCCGGCACGACCTTGCGGACGATCTCGGCGACACGCTCCCGGAAAGTAATGCCGCGCCGCTCGGCATAGTCCCGCGCCGGATCACGACGCTCATAGTCCGTCGCCATGTCCTTGGACCGGTCGCGCGACAGGGTGTTCACCAGCCGGTCCTGACTGGCGAAGTCATCGCGGCCAAAGTGCAGGTCCATGCCGTCGCGGTGGCGCGACAGCGCGACATAGCTGCCGTGGGCGTCCATGCCCGGAGTCGCCAACACATGGGTGCGGTCCACCGTCATGCCCTGCGCCTTGTGGATGGTCGCCGCATAGCCGTGGTCGATCCGGTCGTAATCCTTGAGATCGAACGAGACATTGCGGCTGTCGTCGGTGCGCACCGACATGGATTGTTCGCTGACCTCAACGATTCTGCCGAGCGTGCCGTTCTTGACCCCAAGCCCGCGCTCGTTCTGCAGGAACATGACGCGATCCCCGCTTGCGAAGTCTCTCGCGCCGCGCTCGACGGAGATGCGCACGTCCTCGCCCAGATCGCCAGCCTCCCGCATCCGCTCGCGGGCGGCCTCGTTGAGTTCGCGCACCTCGGCATTGGTGTGGGTGAGGATGATGCGACTGGCATCCGGTGATGCCTGCCGGTCGCGGTCCCAGCGGTCGATCAGATCGTCGCGCGCCTGTTCTCGCGATTGCGCCTCATGCACCATGTCATGGCTGTCATAGGCACGGATCGCATCGCCGGTTCGGCCGGTCGCCAGATCGCGCGTGGCGTCGCGCTGCCAGTCCTCGCGCTGGCGGCGCACGGTCTCGATCTCGACACCGCCATGGCGTTCATGAATCGACCGGAACGCCGCGCCCGCCTCGATCGACTGCAACTGCTGCGGATCGCCGACCAGCGCGACCTTTGCCCCGACTTCCGCGGCATGGGACAGCACTCGCTCCAGTTGCCGCGTGCCGACCATGCCCGCCTCGTCGATGACAAGCACATCGCGGCTGGTGAGCATGTCGCGGCCATTCGCCCAGCCATGTTCCATGCTGGCGATGGTGCGCGAAGCAATCCCCGATCCGCTTTCCAGATTCTCGGCAGCGATACCGGACAGAGCAACGCCGCGAACCTCGTAGCCTGCCGCCTCCCAAGCCTCGCGCGCCACGCCGAGCATGGCGCTCTTTCCCGTCCCGGCATAGCCGACGACGATGCCGAGATCGCGCCCGTCCGTGACATGCGCCAGAGCGTCGGCCTGCTCGCGGGACAGGACACGGCCGCGCTGTCCGGTGCGGGCCAAAGCGGCTTCGCGGTCCCTGTCGTTGACTTCATGGCGTTCACGCTCCGCCATCATCTCGGCGGCGCGATGGAGCCGCTGTTCGGCCTCGATCATCTCGCGCGTGGTGAACCGATCCTCGCCGCGTCCGTCCTTGCCGAGTTCGACCAGATCGGGCGCGTTGCGCATCGCGCCCATCACCTCATTGAACTGGTCCACCCCGTCGCTGTGCCGGTGCGCGAACCTTGCCATGTCGCGGCGTGTAAAAGTCGATTGCTGATGGGTGATCGCGTCGAGTGCAACAGAAGGATCGGCGATGATCCGCGCGCCGTTCTCGCGGGCTATGCGGCGGTGATCCTCGGCGCGGTCGGCGGCTTCGATCCCTTCGCCCTCGATCCGCTGCGCAGGCGCGCCGATCTGGCTTTGCGGCTCCAGCGCGACGCCCTGCGCCTCAAGGCTGCGATGGTCGATGCGCGCGTCTATGTCGAGTTCGGCCAGCCGCTCGTTGACATGCTCGGCCCAACGCCCCCGCCAGCGTTCCACCATCTCCGTGCGATTCCAGTCGCGCACCTTCTGACCGAAGCCGTTCTCGTCCACGCTGCGCATGGTGAGCATCACATGGGCATGGGGCTTGGAGCTTCCGTCCTCGGCAAAATCCCAATGCACATTCAGGTCGGCGATCATGCCCTGACCGACAAATTCCGACTGTGCGAAGTCGCGGGCAAGCTCGATGCCCTGCGCCTCACTCATCTCGCGCGGAATGGCGAATTCCACCTCGCGGGCAAGCTGAGCATCCTTCCTGACCTCGAACGCCTCGACATCGTTCCACAGCCGTTCGCGGTCGCTCCATGCTTCGGGCGCGTTCTCCGGCAACAGCACCTCGGAATGGACGACGCCGCGCTTGCCGGAAAAGTCCTGAACGCGGTCAATGCGCTCGTCGCGCAGCCGCGAGGCCGAGCGGTAGGCGGCGGACGCCACCGCGCTTGAGCCGGACTTGCGGCCAATGACCTTGACGTGAAGATGATAGATCGCCATCGCGATCAAGCATTGCCACGGCCAAGCGCACGTCGGAACGACGTATAAGCGCGCCCTCCCTCGAAAAAAATCTCGGGATGGACCGGGCCGTGCCAAACCGTCCCAGCAGCATAGAAGCATTCAGGTAGGTGC
>NZ_JACIYP010000208.1 GCF_014359905.1 Hoeflea sp. | reverse complement strand
GTTGATTGAAGACCCAGAAGACATGGCCCATGTGAACGAGATGCTCAGCGCCCATGAATACTGGCGCATGAGGCAGTATCCGGTCGATCTGGTCATCCTCAACGAACGGTCGTCGTCCTACATTCAGGACCTGCAGATTGCCATCGAAACGGCCGTTCGGTCGGCACAGACGATTCCACGGACAGAGGGCCGGCACGGAACGCTGAAAGGGGCGATCCACACGTTGCGGGCCGATCTCGTCGCACCCGAGGCGCGCGCGCTTCTGATTGCCGTGGCGGGGGCCGTTCTCGTTGCGGGTCGCGGCAGCATCGGTCAGCAGCTTGACGGCATGGCGTTGTCCTCCCCGGATCTGGTACGCGAGCCACGAGCCCGGCGCACGCCTGTGGCGGTATCGAAGGAGGTGCCGCTCGAACTGGAGTTCTTCAATGGCATCGGCGGCTTCGCCGACAATGGGCGGGAATACGTCACCGTGCTCCGTGACGGCCAGAGCACGCCGGCCCCCTGGATCAACGTGATCGCCAATCCCGGCTTCGGATTTCTGGTTTCGGCAGAGGGCACGGGCCACGTCTGGGCCGAGAACAGCCGTGAGAACCAGATCACGCCCTGGTCGAACGACCCCGTGTGCGACCCTTCGGGCGAAGCGATCTACATTCGCGATCTGGACAGTGATCAGGTCTGGACCACCACCGCCCGGCCGGTCCGGACCGAGGGCACCTATGTCGCGCGTCATGGCTTCGGATACAGTTCCTTCCAGCACGGGTACGACGGGCTGGAAGGCGAAATGGTGCAGTTCGTGCCGCTGGACGAACCCGTGAAGATAACCCGTCTGACGATCCACAACACATCGAACCGCACCAGACGGGTTGCAGCCACTGCCTATGTCGAATGGGCGCTGGGCCCGTCGCGCCAGCGGACTGCATCCTTCGTCACGACCGAGATCGACCCGCCTACCGGAGCGATCCTTGCACGAAATCCCTGGAGCATCGCCTTTCCCGGCCGCGTCGCGTTCGCCGATTTCGGGGCCGGCACCACAAGCCGCACTGCCGACCGCACCGAGGTTCTCGGCCGGGATGGAAGCATGGCTGATCCGGCAGGCCTCAGAAAAGCTGAACTCTCGGGGGCAAGCGGACCCGCTCTCGACCCCTGCGCCGCCCTGCAGCGCCACATCACGCTCGCGCCGGGCGCGCGGACCGAGGTCGTGTTTCTGCTGGGTCAGGCTGCCAGTGCCGATGACGCCCGTGCACTGATCCTGAGGATGCGCGCGACGGATCCGGGCGACGTGCTGGCCCGGGTGAAGCGTCATTGGGACGGCTTCCTGACGACCGTGCAGGTGCGATCGCCGGATCGCGCGATGGATATCATGCTGAACGGCTGGCTGCTCTATCAGACGCTTGCCTGCCGCATCTGGGCACGCGCCGGATTCTATCAGGCCAGTGGAGCGTATGGCTTCCGCGATCAGTTGCAGGACGGTATGGCGCTGACTTTCAGCCGGCCCGAGATGACGCGCGAACACCTGTTGCGTGCGGCATCCCGACAGTTCCCCGAGGGCGATGTGCAGCACTGGTGGCTGCCGCATTCGGGCCAGGGAGTGCGGACCCGGATATCCGACGACCGGGTCTGGCTCGGGTATTGCGCGGCCCACTACGTCCGGGTCTCGGGCGACGTGGGCGTTCTGGACGAGGTGTTGCCCTTCCTCGAAGGCCCGGCGGTCGACCCCGGCGCGCACGACAACTTCTTCCTGCCCACGCGGTCGGAGCGGACCGCCACGCTTTTTGAGCATTGCGCCCTGGGTCTGGACATGGCCATCGCGCAGACCGGGGCCAACGGCATGCCGCTGATCGGCACCGGCGACTGGAACGACGGGATGAATCGTGTCGGCGAGGCTGGTGCCGGAACGAGTGTCTGGCTTGGCTGGCTCCTGATTGCGGCCATTGACCAGATGGCCCCACTTGCCGATCCCCGCGACCGGGTCCGCGCTGCCCGTTGGCGCGCCCATGCGTCAGCGGTGCGCGAGGCGATCGAACGCGAGGGATGGGACGGTGAATGGTATCGGCGCGGCACCTATGACGATGGCACGATCCTTGGAACGGCGGCGTCAGAAGAATGCCGCATCGACAGCATCGCCCAATCCTGGGCGGTCCTGTCGGGTGCGGCCGAACCGACGCGCGCCGCGACTGCGATGGCGTCCATGACAAGGCATCTCGTCCGGGCCGATTCCGGTCTGGCGCTGCTGTTCACACCGCCCTTTGACCGGACGCCGCTCGACCCCGGCTACATCAAGGGCTACCCGCCGGGTCTGCGCGAAAACGGAGGACAATACAGCCATGCGGCGATGTGGGCGATTCTTGCCCAGGCGCGTCTGGGCAACGGGGATGCGGCGGGTGAACTGTTCGCGCTCCTCAATCCGATCAACCACGCCATGACTCTTTCGGATGCGGCGCGCTACAAGGTCGAACCCTACGTGATTGCCGCCGATGTCTATTCAACTGCCCCGCACGAGGGTCGCGGCGGCTGGACATGGTATACCGGGTCCGCAGGCTGGATGTACCGGGCAGGAATCGAGGGGCTGCTGGGGCTGACGCGATCCGGGCAGACGTTGACGGTCGACCCGTGCTTCCCGAAAGCCTGGCCAAGGCTGGAAGCAACCGTTTCCCTGGGCGCGAGCCGGGTCGAAATCATCATTGAAAATCCCCAGCGGACGGGCTGCGGTATCTTGTCCGCGGAGTTGGACGGCGTCGCTATCGTCAGCGTCGGCGGCCCGGTGAGCATAAGCCTCTGTGACCATGCACATCGGCTGAACATTCGTCTCGGACCGGCGGCATCTTCGTGATGGGGATCGCTGCCAATCTGTCGGGCGAGCGCGTCAAACCGAGCCATCGCCGCACCCGTGCTGTCGGCGGCGGCCCGCTGCTCATGCCGTCTGCAAGGTCCACCTGCGTCAGTGCGGCAGGACCCACGCCCTCGCGTGACCTCCAGCGTCTGACGTGATCACCGGGGTCGCCTGGTGAGCGAAGGAGGGCGGCCCCGTCATTTCAGAAGCGGCCCGGTCTGATCCAGATATGCAGGATCGAACTCGGCGAGCTCCACCAACCCGCAGTAGTCGTGAAACGTCACGTGGCCGTCCCGAAACGTCACCAGCCCGCGTTCGCGAAGCTGCCGCAGGACGCGGTTCACATGGACCGCGCTTAACCCCAGCGTATCGGCGAGGTGGTACTGCGTGAGCGGGCAGTCGAACCCCTCTTTTCGGCCCATACCCACCAGCGCGAGCCGCGACCCGAGCTCGAGCAGGAAATGCGCCATGCGGGCGTCCGCATCGCGCCGGCCGATCCCTACGAGATGCTCCACGACCATCGCCTCGTCCCTTGACGCCGCCCAGAGAATTGCGGTCGCCAGGCGAGGGCTCTGCGCGAACGCTGCGAGAAGGTCGCCCGCCGTGACTTCGGCGGCCTCGATGTCCACGATGGGCTCGAAGCTGTGATCCGAGGTGCGCAAGAGAACGCTCCGCAACCCCAGAAAATCTCCAGGCACCTGAAAATCCACGATCTGCCGCGTCCCGTCGGCCTGCACCTTGTAGGAACAAACCCAACCCGCGGACAGAATGTAAGCCGCCTGGGCCGACTGGCCCTGATGCACCATATCGCGGCCAGCCACAAAGGATCGGCGGCGCTGGTGCAGTCGTTCAAGCACGGCCCGCTCCACCTCCGACAGGGCGACGAAGGCCGAGAGCTTGCGGGTAAGGGGGCTGTTCGCCACGATGTTCATGCGCCCCCTCGCGCTGCTGGAAATCCCCGGCGCGGGCAATACCGAAAATTTTTTGACCCGGCGACTGCTTCAGATCAGTTTATCATGCCGCATTTCCTGCGACAAACGGTGGATCAGCCGGCTTGCTCCGGCCCAACGCCACTTCGCCAAAAGGATTGCCTGCGATGCCCGACCAGACGGATCATGCCGGCATGGCGGCTCTCTCGATCTGCGAGGCGCTTCTGCTCGCGATGAACGATCACAAGCTGATGCCCGAGCACGAGATCGTGGGAGTTCTCCGCGATGCCGCAGCGACCCACAAGAACGCAATCGGCCCCAAGGCGGAAACGCATCGGGCGGTTGCGGCACTCATTGACCGGATCATCGCTGGCGGCAACTCCGTTCGGAGGCCGTGAGCCTGACACGCTCGACCGCAAAGGAGCAGACACGCCCATGACACCTTCTTCCGCATCGCCCGACAAACCGGTCCGGCCGTTCAGTGATCGGGACTTGCCGCATGGCAACAGCAGCCAAGACGGCGATGTCCAATCCGGCAGCCAGGATGACGAACGGCTGACTCCGGCGGACTGGACGCGGATGCTGGCAGGATATCAACGGCCGATCCCCTCCCGTAGCATTTTCGAACTGGCAGTCACCCTGGTGCCATTCTTCGCGATATGGGCGGTGGCCTGGTGGATGCTGACGATCAGCACCCCGCTGGCGCTGGCCTTGGCGCTGGCGAACGCGGCCTTCCTCGTCCGCCTGTTCATCATCCAGCACGATTGCGGGCACGGGTCCCTTTTCCGCAATCGGCGCCTATGTGACTGGATCGGCCGTGGCCTCGGCGTCCTCACGCTGACGCCCTATGACGTCTGGCGCAGGACCCACGCGATTCACCACGCCACGGCAGGCAATCTGGACCGGCGGGGTATCGGTGACATCCCGATACTGACGGTCAGGGAGTACCGGGAGAAGGGATGGCTCGGCCGGGGCCTCTATCGCCTCGTCCGGAATCCCGTCATCCTGTTCGGAGTGGTGCCGTTCTACACCTTCTTCCTGCAGAACCGGCTGCCCGTCCACCTGATGCGGTCCGGCAGGCGCTTCTGGCTGAGTGCGATGGCGACAAACGCCGTCATCGGCCTCGCCCTGACGGTGATCGTCTGGCTGGGCGGTTGGGATGTCCTGCTGTTCGTGTTCCTGCCGACGATGCTTCTGGGCGCGATCGCCGGCATGTGGTTCTTCTACGTCCAGCACCAGTTCGAGGAAACCAGCTGGCAGCACGAGGACGACTGGAACATCCGGGAGGCGGCCCTTTACGGCAGTTCGCACTATGCGCTGCCCGGCATCCTGCGCTGGATCACCGCGAATATCGGCGTCCACCACGTGCATCATCTGGCCTGCCGAATCCCGTTCTATCGCCTACCCGAGGTGATCAAGGATCATGGGACTCTGGAACAGACCAGGCGCATCACGCTTCGGGAAAGCTTCCGCTGTGCGCGGCTGCACCTTTGGGACGAGAAGAGCCGCAGGCTTCTGTCGTTCGCAGAGGCCCGGGCACTTTCCGTCTGAGCCTTGCGCAGTATGTGTCGACGGCGGAGCAAAAACCGGCCACGCAGCTCCGGTCAGGAAAATGGCCAGACACAGAAGGACCTGCATCAGCACTTTCCCGGCATCGTTTCGGACGTCACGGGGCTTTGATGATGTGACCGCCCCGCGACGACATAGATGTGCCGGGGCGGGTCTGCTGGGGAAACACTTGAAAGGGTCGCGCTTCGTCATGGCCCAAGCGACGAAACCGCCCTGCCCGCCTCAACTCCATTCCTTCTGGCAAAGCCGTCAGAAAAACTTTGTCTAGTGAATGCGATGGCAGACCACCACAAGATATTGTCGTATGAATTTCACTTGCCAAACGGACATATTGGCTATTCCCTTGCGGTGCCCGGTCAAAAGCGGGAGGCACGCCCGAAACGGGACGTCAGGCCAGGAAACACGCGACGGGGCGGAACCCCGCACCCCAACAATCAGGAAACGTAGATATGTCAATCACACATAAATTTGCGATGACCGTCAGCGCCGCAGCGCTTCTGGTTTCGAGCGGCGCGCGGGCTCAGACGATGGAAGAGCTGGTCGCGGCTGCCAACGCCGAAGGAATGCTGACCACTATCGCCTTGCCGCATGACTGGTGCGGCTACGGCGCGGTGATCGACGGCTTCAAGGCGAAGTATCCCGGCATCACCGTGAACGAGCTGAACCCCGATGCGGGGTCGGCTGACGAAATCGAGGCGATCAAGGCCAACAAGGACAACACCGGCCCGCAGGCGCCCGACGTCATCGACGTGGGTCTGGCCTTCGGCCCGTCCTCGAAAGCCGAGGGGCTGACACAACCCTACAAGGTCTCGACCTGGGATTCGATTCCCGACAGCGCCAAGGATGCCGATGGCTACTGGTATGGCGATTACTACGGGGTGATGTCTTTCCTGGTGAACAAAGACCTCGTCGCCAACACGCCGGCCGACTGGTCGGATCTGTTGAAGCCGGAATATGCGGGCTCAGTCGCTCTGGCGGGCGATCCGCGCGCTTCGAACCAGGCGATTCTGGCGGTGCTGTCCGCAGGTCTTGCCAATGGTGGCGCCTCGGGCAAGGACGCCGGCGAAAAGGGTCTGGCGTTCTTTGCCGACGTGAACAAGGCGGGCAATTTCGTACCGGTTATCGGCAAGGCCGGCAC
>NZ_JACIYP010000207.1 GCF_014359905.1 Hoeflea sp. | reverse complement strand
CGTCCGCAGGATCAAGGGCGGAAGGTCATGGCTCAGAAGCCAGCTCTACATGGCGGCCCTCGTCGCCATAAGGTTCAATCCCGCGATGAAGGCCCATCACGACAGGCTCAAGCACAAGGGCAAGCCCGCAAAGGTCATCCTCGTCGCAGTCATCCGGAAAATGCTCGTCATCCTCAATCAGATGTGCAGAACAGGACAGCCTTGGCGCGACACAAATCCGCAAATGTCGTAATCAAAACCAAGACAGTCGCTGTCCCCGGCCTCCCCCACCTTTCAAGCCAGCACCGCAACAAAGCCGGCGATACCGGCGATGACCGCCGCCCCCACGGCCAGGAACTGCGCAAAGCGCTTGCGGTCCTGCCGCGAGGCTGAACCGGCCGCGTAGTCGAACCGCTCGTAGACGATGCGCTCCATCGGCAGGCCATGCTCGAGCAGCATGTCCGAGACCGCAACCACCATCGGTCCCGGCCCACATATCATCGCCACGGTCTGGTTCGGGGCGAGTCCATGGAGCAGCCGCTCGAGCCGCGGCCGGTCGAGCCAGCCGGTTTCTCCCGAAAATCCCTCCGCCCCGGTTTCGCTGATCAGCATCGCCTCGAAATCGAGTACCGCCTTCGCCGCCTCGATCTCCCCGACACAGGCGAGGTTCGAGGGCTGTCCCACGGCATAGGCAAGCCGCACCGGCCGCGGATCCTTGCGGGCGACGAGCTCGCGCAACAGCCCCATGATCGGTCCGATGCCCGCTCCGCCGGCCACAAGCAGCACCGCCTTGCCCGGATGACTGTCGAGCGAAAACTCGCCGTAGGGGCCGTCGACCCCCACGAGGGTCCCCGGCGCGAGCCGGCCCACCTGATCGGTAAAGTCGCCCGCTTCCTTGATGATCAGGCTGATGCCGCGCCGCGACGGAATGTCGGCGATGGAAAACGGGTGATCGAACAGCGGAAACCGCCTCGCCCCGACCGTCATCCAGACAAACTGGCCGGCCTCGTAGCGCAGATCCGGCGTTTTCCCCGCCGGCTGGATATCGAGCTCCCAGGTCCGGTCGGCGAGCTTGGTGACCGACTTTAGCCGCCAGGGATGGAGGTGCAGCCAGAGCCAGCGCCAGCCATAGAGGGTGGCGATCACACCTGCGAGCGTGGCCGCCACCGCCCACCACCAGGTGTTGATTGCGCCCAGCGCACTGAACCGGCCGACGGTCAGCGCATGATGAAGGCCCGCACCGGCCACAATGACGGCCAGCACCACGTGGCTTGCGCGCCAGACCTCATAGCGAACCGGCAATCTTTCGCGAAGGGCAGAGCCGATCACCAGCAGCGCCAGGGCGCCGATCGCGATCACGCCGGACCGGTAGTGCGGCAGCACATAATAGGCGATGAGCCGATCCATCCCGCGCGCGCGATCGTCAAGCAGCGTGGGCAGCACATACAGGACCGGATGCAGCAGGAGACCGAACAGCACCCACCAGGCGGCGATCTTGTGGAAGGCCATGATCTTGTCGATCCCGAGCCGCCCCGAAACCGGTCCGAACCGGCCCGACGTGACGAACTGTACCGCAATCGCAGTCAACAGGGCCAAGCCTGCGCCCGCGCCGGCGAGTTCCCAGGGATCAAGCGGCGCAACCTGCCTGAGGCTCGCGAGCGCCAGCGGCAGGAACAGCGCCGAGAGGTACAACACGGCGAGTGCGCGGCCGCCTAACAGCGGCAGTGCGAGGATGGGCGGCTCTTTGCTCCGGGCCAAGGCGGTCCTTTCGCGTCTCTCAACGGACATGTCCGTTTCTAGAAGCATTCCCCGATGGCGCATTGACCTTCGTCAATGACCGGCCGGCCTGCCCATGCAATCCTCGCTCATTGAAAGACCAAACGGAGGCCTAACCTTGAACAAGTTCCGCCAGTTCCGTTTTCTCGCTGCTTCCGTCCTGTCGCTCGGCTGTGCAGCGCTTGCGCCCGCAGGTGCTGCCGCCGAAGACACAAGCCTTGAGGCCCTGGCCGCGATCGTCGAGGCTTGGCGCACCTCCCCCCACGCCGATCACGGCTCGCTCTCCTTCACCTACTGGAACAAGGACGGGGCGGTTCCCGAAAACTGCGCCGCCTGCCACTCCGAGCCTGGCTTCATCGATTACCTCGGCGCCGACGGCAGCGCGCCCGGACTGGTCGACCATCCGGCCGCAATCAATTCGGTGATCGGCTGCGCCTCCTGCCACACCGAGGCCGCCCATGCCCTCGACAGCGCCGCTCTGCCTTCGGGCGTCACGCTTGAGGGTCTGGGCGCCAATGCAGGCTGCACCGTCTGTCACGCCGGGCGGGCTGCGGGCGACACCGTCGCTGCGGCGATCCAGGGATTGGACGAGGATACGGTTTCGGCCGATCTCGGCTTCATCAATGTCCACTACGGCATCGCCGCTGCAGTGATGCAGGGCGGCGCGGGCCGCGCCGGTTTCCATTATCCCGGGCGGACCTATGCGGGGCCGTTCCTGCATGTCCGGGACGCCAACACCTGCATCGCCTGCCACGACGTCCACACCACGAAGGTCGAGACGGATGGCTGCCTGTCGTGCCATCGCGGCGTCGAAAAGCTTGTCGATATCCGCATGCGCCACGCCGATTTCGACGGCGACTCCGACAATTCGAAAGGCATCCAGGCCGAGATCCTGGGCCTGCATGCAAGGCTCGGCGCCGCGATCCAGGCCTATGCAAGAGACATTTCCGGCACGCCCATCGGCTATGCCAAGGGCACCTTTCCCTATTATTTCACGGACACCGATGGCAACGGCGTGATCGGCGAGGACGAGGCAGCGTTTCCCAACCGCTACCGGAGCTGGACTCCGCGGCTGCTGAAAGCCGCCTACAACTACCAGGTCGCAGCCAAGGATCCGGGCGCCTATGTGCACAATCCGGCCTATGTCCTGCAGCTGCTGCACGATTCGCTGGAAAATCTTTCGGAACGCGTCAGCGTCGACATGCAGGCTCTGAGCCGGCCCTGAACCGAAATGGCGGGGACACTTTGCTTTTGCGGCCTTTGGCCCGCAAAGGCAAAGTGTCCCCAAACCTTCCCGAACGTCCCGGCTGCGACCCGGGCAGAAACGGCTCGATTTTCGGATCGATGCTGCTAGGTTCCCCGCACAGGCAGGGGGAGAGACGGATTGCTGCAGACACCGACCGAAGTGAGAACCCGCACGTCGGCGGGCATCGTCCTGATGTGCGTGGGCGTGGCGAGCCTCTGCGTCAACGATGCGCTGGCCAAGACCCTGACCGCGCATTATTCGCCGTTCCAGATCCAGTTCCTGCGCAACCTGATCGCCCTGCCCTTCGCCATCCTGATTGCCTGGAAGATGGGCGGCGCGGCGGCCCTGCGCTCGCACCGGCCGCTGGCGCATCTGATGCGCGGCGGGCTCTGGGTCGCGGCCACCTTCCTGTTCTTCACCTCCATCACCTATCTGGGTCTGGCCGAAGCCACCGCGCTGATCTTCGTCGCGCCCTTGTTCATCACCGCGCTCTCGGCGCTGATCCTGCGCGAGCATGTCGGCTGGCGCCGCTGGCTCGCCGTTCTCGTCGGCTTCGCCGGCGTTCTGATCGCCGTCCGCCCCGGCACATCGGCGTTCCAGACCGTCTCGCTGCTGCCCGTCGCCACCGCCTTCGTCTATGCGCTGCTGATGCTCTCGGCCCGCTGGGTGGACAGCCGCGAAAGCGTCTGGACGCTCCTGCTCTACATGACCGGAACCGGGGCGCTGATCAGCCTGTTCATCGTGCCCTTCGTCTGGATCCCGCTCCGGGGCGAGGATCTGTGGCTGTTCGCAGCCATCGCCATCTTCGGCACGGCCGGCATGACCATGATGACCCAGGCCTTCCGCCTGGCGCCGGCCGTGGTGGTGGCGCCGCTCGACTATTCCGCCATCATCTGGGCGACGCTGCTGGGCTGGCTGTTCTGGAACGAAATTCCCGATGCGCTGGTCTTCGTCGGCGCGGGCATCATCATCGCCAGCGGCGTGTTCATTATCTGGCGGGAGCACCGGGCCGGGCGGTGAAGCGGCTTCCGGCCGGAAGCGTCGGCCGCCCGCGGAAGGACCGCAAAGATGCCTGGCTGCGACGACGCAGGATCTGCCCATGCCAGACAAACATTCCAGGCCCGGTAATGATCAGCCGGCAGTTTTCGGCACGGCCGCCGCGCGCGCCGGGCGGATTTCCGCGTCAGCCGCTGCGGCGGGCGCTTTCGGGATCGTCAGATTGTTGCGAGGGGACCAGGGCACGGACCAGCCGGCGCATCTCCAGGACGCCAACCGGCTTGCCGTCCTTCATCACCCGGTAGCTCAGCGCCGTGTCGCCTTCCGAGCGCGCAATCACCGATTCGAGCGTGTCGTCATGATCGATCTCGCCGGCGCGCTCGCCCGGAGCGTCAGGCGTCTTGAGCATGACGGAGCGGACGCGGAGCACCCGCGCGCGGTTGATGTCGCTGACAAAATCCTCGATGTAAGGGTCCGCCGGATGCAGCAGAATATGCTGCGGCTCGCCCTGCTGGACAACGAAACCGTCCTTGAGGATGACCAGATGGTCGGCCAGCTTCAGCGCCTCGTCGAGGTCGTGGGTGATGAACACCACGGTCTTCTGGAGTTCCGCCTGCAATTCGTTGAGCAGGTTCTGCATGTCGGTGCGGATCAGCGGGTCGAGGGCTGAAAACGCCTCGTCCATCAGCATGATGTCGGAATTGCTGGTCAGCGCCCGGGCAATTCCCACCCGCTGCTGCATGCCACCCGAGAGCTGATGCGGATACTGGTCGCCTTGCCCCTGCAGCCCGACACGATCGAGCCATTTGCGCGCCTCATCGGCGTATTTGCGTTCGCTCTGCCCCTCGATGGAGGGCGCGAGGCCCGCGTTTTGCAGCACGGTGCGGTGCGGCAGCAGCGCGAATTTCTGGAACACCATCGACATTCTGTATTGGCGGAGATTGCGCAACTGCTGCTCGCCGAATTCCAGGATGTTGTCGCCTTCGACCCACACCTCGCCCGCGGTCGGCTCGATGAGCCGGTTGAGGTGGCGGATGAGCGTCGATTTGCCCGAGCCGGACAGGCCCATGATGACGGTGGATTTCCCCGCGGGCATGTCGATATTGATGTCGTTGAGGCCGAGCACGTGATTGTGCGCTTCCAGAAGCTCGGTCTTGCCCATGCCGTCCTTGACGAGTTGCAGGGCGGCCTGGGGGTTGTCTCCGAAAACCTTGTAGAGTTTGCGGATCGAGATCTTGATCTTGGTATCGTTCATATCCGTCATCTCTATCTCGACTGACTTACGTTGATGCGGGCAAGCGCCGCCTTGGTGACACGGTCGAGAATGATGGCGAGAAGAACGATGCCCAGACCCGAGAGCAGGCCAACGCCAAGCTCCAGCGACCGGATACCGCGCAACACCAGCACACCCAGACCCGGCGCAGAGACCAGCGATGCAATCACCACCATGGCCAAGCTCATCATGATGGTCTGGTTGACGCCCGCCATGATGTTGGGCAGCGCCAGCGGAATTTCGACATTGAAGAGTTTTTGCGTCTTGGTCATGCCAAAGGCGTCCGCCGCCTCAATCACGTCCGGGTCGACCAGCCTGATGCCGAGATCGGTGAGCCGCACCACCGGCACAATGGCATAGAGAATGATGGCGATGCCGTAGAGCTTCGGCTCGGTGACCGAGAACAGGAAGATCAGCGGGATCAGATAGACAAAGGGCGGAAGTGTCTGGAGCATGTCCAGAATGGGGATCATCGTGCGCTGAACCCGGTCGCTGCGCGACATGGCGATCCCGATCGGAACGCCGAAAATCACGCAGGTAAAGGCGCAGACGAAGATGATCGCCAGCGTCTGCATGGTGTAGACGTAATAATCGACAAAGGCGAGGAAGCCGAAACAGAACGCCACCAGCAGGACAAGTTTGAACGACCGGGCAACGACGAAGGCAATCAGCATCAACAGCGGGATCATGATGAACCAGGGCACCGCCTGCATGATCCACAGCGCTTCGTTCAGCGCCCAGCTCAAGGGCTGGGTCAGCGGATCGACAACCACTTTCAGGCTGTTCTTGATCGACATGAACCCTTGCTCGAGACCGCTGGTCAGTTCGCGCGACTGGGGAAAGGACGAGCAGGCTTCATGCAGCGCATCCATGGAGGGAAACGGGGTTTCCCATACGGTTTTGTCCGCGCTGCTGCCTGAGGATTGCGCCAGCAATTGCGCCATGGACATCATGCCGCCGCTGTCATCACCGCTGGCGCCGCACCAGGTGCGCAGGCCTGTCCAATCGAAAAGAAAATCATAAGTCGCCATGCATCACTCACCCGGGCAGAATACAGCGGCCGTTGCGGCCCCTGATTTTGGTGTCTCAGTCAATGACAGGGCCGGATCATCTGGCCCTGCCTCTGGGCACGCCTATCGGTCCGGGACATCCGTGCGGACGTCGCCGGACAGGCGAAGGCCGGCACCAGGAGTGCCGGCCAGAACCCGTT
>NZ_JACIYP010000206.1 GCF_014359905.1 Hoeflea sp. | reverse complement strand
AAATGACGGCGTTCTTGGAAGAAGCAAGGCTTGCCCGTCAAAAGATTCCTGAGCGCCTTTTCACTGTCGATCAGATGCCGCAGACGGCGTCGGGAAAGGTACTGAAACATGTGCTCCGTGCTCGCTGCAAAGAAGGCGAAGCGCGTGCGCATGAGCGATCTTGAGCCTGCTATGTCCGAAGGTGAAACGCCAATGCTGTCGGACCGGAATGGTGACACCTATGACCGGTCTTTGTTCTCCGTGTGCAAGAAATACGAAGACCGGGAATTCGAGGAATTCACGTGTTCCAAGGAATCAGGTCGCAAGGGCCTGGTAACGAGCGTCAGCCACCACCAGATGGATGGCGCCAACGCGCCTGTCGAAGGCGCTCCTCCCAACTTCCCCGCTAGTGCCCCTCACTAGCGGGGACCTTTTGCCCCAGGTCGAGTGTGCGACCGAGGACCACCCAAGACCGATGCGCGGCAGGATCTGTTTCTTTCGACGCTGAAGCGCGATTTCGTTCTGTAAAACGGCGAGGCCGGAGATGGCCAGACTACAGGAAAATTTCCAGGAACCACTGTAATGGCAATACCTCCAATCAGCCGGTTTCCGGTACCAAAACCTTCCGATCTGCCCGACGACGTCGCTGCGCGGATTAAGGAGGTCCAGAAGAACGCCGGCTTCGTGCCCAATGTTTTTCTGGTTCTCGCGCATCGTCCTGAAGAGTTCCGGGCGTTCTTTGCCTACCACGACGCGCTTATGGACAAGCCCGGCAACCTCACGAAGGCTGAACGGGAGATGATCGTGGTCGCGACGAGCAATGCAAACCAGTGCCAATATTGTGTGATAGCACACGGCGCCATTCTGCGTGTTCGCGCTAAGAATCCCCGCATCGCTGACCAGATCGCCGTCAATTACCGTAAGGCAGATATAGACGAGCGGCAGAAGGCGATGCTCGACTTCGCCATGAAGGTCTCCGCGCACGCCTATGAAGTGGAAGAGCGCGACATCGAGACACTGGCGCTGTACGGCTTTTCCGAAGAGGACATCTGGGACGTGATGGCCATTGCGGCCTTCTTCGGTATGTCAAATCGGTTGGCCAACGTGACGAACATGCGTCCGAACGATGAATTTTTTTCGCTCGGCCGTAACTGACCGGTCGGCGAGGCCCCTTTTTGGATAAGCAGGGGAGGAGATCTCGGAATGAATGAGTGTAGAAGCAGGGAGACGACTCATGACTGTCTATGTTGTCTTCACGCGTGAGAAAACGACAGACCCATCCGAGCTCGAGGTTTATAGGTCCAAGGTCCGCGACTCCATGACCGATCATCCGGTCACGCGACATGCTGCCTATGGCCGCCAGGAAGTGCTCGAGGGACCGGAGGTGGAGGGCGTGGTCATTCTCTCGTTTCCGACCTTCGAAGAGGCGAAGTCGTGGTACGACAGCCCCGCCTATGTGGACGCCCGGGAACATCGTTTCAAGGGTGCCGAGTATCGCGCGGTGATCGTCGAAGGCATCTGATCTGCTGTTGTCCGGCGTCGCGCGTCGCCCAATTTTCCGATGCTGGTTTCGGCCGGGTTGGAAGGAAAAGCATCTTGTGCCTGTGTTGCCGCTACCGGCGGCACGGGTCCGGAAGCTTGCGATCTGCGCGGTCTGTATAGTGAACATCCTTAGACTGATCTTTTTTTGTTTTCCCTCCCTTATTTCATGAATTCACGCTCACTGAGTATTGACTCAATTTTTCTACCCAGCCTATAATTCTGAAAAATGCTAACAATTCGACGTCCTTTGACGTCTTTAACGGGAGGAAGTGATGGCGAGCCATGCGTCTCAAGAACTCGCAAACCTGTACAAAAGCTGGGTCGTTGAAATGACCAACGAGCCCGATATGGAGCTTGAAGAGATTCGTGACCTTTTCTCTCACTGGGGCGATGTGACGGTCGATCCGAGCGGTGTTGATTATCTTGAAGTTGACGTGGGCGGGCTGCCGGCCATGTGGGCCATCCCCAAAGGTTGTGCATGGGATCGTGCGCTATTGTGCTCGCATGGCGGTGGTTATGTGGTCGGTTCGATGTACACCCACCGTAAATTGTTTGGACATATCGCCAAGGCCGTCGGGTGCCGCGCGCTGATTGTGGATTACGGCCGCGCCCCGGAGAACCCTCATCCCGGGCCGGTCAATGACATGGTCACGGCCTATCGCTGGCTGCTCGAACAGGCAGGTCTGAAGCCGGAGCATATCGCCTTTACCGGCGACTCGGCGGGGGGCGCGCTGGCGATTACGACGATTGCGGCGGCGAAAGAGCGCGGCATGCCGCTGCCCGTGGCGACAATGCCGATGTCGCCCTGGGCCGGATGGGACACATCGGGCACCACCTATGACACCAACGCCGACAAGGACGCATTGGTATCGCGCGACACGACGAATAACCTGGGATCGTTGTTCATTGGAACATCTAACGATCCTCACAATCCTTTGGCCAATCCGCTTTATACGGACTACAGCGGATTTCCGCCGATGTATGTCACGGTAGGCGATTATGAAACATTGCTGGACGACAGCGTCCGCATCGTGGACCGCGCTCAGAAAGCTGGAGTGGATGCCCGGATCAAGAAATACCATGAAATGCAGCATGTCTTTCAGTTTCTCGCAGGCAGGGCACCGGAAGCCGACGCGGCTATACAGGAAATGGCTCGGTGGGTGCGCCCGAGACTTGGGCTGAGCTGATTTCCGTGGAGAGCGCCGCGACAATTCAGGAATTTTCTTCGTGATGTCTACTTTCGGAGAGCTCGTACTGACAAGGTACCGACTTGTGTCTGACCGGGTGTGATGGTGCTGCCTGATGGATTTGAAGGCGGTGCTGTTGCGACCGGTATGGTGAGTTAAATGGCAATACTGAATTACGGAACAACCATTCGCTTCGATTTCGGTGCCGTCGGATATTTGCCGACGGCGCTTGAGAAGCTTGGCGTGAAGCGTCCGCTGGTCGTTAGCGATGAGGGGCTGCGCGCGGCGGGGCTCATTGACCGAATCGTGGAGTCTCTCGAAACGTTTGGTTCCGTGCCTGTCTATGATGGCACGCCCGGTAACCCGACCGAAAGGGCCGTGACCGCCGCCTTGATGACCTATCAGAGCGAAGATTGCGACAGCATCATATGTTTGGGCGGCGGTTCGCCGATGGATCTGGGGAAAGCCGTAGCGCTGCTCGCGGTGAGCGGCGGTCCGCTCGATCAATATGATCCCATGAAGGGCGGCAACAAGCGGGTCAAGGGTGTTGCGCCGCTGATCGCCATTCCCACCACGGCGGGCACAGGCAGCGAGGCGTCGACGGGCTTTGTGATCAGTATGGATGACGGTCGCAAGCTCACTTTCGTGAATCAGCTGTTCATACCCAAACTGTCTTTGTGCGACCCCGAACTGACATTGGGCCTTTCGCCGCAAACGACGGCCGCGACGGGAATGGATGCCATCACGCATTGTATAGAGGCCATTCTAGCGCCCGGTGTGAACCCGCCAGCTGACGGTATCGGGCTGGACGGGCTTTGGCGAGGTTGGCGCCATCTGCAACGTGCCGTTGAGGATGGCTCGGACCGGCAGGCACGGTGGGAAATGATGATGGCCTCTACCGAAGGCGCGCTGGCTTTCGTCAAGGGGTTGGGTGCCGTGCACTCGATGAGCCATGCGGCGGGGCGTATAAAGTCGCTGCGTTTGCACCACGGCACGCTCAATGCCGTCATCCTGCCTGCGGTGCTTCGCTTCAACGAAAAGGCTTGCACGACAGCCTATGCGCGCATCCGGCAGGTCATGGGCTTGCGTGATGGTGCCGACCTGGCTGTCGAAATCGAGCGCATGAATGCGAAGATTGGATTGCCCAACGGATTAAGCGCCATGGGTCTCAGTGCGGATTTGATCGAGGACATGGTGCCTCACGCCATGTCGGACCTGGCCAACCGCACGAATGCCAGGCCAGTCAGCGCCGAGGACTATGTGACCCTGTTTCGCGAGGCCATGTGACCTCGATCATCGAAGCCCACGAGGCTTCGCCACCCCGACGATGCAAGGTTGCGGGCATTCAAGCGTCAACTGCGACGTCCGGTAGTCTTCGTGCAGGTTGAAAATGGGCATGACACAGGCAGAAACTGAAAGTAGCGAATATCTCCTTCTCGAGAGTGTGTCGCGCCTGTTTAGCGATCACGTCACAACGGCCTTGCTGGCCGCGGTTGAACGCGGCCAGTGGCCGAGCGAGCTCTGGGACGCCATCGCCGAAATGGGGCTGCCCAGGGCCCTCCTTTCGGAGGAGGCCGGCGGATATGGGATGTCGGCTGTCGAGGTATTGGGTCTGCTGCGGGAGGCGGGACGTGTTGGGTTGCCGGTGCCGCTCGCCGAAACAATGCTGGCCGGCTGGCTGTTGGCCGGAGCTGGGTTGCCGGTGCCGGACGGCCCGCTCGCTCTCGTCGATGGCCGATACATTGATCTCAGAACCGATGGTTCGAGTTGGCGGCTAACCGGCGCTGCACGTGGCGTGGTGTGGGGGCGAGCAGCTGCCGCCGCCGCGGCTCTGGTCGAGACAGCGGATCAGGCTTTTGTTGTCCTGCTTAAGCCTTCTGACTGGATGCTTGAACCTGTCATTGGTCTGACGGGGGAACCGCGCGACGTTTTACGTTTCGACACAATGCTTGCCCGTGATGTTGTGGCCCATGCCGCGGCAGGTATAGGGATGACCGAGCTGCGGGCCGCAGGTGCCATGACGCGCAGTCTGATGATTGCGGGTGCCTTGCAGCGAGTTACGGATATGACCGTTCAATATGCTTGCGAGCGCCGCCAGTTTGGCAAACCGATCGGCCGATTTCAGGCGGTACAACAAAACTTGGCTGTGCTGGCCTCTCAGGCGTCTGCGGCTACGGCCGCCGCCGACCTTGGAGTGGACGGCTTTGCTCACGGGTTCCGCCTGCCGGCAATTGCAGTTGCCAAGAGTCGTTCGGGCGAGGCGGCCGGGATCGGAACCGCCATTGCACATCAGGTCCATGGTGCAATTGGTTTCAGCTATGAGCACAGCCTGCATTTTTTGACCCGCCGCCTCTGGGCTTGGCGCGATGAATATGGCGGCGAGCCGGAATGGAACCTGCTGCTGGGCCGGTATCTCGCTGCTGGCGGCCCTGACCGGCTATGGACTGAACTTACCGCGCTATAGGCACAAACAAAAAAGATGTCCTTCCTTTTTTCCTTTCCTGCTCCGCCGCCTTGCCGTGAGGCTGAAGATCTGCGCGCTGAAGTACGTGCTTTCCTCGACGCCGCGATCGCTGATCGCACACCCCTGCAACGCGCGGAAAGTTGGAACGGTTTCGATGCGGATTTCAGCCGCAAGCTTGGCGAGCGCGGCTGGATCGGCATGACCTGGCCTAAAAGCTATGGCGGTCACGAGCGTAGCGCGCTGGAGCGCTACGTTGTGCTCGAGGAAATGCTGGCAGCCGGCGCGCCTATCGGCGCGCACTGGATTGCCGACCGCCAGAGTGGTCCGAGCTTGCTTCGCTATGGAACAGAAGAGCAGCGGCTGCATTTCCTGCCTCGTATTGCGGCCGGCGAACATTTCTTTTGCATTGGCATGAGCGAACCAGATTCCGGTTCCGATCTAGCTTCTGTGCGAACCCGCGCCGCGCGCGTCGAGGGAGGATGGGTTGTTAATGGAAGTAAGATCTGGACCACAAACGCGCATCTATGTCACACGATGATCCTGTTCTGCCGCACCGGCAGCCCGGATACGGCTGACCGGCATGGCGGAACCAGCCAGTTCCTCGTCGATCTCACGCTGCCTGGTGTCGCAGTCCGATCAATTGCGGCGTTGACCGGCGAGCATCATTTCAACGAAGTAGTATTTCAGGACGTGCTCTTGCCTGAGACTGCGCTGCTCGGCGCTGAAGGGCAGGGGTGGGCGCAGGTGATGAGCGAGCTGGCATTTGAACGCAGCGGTCCCGAGCGCTTTCTCTCGTCTTTCGCCTTGTTTGTCGAATTGATACGGGTAATCGGTCGTGATCCCTCCGAGCGCGCCGCGATCGCTGTGGGCCGTTTGGCGGCGCATATTGCCAGCCTGCGTCGTCTGTCGCGCTCTGTCGCCGGATTGTTGGCCGCTGGCACCGATCCGGCGCTTCAGGCGGCGATGGTGAAGGATCTTGGCGCCCTGGTGGAACAGGAAATCCCGGAGATTGCCCGGCAGATCGTTCCGCTTGAGATCGGTGACGACACTTATGCAGCCGTTCTAGCCTATCTGACAATGCATGCCCCGTCCTTTTCCCTGCGGGGCGGGACGCGTGAAATTCTGCGCGGCATTATCGCCCGCGGTCTCGGCTTGCGATAATGAAGCAACAAGCATGAATGAACTGGTGTTGTTCGAAAAAAAGGACGGCGTAGCAACCCTCACGCTCAATCAGCCGGAGCGTCGCAACCCGATTTCGGAAACCGGCATGGTGGAGGCGCTGGTCGATGCCCTTGACCGATTAAGTGCCAGCCGTGATATGCGGGTGGCCATTCTTACAGGCGCTGGCTCCGCCTTTTCCTCTGGCGGTGATATACGCGCCATGGCTGCCGAGCTCGATACGCGCGCGGAAGCTCCTTTGAATACGCCCGCCTACTATCTAAGGGGCATTCAGCGTATTACGCGCTCCTTTGCCGCTCTCGATGTGCCGATTATCGCTGCGGTAAATGGTCCTGCTATGGGTGCGGGATGTGACCTTGCCTGCATGTGCGACATC
>NZ_JACIYP010000205.1 GCF_014359905.1 Hoeflea sp. | reverse complement strand
GCTCCACAACCCGGCGCGGCGACTCCAGCCTCTGGCCAGGATGATCAGCCCTGCAAGCACGGCCAGTATCGCCCAGAGCCGCCGCAGGTCCGAGGTCAGGACATGGCCGCCCAGACCAAATGCCAGCAGTATCCCCGCCATGACCAGCCCGACGCCGGTTGCAGCGACTCCGGGGCCGAAGAAGCTGCCCTGCCGGGGCTGACCCTGCCAGAGAACCTGCTCGCCCGGCTCAAGATGTGCCAGCAGGCGCGGGTCGATGCGGTCGCGTGGAATGGGTGTCAGCACGGTAGATACCTCCTCAGTGGCGGCTTTCATGCCGGGGTCTCGGGCAGTCCGGACCGGACGAGGGCGCCGGCCTGCCGTTGCCCGCGGCCGCAAGATCAACGGGGTATGATCCCGCATCGTTTCTTCCCCGCACCGGGAGCACGGTAGATGCCGCTGTTTCCCTCCGCGCCCACCGTTCAGGGGGGCACGCCCGCTGTCGCCGCACCCACCCGGTCGGGGATTGTTCCATGTATGGGACGGTGTCGCGCCGGGGTCCTCGATACTGATCGGTGCCCCCGGCGCTGAAAGGTGTGACTCTTCAGGGCAAAACAAGGTAGGCTGTCGCCAGCATTCCGGGGCTGGACATGAATGTTGAACTTCCTGCCACCTGGCGGCAGCGGATTCTGCCACGTCTGCCACGCCTTGTCGGCGTTGCTGCGGCGCTCCTGTGCGCTGCGCCCCCTGCCCTGGCGCAGGGGGAGGTTCTTCTGACGGTGATCGAGAGCGCAAGCGGCAAGGAGATAACCTTCGATCGGGGCGATCTTGAAGCCTTGCCTCGGCATCGGCTCGATACGCACACCTCGGTGACCGATGGCGTGCATCATTTCGAAGGGCCGCTGATGCGCGATCTGCTTGGCGTCGCGCAATTCCACGGCGAGGAAATACTGGCGACTGCCCTCAACGACTACGAAGTCACCATCCCGCTGTCCGATTTCGAGCGGTTCGACGTCATCGCGGCGCTGGAAATGGACGGGAAGGCGCTTACGCCGCGGGACAAGGGACCGATCTGGATCGTCTATCCCAGAGACGACCACGCCGAGCTTCAGGACATCCGTTTTGACTATCGCTGGGTATGGCAATTGTGCCGTGTCGAAATTCGGTGACGGAACCATGGAGAAAGGCATCGGCAGTCTTGACCTGACATCCGCCGGTTCCGGAACGGCATCGCGCCCGGCCCGCACAAGGCTTTGGCATTACGCCACCCCTCTGGGCATTCTCGCCGCCTGCATCGGGCTGCTTGTGCATGCGCTGGTCCAGTTGTCCGAAGTCACGGAGACGATGCAGACGGATGCGCCGGGCAACATGCTTTGGGTGCTCGGGCAGGCGGAAGTCGAGGCCCTCCGCAGCCAGAACGCCCTGACCACCGCGCGGCTGAACGGTTGGGAGGAAAATTCTCGCAAGATGGCGGAGCAGCGCTACGAGCTTCTGATCAGCCGGCTCGTGCTGTTGGCGGAGGGGCCGCAGCAGCGCAATCTCGAGGCGCTCGGCAGCGCCGGCCCGATCGCCGAACTGACCGCACATGTCCGGAGCCTGGATCCCGCGCTCCAGCCCTTCGGCGAAGATATCGCCATCGAGTTGACGGAGATGCTGTCCCGGCTGGGCAGGGAACTCAATCGCGCCGCGAACCGGCAGATGGTCGCCAACTGGGAAAGCCTGTCAGCGCAATTCGCCCGGTACCGCCAAACGGTATCGCAGGTGATCCTGTCGGTGGCGGGGGTCATCTTCGGCACCCTCCTGCTGGGCTGGCAGATCATCGTGGGCAAGCGGTCGCAACTGCAGGCACAGGAGGCCCGGCTGCGCGCCATTCAGCTTGAACAGGAGTTGAAGGGAATGCGCGCGACGGCAAAATACCACGAGGATTTCGCTGCCATCGTGTCGCATCAGTTCCGCACCCCGCTGGCGATCATCGACAGCGCGGCGCAAAGGCTGGTGCGCGGCGGCAAGCCTCTGGACGGGGCGGCACTGCTGGAGCGCCAGGCTCTCATTCGGCGGACCGTAGGCCGCCTGGCGCGTCTGGTGGATGCGGCGCTCATGGCCGGACAACTGGACAATGGGCTTGTCGATATCGATCTGGCCGAAATCGATCTTGCCGTATTCGCGCGTGATGTCTCCGACAACTTCATGCGAGGCATGCCGGAGCGCAAGATTTGCGTCGAAGTGCCGGATTCGCCGCTGATGGCGCGGTGCGATCCGGCCCTGTTGGCCCATGTCATCATGAACCTGCTCGACAATGCCTTGAAATACAGTCGCCCGGACGCACCGGTTTCGCTGAATCTCAGCGTCAGCAACGGGCGGGTCGGCTGCACGGTGGCGGATCGTGGGTCCGGAATAGCCGAGGCGGACCTGCCGCATATCTTCGACCGGTTTCGTCGCGGACAGAACCGGGAAGAGGCGCCCGGGAGTGGTATCGGCCTGTGGATCGCGCGGCGCCTCGTCGAGCTGCAGGGTGGCACGCTGACCGCCGGCAATCGCAGCGGCGGCGGCGCCACCTTCACGATCTGGCTTCCGCAGGTGCCTGCCGCGCCGCGCACAGGCCGGCCCGAAGGATGCGCCGGAGCCGGAACGTGATGCCGGGGTCCGCCGCCCATATTCTGGTCTGCGAGGATGAGGCCGCGCTTCGTGCCGATATCGCCGCGGTCCTGCGCGAAGCGGGCTACACTGTCAGCGAAGCCGCCGACGGCGCGGCTGCGCGGGGTCTTCTTGAAACCGTCATGCCCGATCTCGTGCTGTGCGACATCTCCATGCCGCGCCTCGGGGGCCTCGAACTCTTGTCGCATGTCCGCCAAACGCGCCCGGATCTGGCCGAGGTGCCATTCCTGTTTCTGACCGCCCTTGTCGCACGCGAGCAGGTTCTTGCAGGAAAAAGCGCCGGCGCGGACGATTACCTCGTCAAGCCGATCGATCATGACATCATGCTGGCCACGGTGGCGGCGCATCTCAGGCAGGTCGCGCGCATGCGTGCGAGCCTCGAGGACAGGGTGGCCCGGATGCGGGAGGCCCTTCGGAGCGGGAACGCATATCCGATGCTGGACTCCCTGGCTCTGGCCGTCGTTCTGCTGGACGCTGATGGCCGCATCGTCCACGCCAATGCCGCGGCCGGCGAACTTGTCAGGGAATTCGGGCAGGTGCTGCGCGATGGTCTCTCGTCGGGCGCGGCGGCCGCGCATCGGACCGTTGGCAGGGCCTCGGCCAATGATGACCAGCCCGCCGTCCTGCGGGTGGCCACAGGCGATGACCGGCCGGATCTGATCGTTCTTCTCAGCCAGTTGCCCACAGCGGAACCCGCAATGATGGCGCTGCTGATCGATCCCGCCAACCGCATGGTCCCGCCGGACACGCTTCTTCAAAGCCTGTTCGGCCTGACCTCTACCGAGGCGCGCGTGGCAAGTCTGCTGGCGCAGGGCGACCGTTCGGACGAGATCGCCGGCGGACTTGGCATCCGGCAGTCGACGGTCATCTTCCATCTGAGAAACATCTTCGCGAAAACCGGCACGAACCGGCAGGTCGATCTCGTCGTCCTGCTGCTCTCGCTGATGGTTGCGCCGCAGTGAGCCGGCAAGGCTGCGTCGGCATGCGACGCCTCCCCCTTCGAACAGGGGGGGCGCTGCCAAAATGTTGTTTGTAGCGTGGCGAGGTCAACCGGGCTTGTATCGGAGCGTTCAGCGAATGGACCGCAAACCAGTCGAATCCAGGTTTTCGATGCGTGCAACGGCGATCGCCCTGGCGGGGCTTCTTGTTGCCCTTGCCCCGACCCTTGCACCCTCGGCCGCGGTCGCCCAGGCCGAAGACAACGCACAGAAGGTCATTCTCGTGCTCGACGCTTCCGGATCAATGTGGGGGCAGATCGACGGCGAGGCCAAGATCACCATCGCACGCCGGGCGATCGACGACCTTCTCGACACTTTACCGGCGAGCACGCAACTGGGGCTGACGGTCTACGGCCACCGGGAAAAAGGGAACTGCGACGACATCGAAACATTGGTGGTTCCCGGCGCGCAACCGCGCTCGGCCATACGCCAGGCGATTGCCGCGATCAGTCCCAAGGGCAAGACACCTCTGTCAAAGGCGGTTCTACTCGCGGCGGAGGCCCTGAAATACGAAGAGAACAAGGCGACGGTCATCCTGCTGTCCGACGGTATCGAGACCTGCAATTACGATCCATGCACGTTGGGTGCCCAGCTCGAGGCAGACGGCGTCGATTTCACCGCCCATGTCATCGGATTCGATGTCGCGGAACCGGCGGCGCGGGCACAGTTGCAATGCCTGGCGGCAAACACCGGCGGGCGTTTTCTGACGGCGGACACCGCGAATGAACTTGCCGCCGCCCTGCAGGAGGTCAGCGTTGCCCCGGCACCCGAACAGATACCGGCCCCCGAACAGAAACCGGCCATGGTGGATGCGGTTTTCGAAGCGACGGACGGAGAGGGCGGTCCGGTCATCAAGTCCGGGCTCGTCTGGACCCTGACCCTGCTGGAGACAGGCGCCAAGGCGGTCGATGCCCTCGATATCGGCGTCTTGCGCATGCCGGTGGAGCCGGGAACCTATCGGGCAGAAGTGAGACGCCAAGATGGCGTGTCGGCGGAACTCGAAGCAACCATCCGCACGGATGGCAACAACAGCTTCGTGCTGCCGCTTGTCCTGGACTTGCCGGATGCGACCCTTTCAGCCGCCGGGGAGGCACCCCAGGGCGCGACCATCCCGGTCGCCTGGTCGGGACCGGACGAGAACCAAGACTACATCGCCGTGGCCGAGCTTGGCGCGAAGGGCGGAGACTACATCAACTACACCTACACCAAGACGGGAAACCCGCTGCAGTTGCAGATGCCGCCGACGCCGGGCAGCTACGAAATCCGCTACGTCATGAACCAGGACAACAGGATCCTGGCCTCGATCCCGATCACTGTGTCGCCGGTTGAGGCGTCGGTTTCCACGGTCTCTCGCGCGCCGGCCGGGAGCGAGGTCATCGTCACCTGGATCGGACCGGACGAGAACCGCGACTATATCGCCGTCGCCGAGGTCAGTGCCAAGGGGGGGACCTACATCAATTACACCTACACCGAGAGGGGCAACCCGGTGAAGTTGAAGATGCCGACGACACCCGGAGATTATGAGGTTCGTTACATCCTCAACCAGGACAATACCATTCTGGCGCGACAGCCGATTTCGGTGGAACAGGACTAACCCGTGCCGGTGATCTCCACCCGCGCATCAAAACCCTCGGGCGGTGTGGAATCCCGCGCGCCGTTCGGGTTGGCAAACCTGGGTTGGTCTCGCGTCGCTCAATCCGCCGTACTCACCGCCTCGAAGCCCGACACGACGTCCAGAAGCTCGCGCGTGATGGTCTCCTGACGGCGCTGGCGGTAAAGCTGCTGCAGGCCGTCGCGCCGTTCCTCGATGTTGCGCTCGGCGGCCTGCATCGCGGCGAGCCGCGAGGCGTGTTCGCTGGCGAGCGCCTCGGCCAGCGCGCGATAGATCACGACGAACAGCCGCTGCTGCACCAGCCATGACACCAGCCGGTCGGGATCCATCCGGAACAGCGGCAGGGACCGGCCTGGCCAGTCCGCCTGCGCCAGCTTGCGCAGATAGCTGTCGGGCAGGGGCAGAAGCCGGTGCGCCCGAGGCTTTGCGGTATTGCGGCCTTCACGGCGGTTGTGCACCAGCAAGACCTGCCCGACGCTGCGCGTTCGGGTCCAGCGGTCGATCTGCACGATGATGCCCTGCACCAGCCGCGACAGGCCTTCGACCGAACCTGGCTGGGTGAGGCCGAACGCCAGCGGCACGCCATCCGCCTCGAACCTGGCCGCGACGCGCGCGCCGATCACGCCGAGTTCCAGGGGCCCGTCTTCCATGCGGGAGCGGGCGAAGCGTGTGATCTTGTCGTTGTAGCCTCCGCACAGCCCGCGATCCGACCCGATCACGATCAGCGCCTCGGACCCCGCGCCGCCGTCGCTGCCCGCCAGGGGCAGACCCGCGATCCCGCGCTGCCGCAGCACCGCCATCAGGCCCAACTCGACCGTACGGGCATAATCGGCCATCGCCGCCTCGGCATGTTCGTATTGCCGGATGCTGACCGAGGACAGCGCCTTCATGGTGCGCACGATCGCCTGTATGTCGCGCGTGGTGTCCAGCGCGTCGGAAAGGCTTTCAAGCGTCTCCATCGTCGTTCCCCGTCTGCGAGCCCGAGAGTGCGTCGCGCATCACCCGGATCAGCGTTTCGCGGTCCGTGTCCGCCAGTTTCTCGCCGTTGGCGATCCGGTCGCAGATTGCGGTCGCCTCTTGGCGCACGGCCTTGCGGACGGTCTCTTCCGCCTCGGCCACGGCGTCGGCTTCGATCTCGTCGAACAGGCCCTCGGTCGCCGCCAGCAGCGCCGCAATCTGTTCGGGGGCATCGATGTGGTCGTGCTCGCGCTGCTTGAGCACCTCGCGCACCCGCAGTCCGCGGGTCAGTCTCCGGCGGGTCTCGGCATCGAGCTGCGTGCCGAAGCGTGCGAAGGTCTCAAGTTCCTCGAACTGGGCATACATCAGCCGCAGGTTGCCGGCGACCGCGCGGAAGGCCGGCAGCTGAACCTTGCCGCCCACGCGGCTGACCGAGGTGCCGATGTCGATGGCCGGCAGGTGGCCCTTCTCGAACAGCGAGGGCGAGAGATAGATCTGCCCGTCGGTGATCGAGATGAGGTTGGTCGGGATAT
>NZ_JACIYP010000204.1 GCF_014359905.1 Hoeflea sp. | reverse complement strand
TGACGAGAAGCGCATCCTGATCTTCTCGGACGCTGGCGGGACCGGCCGCTCGTACCATGCCGACCGGGGCGCGAAGAACCAGCGCCTGCGCGTCCATTACCTGCTCGAAGCGGGCTGGAAGGCCGACACCGCCATCCAGGGCCTCGGCCGCTCCAACCGCACCAATCAGGCGCAGCCGCCGCTGTTTCGCCCCATCGCCACGGACGTGAAGGCCGAGAAGCGCTTTCTTTCGACGATTGCCCGCCGCTTGGACACCCTCGGCGCCATCACGCGCGGGCAGCGCCAGACCGGCGGCCAGGGGCTGTTCCGCGCCGAGGACAATCTCGAAGGCGATCAGGCCCGCGCGGCGCTCAGGCAGTTCTATTACTGGCTGGCGCAGGGCGCCATTCAGGGCTGTTCGTTGACGCAGTTCGAGGAAATGACTGGCCTCTCGCTCACCTTCGAAGGCGGGGCGCTGAAGGAGGATCTGCCACCGATCACGACCTTCCTCAACCGGCTGCTGGCGCTGCCCATCGCCATGCAGAACACGCTGTTCGCGGCTTTCGAGGAGATTTTGAACGCCCGCATCGAAGCGGCGATTGCGGCGGGTGTCCACGATATCGGCCTGGAGACCATCCGCGCCGAAAACCTGATCGTCACCGACCGGCGCACGGTCTGGCGGCACGACAGCGGCGCCGAGACGCGGCTGTTCACGATCGAGCGGCGTGATCGCAACCGTCCCATGACGGCGGAAGAGGCGTTCACCGTCGAAGGCGGGCGATTGCTCGTCAACGAGCGTTCCGGCCGCGCCGCCGTCAAGACATCCGCGCCGAGCCTGATGCGCGATGACGGCAGCATCGAACGCCGCGTCCGGCTGTTGCGCCCTATGCAGCGCGACACGATGAGCGTCGATGACTTCGCCGCCACGCACTGGAAGGAAGCGGAGAGGGAAGAATTTATCCCCGTATGGGAAAGGGAGATCGCCGGAATCCCGGAATTCTCGACAAGCACGTTCCACCTCGTCACCGGCCTGCTGCTGCCGATCTGGCGGCGTCTTCCGGAGAGCAACGCCCGCGTTTATCGGCTGCAAACCGACGATGGCGAACGCATCATTGGCCGGATGCTGACGCCCATCGAGGTGGAAGCGTTCTGCCGCAATATCGGCATGGAGGCGCCGAAGCTCTCCGCCGGGGACGCCTGGGGCCTGATCAATGAAGGTAAGGCCACGGCCCATCTCGCCGATGGCCTCGCTCTCCGCCGCGTGCGCGTGATGAACGAGCACCGCATCGAACTGACCGGCTTCACCTCCGGCATGGTCGATGCCCTGAAGGCCCGCGGCCTGTTCGGCGAGATCATCTCCTGGAAGCTGCGGTTGTTCGTGCCCGTGGGCGAATCCGGCAAGGCGATTTTCGAGAGCATCACCGACCGTTGGCCGCTCACCGAAATCGCGGATCGGGGGTGACATATGTCCCGCGCCGTCGATCTGGCGCGCCGCCTCGGTGAGCAGGCCGAGGCGGTGTGCCGCTATTACCTGCCGAACGGCCGCCGCCAGGGCCGATACTGGATCTGCGGCGATGTCATGGGAACGCCGGGGCGCTCGCTCTATGTCCGCCTGTCCGGCGAACGTGCCGGAAAATGGGCCGATGCCGCCGTCGCCAGTGAACACGGAGACCTGCTCGACCTCATTGCTCTCAATCGCGGCCTCGACTATCGCGCCGCGCTCGACGAGGCGCGCCGTTTCCTCAGCTTGCCGGCACCAATGATCCGGCGGGTCGAACCGCCCGCGCCGTCCGGCTCTTCCGAAGCGGCGCGGCGGCTCTTTGCCGCGTCAAAGCCGATCCGGGGCACGCTGGCGGAACGCTATCTCCAAAGCCGTGGGATCATTCTGCCTGCGGACGTTTCCGTCCTGCGCTTTCATCCGCACTGCTTTCATCGCGGGCCGCAAGGCCGCGAGATATGGCCGGTGCTCATCGCCGCCGTCACCGATTTCGACAGCGCCATCACTGGCGTGCATCGCACCTGGCTTGATCCTGGCGGCGGCAAGGCGCCTCTCGATCAGCCGCGGCGCGCCATGGGGTATCTCGCTGGAAACGCCGTCCGCTTCGGAGCCGCCTCCGATGTGATGACGGCGGCGGAAGGCATCGAAACGGCTCTGGCGCTCAAGACCGTCATGCCCGCCATGCCGGTCGCCGCCGCGCTCTCCGCCGCCCACCTCGCCGCCCTGGTCCTGCCGGCCGGGCTGCGCCGTCTCTATGTCGCCCGCGACAATGACGAGGCCGGGCGTTTCGCGCTGGAACGATTGCGCGCCCGTTCCAGAGCTGGCGATATCGACATCCGTGCGCTCATGCCGAGGGCGGAGGATTTCAACGCCGATCTCCTTACGCTTGGCCCGGACCGGCTGCAGACATGGCTCGCCGAGCAGCTCGCCCCGGACGATGTTCAGCGTTTCCTTGTCACGGATGAGCGGAGGCGATGCGTGTGAAGATCGTCAGCGCCGGACGGGGGGAGGAGCGAGCATCGGGGCCGGCCTCCCGGTTCGGAAGAGGCCGCGCCACGGCCTTTCCAAGAGAGGGATCTGCCAGCGCCGGCCGGCTTTGCAACGGCCTGACGGCCGTCCTCCACTTCGTTGCGGCCCGGCGGGTGCAAAGCCGCCCCTTGGCGCTGGCGGGCGACCCCCGGAAAGGCCGCGACGGGCGCGGCCTCGGCACCGGGAGACAGACCCATGCTGCACGACCTCTTCACCGACGACGCCTTCGAACCCCATCACGCTGCATCGCCAACCGCCCATGTCCTCGACGAAATGGCGCTTCACGGTACCCCTCCCGGCCCGGACGATCCGGAGCGCCTGACGGTGCCCGAAGAGACCCAAGCCGAGCAGAAGATCGAGACCGCCGCAGCCACCCTCATCGCCCTCATGGCCGACACGGCGCTCGATGACGATATCGACGACGTCCTCTGGGGATTCGCCAATCTCTTCCATCGCCACCTCGGCTGGCTCGATCGCCTGCTCGACGACAACGAGATGGCGCAGCGGCGCTTGGCAAGCGAGCAGGACGGCTCGGAGGTCAAATCCGTCGAGCTCGAGCGCCTGATTGCCCGCGGCGAGGCATTGCTCGAACGCCGCGCCGCCTTCGAGAACCTCCGCGATCTTGCCGCCATCCAGTTCGAATCTGCGACCGGTTCCGCCTGGCGGCCGCGCACCGGCTCGATGACGAACCGGCGGACGATGACGGCGGCCATGATCGACAGCCGCGACTTCATCGCCGCCAAGCGCCGGGCCGAGATCGAGCCGCTGTTGCCCGCCGGTCCGCGCATCGCCTTCACAGGCGGCGTCGACTGCAACGATCACGCCCGCATCTGGGATGCCCTCGACAAGGCCCGCGCCAAGCATTCCGACATGGTGCTCATCCATGGCGGATCGCCCAAGGGCGCCGAGAAGATCGCCGCCTGCTGGGCCGACAATCGCGGCGTGCCGCAGATCGTCTTCAAGCCCGACTGGAGCCGCCATCGGAACGCTGCGCCCTTCAAGCGCAACGACCAGATGCTCGAAGCGCTCCCCATCGGCGTTATCGCCTTTCCCGGCTCCGGTATCTCCCAGAACCTTGCCGACAAGGCGCGCAAGATGGGGATTGCAGTGTGGAAGTTCGGCGGGGGCGGCGCGTGACGCGCCGCATTCTTTCCCTCCTCATAACTTGCTTGAAGCCAATATAATCGAAACAATGCTCTTCCGAGCCGCGAAGGTCCAAAGCATGACGCAATCAATCAAGGATGATGTCATGAGGCGGGGGTACGCCTTCGTCCAGGATTATTACCCGGACACGGACACAGTCGCGGTTGCCCAAGCCGTCGGGCAGCCGTTGCTGCCCTGGGAAGACAGGCTCGTCCAGAAGTTGGTTCCGCGGTCGAGCGCGCCACCCAACACCTACAGCGGGATCTATGGCCTTGGCCGCTTCCCATTTCATACTGACCTCGCTCATTGGCGCCTACCGCCCCGCTATTTGCTGCTGCGATGCGTAACCGGCTACGCCGATATCCCAACGCTATTGGTCGATGGTCATACCCTTATCGAGGCCGTAACTCCGGACATTCTGACACGCGCCATCTTCAAGCCACGTCGGCCTCGGAACGGGACTCTCATTCTGCTCCGGCTGTGTGAGCCCAAGGACGACGGTCATTGCCTCCGGTGGGATGAGGTTTTTCTCAAACCCGCAAGCAAGATTGGCGATATCGCCGACCTGCGGGTTCGGGAGTGGCTCGCCGAGTGTACGCCTTTGTCGATTGCGCTCGCGCGTGCAGGCGACACGCTTTTAATCGACAACTGGCGGATGCTCCATGCACGCTCGCCGATACCTGCGGGGCGCGAGGATCGAAAGATAGACAGAATTTATCTGGGGAGCCTACATTGAAAAAGACGATTACGCCTGCGGCGACCCCACCATCCTGGGATACTGAAGCGCTATACCTCAAGGCTGAGCGCTATGTGCAGCGCATGAGTGCGCTGGACAGCGATGACTGGGAATATGCGCTCTGGTCGAGCTTGTCCCTCGAATTCCTAGCGCGCGCGGCGCTAGCCAATGTCAGTCCGGCGCTGCTAGCGGAAACTGACAAGAGCTGGTCCAGCCTATATCATGCCTTGGGTTTCACTCCTACGGAGGAGAAATTCGCGCCGAAGTCGATCGCCATCAGCGAGGTGTTCAGGCGGCTCACCGCGATCCTCCCGGACTTCACAAAGGAACACGAGAGCTTCGGCATCCGACACACAGGCAGACGTAACGCCGAGTTGCACTCTGGCGAGCCCGCCTTCGATGGGATCAAAGGCTCGATCTGGCAGCCACATTTTTATCAGACCTGTGACATCCTTCTCGCTTCCATGGGGATGACCCTCCAGGATTTTGTCGGCAAGGACGAGGCTGCGGTTGCCAAGAAGCTCGTCGCCGCCGCAGCCGATGATAGCGCCAAGGCGGTGAAAGGTGAGGTCGAGGCACATAGAAAGGTCTGGCTTGCCAAAGGAGAAGAAGAACGCACGACGCTGGGCGCACAGGCCTCGGTCTGGGCGACTCGACAGTCGGGCCACCGCGTCGATTGCCCAGCCTGCGCGTCACGAGCCCTAGTTGTCGGGGAGCCTGTCTCAGCCCCGATGCAGAGGCTCAATGACGGCGAGATCACTGAGACGCAGGAATATCTGCCCAACCAGTTCCAGTGCATCGCCTGCGGCTTGAAAATCGCTGGCCTCTCACGCCTGACCGCGGTTGGTCTCGGTGATCGCTATAAGAAAACTCAAATCTATGACGCTGCCGAATACTATGCGCCAGAGGATGACTATGCCGGCTATGAAGACGACAATAATGAATACTGACCCGCGTTCGCGGGAGCGAATCGTGGTCATCGGCAAACCATCATAAGGCTAACTACGGTGGCGCCCGCGCGGGGACAAGCCCCGCGCGCCGGGCTGTCGTGCTGCGCATCAAGCCGGGCTTCGCCCGTCTTGACCAAAGGCTTCCATCCCTGGCGCGAGTGCCCGCTCCGCGGGCGGGTGGCGGCCCAACAGCGCCGGCCAAGACGCGCCCCGCCGGACGCGATGGTAACGGGCCCTGGAGGGGAGAATGCAGCGCTGACCATGGCTCCCGAGGGCAGGCCGGAACGCCATCCTTCCTGCATCTCCGGCTCCGTTGGACGTGCGCATGCGGTCGAAAGGGGCGCGACACGCAGGCGGTCGGATTGATCTCGCTGCCTGCGGCTACGGTGGCGCAGCGGCGCCAGTTTCATCGGCGCGGCAATGCCGTCAACGGCGCGGAGCGGGGGGCTTTGGACATGCGCTGGGCACGGTCGGAGCCCGAGTGGTTGGCGGTTTTCCTGTCGTTGTAACCCCGGCCAAGCCGTCGTCCGATGCGGTGAACTCGGTGGCGGGGAAGGCCATGGCGCTCCTTCGCCGACTGTTCATCGAGGCAGTCACCATCCCTGCATGTCTCTCATCGCGTAAATCCCGCGCCGGTCCGTTCAACCCGCCGTCCAGGAAAATTTCCCCTGCCGCGAAAAGTGCTCCGCTGACGCTGCGCCCCTTCGGGTGACGGCGAAGCCGTCAACTTTTCCCGGCATTCCTCGCGCCCGCTTAGCTCCAAATTTTCCCTCCCGGCGGGTCCTCCACTTCGTTCCGGCCCTCCGCTCACGCTGCGGGTGAACCGGCCCGCCTATGCGGTCTTTCCGCTGGAGCCATCGCAGGGATGGTCCCTGCGACGAACAGCGAAAGGATCATCACCATGGCCATCACTCTCGGCACGTTCACCAAGCAGGACGACGGCAGCTTCACCGGGACCCTCAAGACCCTCAACGTCACCGCCAACCTCGTCGTCGTCCCCGTGGACAAGATGTCCGAAAACGCCCCCGACTACCGCGTCTATGCCGGCAACGGCCAGCGCTACGAGGTCGGCGCCGGCTGGAGCCAGGTCGCAAAGTCGAGCGGCGAGACCTACCTGAACCTCAAGATCGCCGCGCCGGAATTCGGCCCCAACTGGGTGCGCGCCCGCCTCGTCAAGCTGGAGACGCCGATGGAGGACGGCACCTCGCACCTCGCCCTGTGGGAGCCGCGCGAACGCTGATCCCGCCCACTCCCGAAGACCCCGCCGGAGCGCATCCGGCGGGGCTTATCTTCATGCATTCCGCCGTGCCCGACCGCCGTAATTCAAGCGGTGTCGGCGCTGGTCGCGCCGACGGGCTTTCCGTCTCGATCTTCCCATTCTGCCATCCGGCGCAACGAGCCTGTAAAGGATCGCGGGCACCCTCCAAAATACTCCGTTCCGCTGGCGCTCCACTCCG
>NZ_JACIYP010000203.1 GCF_014359905.1 Hoeflea sp. | reverse complement strand
AAAACCGACGGCCGCCTGTCACGCTGCCCGCTGAAGGGCACGACCGGCGACGCGGTCTTCGCCGTCCTGTGCGGCTGCGGCCAACCTCCGCAAGATCCTCGCCCATCTCAGGGCGCTCTTGACCCTTTTTATCACCACATTCGCCGTGATCATGAACGCCCTGATCCTCCACAACTGCCAGCCTGAGCGTCAGAGCGGCATGCCAGAAGATTGTTCAGCCTGAACTTGAGACACGAGCCTGCCGACAATGGCGAGAAAAAACGCCATGTTTCATCGCAAAATCATTGGCTTGGGTGTTGTTCATGGCGAATTCAGCAGGTTCAGAGTTATTCAGGCCGAACGGAAAAGGCTGATGGTGCAGTAGCTGTCAACGAAGCGGAATCTGGCGATCTACACTCAATGTGATGCTATCTCGAAGGAGGTCAGGCACTAGAAGCGTCAGAGGCTGGCGCATGCTTACCAGCATGAACCGATTGTCAGGCGACAGATCCAGGCCGATTTCCAGCCCACTTTGATCAAAGGCGATCAAACCTCGGATCTCTGTTTCGAGATCTTCAAGATCCCGCATTGTTTCCGGGGGATCAACCAAGACGCGGCGCGTCGCAATGTCCGCCGAAAAGGCCAGTTGATTGCGTATGAGCAACGCACGGCCGAATTCAAACGTCCCCAGAAGAAGAGAAATAAGGAGAAAGACAATCATCGCGAATTCGACTGCCGCCACGCCGGAACCGCATCCAGCCAGCCTGCACCATTGCACTCGGTTGCTCATCGTACCTGCACCTGAAGAGACCGAGACAGCGGGATGCTGGATAGAAAAATTCCTGAAAACATTTTTTCTGCATCCAGGCTGTAATATATATTAGTGGGCGCCTGACCTGTACAGGTGGTGGAGCAGTCCACTGGAGCCTGGCTGTTTTCCGGGCATGCGCAGATGCGGGCCACGCCCACCACAACGGACGGGTCGCCTTTTGCCACATCCAGGACCTGGTTGATCGTGGCGAGATCACCCCCCGCAAGTGCGCTCTGCGCACCCGTCCGCAGGAGCGAGCCGATAGCCATCTGTTCGGCCAGTGCGCGTCCAATATCTGCCGTTCCCAGAAGAGCCACGATGAGAAAAGGTGCCAGTAGCGCGAATTCGACTGCCGAGGCCCCGCGATCCGCTGAGAAAATGGCCGTCAGCTTATGGTGGAACATGCGCGGGATGTAATCCATCAGAATGCAAATCTTCTTGCGCCGCATGGAATAGGCTTTCCGAATGGCTGAGCGCGTAGCGAGTCGGCAATCGAGGCTGTAGCTCGTCCAGCTGTCACCAATAGCACCACGACTCCGCCTGGGCTATGCGCCAAATTGGTAAAATTGCTCACATCGTCTGGCATTATCTCACCCGCAAACTCCAGCAGGGGTGGGTTGCCCGGAATACTGCCGTGCAAGCTGATATTTCCATCGGCGGCCGCACAGGACTAATTCGGCAACGGCTCGGCTCCGCCAGAAGTTGCGGCAGAAGGTTGGCCGGTGCCGGTCTGGTATTGCTGGATCACGGCGGCCGCACGAGGCCCTGACCCGCCGGGGTTGACGCCCCAACCGTAGCCGATGCCGGGATCGATTGTCTGACTGCTCAAGTTCCTGAGCTGTGCAGAACCCGCTTCTGGCCAGATGCCATCTGCATGAGACATCGTGTCCTGGCACGCCGTCAGGATCAGGAGATGAAGAAAAAGCCAGGACCTAGCCACCCGAGCTGTCCCCGATGATATGTCCAAAGGGGCCGTTAATGGAGCGCCTGCGCAAGCGGCGTTCCAACTCGCCTCTGGTGATTTCCTGCGTCCCTCTCATAAAGAATTCCTGCTCTGTCGTCAGAACGGAATCCTCAAGCGGCGACGTAAGCGGTGCAGACGGGCCGCCCGACTTGTTGAGGTAGGGCGTTACGATGATCACCAGATCGGTTTCATCCTTCTGCCACGACGCGGATCGAAAAAGCGCGCCCAGGACCGGCACGCTTCCGAGCCAGGGAACCTGCGCCTGGCGCCGCGCATTGTTGCGCTGGAGCAGACCGGCGATGACGAAGCTTTGGCCGGCACGCAGTTCTATCGTGGTGCTTGCGCGCCGGGTGGAAAAGCTTGGCAACTCGATAGCTCCGGTGTTGTAGGTGTTGTTCAGGTCAAGCTGGCTGACTTCCGGTTCCAGGGTGAGATTTATAAGCCCATTGCCGAGCACAACCGGCGTAAAGCTGAGCCGGACACCGAATTCCTTGTACTCGACACGGACTTCGCCGCTGTCGGCCGCCACGGGAATGGGGACTTCGCCTCCTGCAAGAAAGCTTGCGGTTTCACCGGACAGCGCAGCCAGCGTCGGTTCGGCAAGATTGCGAACAAGGCCTCTCTCCTCCAGAGCCTCGATCAGAAGCGAGACCGAAACCCCCTCGTCAACCATTGTGGCAAGAAAGCTTCCGAACGGCACGGGGTTGGCAATCCGACCTGTGCCCAGGCGGATGGCAGAGCCTGAGTCGTCAGTTGCGCTCACGCCCAGCCCTATGGCTCTGCCCGCCTCGCGTGACGCCTCGATCATCCGGACCTTGAGAAAGACTTGCTGGGGATCGGTGACCTGGATGGCATTGATCACCGCGTCGGATCCATACTGGCCAGCGATTTCAAGAACACGTTCCAGGGTCTCGGCGTCGGGCACCGTTCCGGAAAGCCGCAACCGCCCGTTGATCGAATGGACGCGGACGTTGCCCCCTACGCCGCCAAGGACTGACGCAAGATCACCGGTATCCACGGTAACATGCAGATCCACGAGGCCAACCAGGGTCTCACCGGCGGCGAATACCTGAAGGTTCGTCTGCCCGAGGCTTTGACCCAGCACATAGAACGAGCGCGGCGAGATGACGACGACGTCGGCAACTGCGGGATTTCCGATCACCAATTGCTCGATGTCTTGTGACGTGGTGAACACCCGCGATTCGCTTATGGGAACCTGCACCTGCTCTGCACGGCGGGTACTCAGCGTGATTCCGACGCTGTCCTGCGTCATGCCAGGCGTCGCGAACAGGCATAGCAAGATGAGCGCCCAGGCGAAGCGGGGCAGCATGGCGTCAACCGGATGAGGCATCGCGCAGAATCCTGAGATTTGTCTCGATCACCGGGTGGCCGGGCCGCAGTCTCCGGGCCTGCGCCAGGCTTGCCGAGGCCCGGCCATACTCGCCGCGGAGGTAATACGAGAAGCCGATGTTATTGTGATAGGCGTAGGTTTCTCCGCCGACTTCCCGGCATTTGGCGTAGGTCCGGTCGGCCAGGTCAAAACGGTGAAGCCAGTCGTAGGAGCCTGCAAGACCCAGACAAGCCTCCGTGTTCCCGGGCGAGGATTTCAGCGCCATTTCGAAATATCGCGCGGCATAGCCGAAGTTGCCGGCCTCGTAACTGGTTTTGGCGGTCTCCAGTTCGCTGCCCGCCGGAACGCTCGGAACCCATGTGGGAATTGCCTTTTGTGAAGTTCCGACATCTTTCTGGCTGCAACCAGTCGTCGATAAAGCAAGTCCAAACATCAGAAACAGCGCATAACCGTGCCATGCTGGCTGAAAGCCACGCTGCCGCAATTTCCCTGCCATCTCGCCTCGGTCCATTCTTTTACGCAGTTTTCGCACACTGCTCCCCCGGTGTCCAGCCAGGTTTTCAGCCCAGGGTTGAGAGTTGATCACGGTTGATTCGCCAGACGATCATCTGTGGTTCCGCGGCGTCATTTCGGCGTGCCTGATGATGCCAGGAGGCAGGCACGTAACATTTGGGGCACCTCGATTTTTCATCGTTTGCAGTCGGCCTTCGCCGAATTTCGGTCCTTGCGGCCCTGACGTCCGGTTCCGGCGCATGCGGCACGGGTTCAGGCGGCGCAACTGAACGAGGCGGTGCAGGTTGTAGGCCAGGTTCTTCATCCCGATCTTTGCCTTCGCCCGCACCATGCCGATCGTGCGCACCAGCACGCCGCCCGGCACCAGCGTCTTGAACAGTGAGGCCCCGAACGCCACCGGTTCTCGAGTGAGCGGGCCGAACACGATGTCCATCGGCTTGCGCCAGACCCGCTCCATCATCGGGCGAAACTCTTCCCAGGGCATGAGAGCGCTGATCTCGACCCAAGGGGTCCTTCCTGGCGTCCAGGCTCGGGTGGGTTTGCAAGATCAAAGAAACCCGTCTGTGCCATCGTCACGTCCCAAGCAGCCGCATGCCCCTGCTTCAGACCGCAGCAGCACGGTCACGGCAATGTCTCGAGGTGCCCGTTTGTCAAAAACGCAAAGGAAGTGCAATAAAGTTTAAGAACTGCGCCGTTGTGCAGTCATCTCAACTAGTAGCAGAATGGGAGCGAGGTTGAAGCTGATCTGGACGCAACCTTTGCCCAGCAGAACTGGCGTTGGCCGTTCCTGCATTGCCATATAGGGAATCACACAATGAAGTATCGCCTTCTTCGTCTTGCCAAGAACGACTCCGGCGCCACCGCCATTGAATACGGCATGATTGCCGGCCTCATCGCCGTCGCGATTGTCGGCGTTCTGGTGACGATGGGCCCGCAGCTCAGCGGCATCTTTACGACCATCAGCACATCGCTGACGCCTCCCGCTCCGTAAAAACATGTCGAAGGCGGCTGGCGGGTTGCCCGTCCAGCCGCCCCATAGCTTGCAAGCCAGGTCAGGCGCGATGAATATTCTGGCGATACTTCCCCTGTTTTATCCGGCCATCATGATCCACGTTGCGATCGGTGATCTGAGGACCATGCGGATTGCAAACCGCCTGATCCTGCTGCTTCTTGTCGGCTATCTTGTGGTCATTCCGCTGGTCGGTCTGACCTTGGCGGATGTCGCCTCGTCGGTTGCAGCCGCCGCCGTTGTCTTCACGCTTGGCTTCGTCGGCTTTCTGCGCGGCTGGATGGGCGGCGGCGACGTGAAGCTGCTGACCGTCGCAACGCTGTGGGTGGGCGCGGGAAGCGTCGCACCCTTCATCTTCTACACGTCGATCTTCGGCGCGATGCTGACAACCCTCCTTGTGATCTTTCGTGCGGCGCGCCTGCCTGCTGTCTGGCGGGGGAGGGAGTGGATTTCACGGCTCCACCAACGCGATGCCGGGGTTCCATATGGGGTCGCGATCGCGGCGGCGGCTGTCCTTGTCTACGTCAGAGTGCCGTGGGTCACTGCTCAATTCTGACCGGACGGCAGACGCTCCCGTGCCAAGACCGGCCGGTCACCCGCGAGAAGGAAAGCACATGCTACGCAAGGTGATCTTTACGCTGGCGCTGATGAGCGGGGGAACGGCCGCCTGGCTTTCCCGCGGGTCAGATCCCGGCAATGCCGATACGGAATCGGCGTCCGCAGCGGTGATGGAACCTGTCCTGGTGGCTGCAGCCGACATTGTTCCGGGTACGCCTATTGATCCCGAGATGTTGCGTTGGCAGCCCTGGCCGCAGGATGCGCTGACCGAAAACTACATAACGCAAGGCGCAATGCCCGACGCAGCCGAGGCTTTCGTCGGAAAGGCGGTCCGCACACAAGTCCTTCGTGGCGAGCCCATTCACCTTGGGAAGCTTGCTCCAGGTGACGCGGGGCTGCTTTCGGTCATGTTGACCGAAGGAAGCCGAGCCGTCGCCGTAAGAATCAGCGCTGACACGACCGCAGGTGGGTTCATCCTCCCGAATGACAGGGTCGACGTGCTTCACACCCGGGTAAGACAAGGCCCGGACGGCCAGCCTGACGCAAGCAGCCGCGCCATCCTGCGGAAGGTCAGGGTACTGGCGATCGACCAGTCCATCGACGCGGACACGGGATCGGTGGTGGGCAAGACCGCGACGCTTGAACTGAGCCCCGACGAGGCTGAAACTCTCGTTGCCGCCGAAGCCGCCGGTGCGATCACTCTCGCACTGCGATCCGTAAAGGATGCGAGCGAGCCGGAACTGGAAATCGCCGAGCATCAGCCTGTTCAGGTTCGCACCGTAAAGGCAATTCGCGTGTTTCGCGGCATTCAGCAGGAAATAGTCGAGTTGAGAAGATGATGAGCAATTCAAGGGTGGACGACGCCCGAGGCAGGGTTGCTGAAAACATTCCTTCCACCGAAGCACGCCCGCATGACGGTGACCCGACGCTGCGCCTGATCCCGGCGCAGCCGGTTCTCGGTGATGAAACGCCGCACCCTCTGGGGCGAGTTCCATACATGACCGTGCAGGCATTTTGCGAAACCCAGGATCTTGTTTCCATCATCAATCAGGCTGTTGCCGATCGCCGGCTGTCGCGAGCCGACGTCACTGTCAGCTATGGCGGCCTGCGAGGCGCCATGCAGTTCTTCGCAGCGCATGCCACGCCCGATCTCTTGCTGGTTGAATCCAGTCTGGCGGGCAATGCACTTTTCCATAAACTCGACGAGTTTTCCGAGGTCTGCGATGCCGACACCAAGGTTGTCTTGATTGGCCCTGTCAACGACATCTCATTCTATCGGCGGCTCGTGGAGCGCGGGATTGCCGACTACCTTGTGGCGCCAATAGAACCCTTGGGCCTGATCAATGCTGCCCTCAGGTTGTTTCCGCAGAATGAGGCCCGGCGGCTTGGAAAGATCGCGGCCTTCATCGGGGCGAAGGGTGGAACGGGGTCTTCGACCATCGCACAGAACACCGCATGGTGCATGGCAAACGAAGGGGTAAAGGTGCTGCTTGCGGATATGGACCTTCAGTTCGGTACGGCGGCCCTCAACTACAATATCGATGCTCCGGTGGGGTTTACCGAACAGATTGCCGGTGCGGAGCGTCTGGATGAGGCCTTTTTCGAGCGGCTCCTCCACAATCCCGCTCCGAACTTGAGCGTCCTGGCCGGGGCTACAGCGTCGCGGGAC
>NZ_JACIYP010000202.1 GCF_014359905.1 Hoeflea sp. | reverse complement strand
CGGCCGCAGGCGGTGATGTTTCATGTCAATGTCGGCACCGCCAGCGCTGCCTGCGGGGCGATGAACGCCGCGGCCGAGAACGTGCCGCTGCTGATCTGCGCGGGCCGCTCCCCGATCTACGAGTCGGGGATGACCGGCGCCCGCAACACGCGCGTGACCTGGGCACAGGAGATGTACGACCAGGCCTCGGTCGTGCGGGAAAGCGTCAAGTGGGACTACGAATTGCGCGGCGCTTCGCACGCCGCGGACGTCGTCGATCGCGCGCTGACCATCGCCATGACCGAGCCGCGCGGGCCGGTATACCTCACCCTGCCCCGCGAAGTGCTGGCGGAAGAGCCGGCGGTCGATCCCGTTCCGGAGCTGCGGGTCGCGGTGCCCACCGGCGCCAGCCCCGATCCGCAGGCGATAGGCCGGCTTGCCGACCAGCTGGTCGAGGCGGAATTTCCGGTCATCTCCGCACTGGCCAGCGGTGCGGACACCCGATCCGTGCGCTGCTCGCCGAATTGTGCGAACAATTCGCCATCGGCTATGTCGAGGAGCAGGCCCGCTATCTCAACATTCCCTCCGATCACCCGCTGCATCTGGGCTACACGATGGCTCCGCTGCTCGACCAAGCGGATTGCTGGCTGTTCGTCGAAAACGACGTTCCGTGGATTCCGGCAAGTGGCGCGCCGCTCGAGAGCGCCTTCATCGCCCAGGCGGGAGCCGACCCGGCCTTCCTGAACTACCCGATGCGGTCGCACCGCTGCGATCTTGCGATCCGCAGCGGCCCCACCGCCTTGTTCTCGGCACTCGCCGAGGCGTTGGACCAACGCAGGCATCTGATCGACCCCTCGCGCCGCGAGCGCGTGGCCGCGCGGGCCGAGGATCTGCGCCGCCGGGCGGCCGATGCGCGACGCTCGGCGCTGGTCGGCAGCGGCCCGATCACCGTCGAGTTTCTCAGCGCCGTGCTCGGCTCGGTCCTTCACGAGGATTGCGTGCTGTTCAACGAGCACTGGGGCGTGCGACAGATGTTTGCTCCGACCAGGCCGGGATCCTATTTCTACCTGCCGGCGACCGGCGGGCTCGGCTGGGCGCTGCCGGCGGCGATCGGGGCGAAGGTGGAGGCGCCCGATCGAACGATGGTGGCGGCGATCGGCGATGGAACCTACATGTTCTCCAATCCGGTCGCCTGCCATCATGCCAGCCACAAGCACGGGCTGCCGGTGCTTACCGTCGTCGCCAACAACTCGCGCTGGGACGCGGTGAACTGGACCTCCCGGCTGGTCTATCCCAACGGCCACGCGAGCGGTCGGGACTGGATGGAAATCTCGGACCTGCGGCCGTCCCCGGCCTATGAGAAGCTGCCTTCAGCCTCGGACGGTCTGGGCTTGCTGGTTACCGAGCGGTCCGAACTGGAAGGGGCGCTCCGCCAGGCACTGCTCAGCGTCGAGCAGGAGCGGCGGCACGCCCTGCTCAACGTGATCTGGAAATGATGTCGGACAACCTCCAGATGGACAAAGATGGTGAAACTGCGGAACGCTTTCGGGCGATCTTGCTGGACCGGCCGGCGCCTCACGTCACGCGCATCACACTGAACCGGCCCGACACCCGCAACGAGCTAGGACACGCACCTCCTTTACGAGTTGAACCAGGCGTTCGACATTGCCGCACAGGATGACGATACCAAGGTCATCATTCTGGCCGCCAACGGTCCCCATTTCTCCTCCGGCCACGATCTTCGCGCCCTCAACTATGTCGAGGACATGGCGCAACAACCAGGAACCTCCCGCCCAATCAGGGCGTCGAATCTCGGCGCTGCGCGTCAAACCCGCAAGGTGGAGCGGGAACAGCGGTTACGCATAATCGGAGCGACACGGCAGTGCATCCCCGCGATCATGCCAGGACATCACCGGACAAGCCCGCCTGCATCATGGCCAGCAGCGGCGAGGTGCTTACCTATCGGCAACTGGACGAGGCGTCCAATCGAACAGCCCAGCTGTTTCACCGGTGCGGGCTACGGCCCGGCGACATGGTCGGCGTTCTGATGCACAATTGCGTCAGGTTCCTGGAGGTGACCTGGGGCGCGCAGCGCTCCGGACTGTATTATGTCAGCATCCCAAGCGCGGCCAGCGACCGCGAGTTGCGCTACATCCTGGCGGATCCGGGCGCTCGGGCGCTGATCTATTCGTCCGAGCTCGGCGATGTGGTGCGCTCCGCCACCGGAGGCCTTCCTCACGTCAGGCTTTTTCCCTCCGGCGACGCGTCCCGGCCGGACAGTTTCGAAAGCGCCATCGCCGCGCTGCCCGGCGAGCCCATCGCCGATGAGGAAGCGGGGCAGGACATGCTCTATTCCTCGGGCACGACCGGCAACCCCAAGGGTATCAAGCATCCTCGTCCGACCGGCGGCATCGGCGAGCTGACCGGCGTCGCCCGGCTTGCCCGCGACCTTTACGGGATGAGCTCCGGCAGCGTCTATCTGTGCCCGGCGCCGCTCTACCATGCGGCACCGCTGCGCTTCTCGATGGCGGCGCTGCAACTCGGCGGCACCCTCGTCATCATGGAGAAGTTCGATCCGGAGAAGGCGCTTGCGGCGATCGAGCGTTATCGGGTGACTCACGCGCAATGGGTGCCGACCCACTTCGCCCGCATGCTGAAGCTTCCGGCCCCGGTGCGTGAGCGCTACGATGTTTCATCGCTGGTCAGCACCTTCCATGCTGCGGCACCCTGCCCGATCGAGATCAAGCAGCAAATGATCGACTGGTGGGGGCCGATCGTTCACGAATATTATTCGAGCACCGAGCTGAGCGGATTTACTGCGGCCACCGCCGAGGAATGGCTGGCCCGCAAGGGAACCGTCGGGCGGGCGATCATGGGCAAGATCCGCATCTGCGATGAAGCAGGCGAGCCGCTGCCGCCGCGCAGCGAGGGGGTCATTCACTTTGCCGATGCGACGCCCATCGAATACCACAACGAGCCGGAGAAAACCCGTCAGGCCACCAATAAATATGGCTGGACGACGGTGGGCGACGTCGGCTGGGTGGATGAGGAAGGCTACCTCTATCTCACCGACCGCAAGAGCTTCATGATCATTTCGGGCGGGGTCAACATCTATCCGCAGGAGATCGAGAACCTGCTGATCGAGCATCCGGCGGTGGCCGATGCAGCCGTCATCGGGGCGCCCGACCCGGACCTCGGCGAACGCGTCGTTGCAGTGGTCCAGCCGATGGACTGGTCGTGCGCCGGGGACGGTTTGGCAAGCGAGCTGGACCGCTATCTGAGGGCCAATCTCAGCGCGGTCAAACTTCCCAAGCAGATCGATTTTCTCCGCGAGCTTCCCCGCCAGCCGACCGGCAAGCTGTTCAAGCGGCTGCTGCGCGACAGCTACCGAAGCGCGGCACCCGGCGACACAGCGACACCGACGATCGGCGGATGACCGCAGCCGAAATCGCCCCGATCGGTTCGGTTCGGTCGCTGTTCACCTGCCGCTGCGCGGTGCTCGCCGCGACCATCGTCGCCGCAGGCTCAAGCGCACCATCACGATTCTCGCCATCCAGCCATGGGGCGTTCAGCACACGCTCAGCGAGAGAACGCGCAATTGCGCGGTTTCTCCGTTCGCCTCCACGATCAACTGCCCGGCACCATAGCCGATGCCGTAATTGCCCGGGCTATAGGAATCGGTGTTCCGATAGCGAATGCTGATGCCGTTGCCCCGCCATTGCGTCTGGCCCGTCATGTCGAGGAGCACATCCCGATCGTCGAGGCGGATTGCGGCGACCGTTCGCGTCTCCGATGCCATGTTGGTGGCCAGATAGATCGGAAGCGGGATCGTTCCCGCGATGGCGGCCAGATGCCGGGGTGAGGTAATGCTGGCAGAGGGACCAAAGAACGTGACATCGCAACCCGATGGCTGACCAAGGATGGCGGGATAGGCCGCGAAGGTGCCGATCCGCTCGGCAAGCGGCCTGGCTGGATCAGTTGTCGGCCCGGCGCTGGCGAGGGGCTTGGGTTTGCCTGAAACAAGGACGAGAGCGTCGACGCCATAAAATTGCCCGGCCCGAGATTCGGTGCCGACAAAGGCAGCATTGCCGCCCCAATAGCCGAGCCAGAACTCGGTTTGGCGGCCGCTTTCGTTCTGCAAGGCGAGATAGGGCTGCCGGGGCGTGCCCGCGAAGGTGAAGCGCCCGGCTGCATCGGTCTTGATGCCCGGGAAATCCCGCCGGAAGCCCGGTTCGTCCGCGACGACGAGGCGGTTGCGCTCCACATAGTTGCGCCCACGCTGCACCAGGACACGATCGGGACCAAACTCATAGGTCGCGGCGCTTCCATCCTCAAAGGTGCGCTGCCAGGTTGTGCCTTCCAAGGCAGCCAGTATCGCGCGAACCTGATCCGGCGTGAAATAGAACACCCGGTCGGGATCGGTCGGTCTGGCATCGGTCAGCGGAATCGGCGTGTCCTGCCCCGCCGCCGCCGTCCGTGTTTGTGCCGAGCCCGGCGCTACCGGCGAGGCCACGGGCGGTGACAAGGCGGCGGCTTGGGTGCCGCCGGGCCGGGCGAGGCCCGCCATGGTCGCTTCGCCGATGCACTGGATTTTGAGCTGCCAGAAACGGCTATAGGTGCTTTGCGCCACCGGCCTGCGCTTGCCGTCATCGGTCAGCAGCGAGCGAAGATCGGCATCGTCCACGCCTGCCTGTCTTGCCCGGTCCACGGTGCAGCCGCAGCTTTGCGGCACCGCCGCCTCGCCGCGCTGGCAGAGCGCGACCAGTTCTCCGCTCTGCGCGGCTTGCGGCCGGGCCGCACTGGTCGCGCCGACAAGCGCCAGCGTCGCCAAGGACAGATACGTCGCCACCCGGCCAGGTGTGGTGTTGCGCGTGTTCATGCCGAATGTCCCCCTTGCGCGAATGCCTTTGCCTCCTCGATCACCTTGCGCATCATTCCGAGCTTGCGCCCATGGGCGATGATGCCGATCATTGCACCGACTGACGCGAGGGCGAGGGCGATGACAACGCCAGCGAAATTGTCGTCGTGGGCGTTCCCCGACAGGATCAGCAGGGCAAGCGGCACCATGAACAGACCAACCAGCGCATAGGTCGTGATCGACGGTTTTCCGCCGCAAATTTCGGAGAAAGTGCCCGTCGGCTTGTCAGTCGCCACAAAGGCCTGTGTATCTCTGGCTGAATGATTGGCCGCCGCTACGAGCGTATCGCGATCCTCCTTGGGGTCACGAGCGAATACCAGCGATACGTTCTGCCCTTCCCGCACCGGAAACCGGTCGGCGTTGAGTACGACCTGCATTTCAGCGCCATTGGGAGCACGGAACCAGACTTCGTTCTCGTGATCGGTTCTGGAATGAATGCTGACCGGATTGGTGTAACCCGACAGATTGCCGCCATGGCCGTGCACCGTGCCGCCACCGCCGCTGCCCCAGACCCTGGTTTCGGTCCGACGGCCCACCTTGTCGGCGATGAAGGTGGCGCGGACCAGTTGTACCGGCTGGGCGGCGAAGCGGCTGTCGATGATGTCAATGCTGGCTTCCCCCGGCGCGCGCGGTGCCTGCCCGCCGAAAGAGCCATGGCCGCTGCTTTCCTGCCGGCCAGCGCCTGGGCCCCCGGCCGAACCGCCGCCGCCAACGCCGCCCCCGCCGGCGTTGGGGCGCCATCGTGGCGCTGCCTCGGCCTGTTGCCTGCCGAAGGTGCGCGGCAGGCCGAGATGATCCTCCAGCAGCGCCAGGTTCTTCCTGTTGGCCTTCCACACCAGATCGAACAGGTCGCCCGCGACCGGGATCGCGGCGCCGCCGATCACGTCGGCGCCAAGGTTCATGATCATCTTGCCCATGAGTTCCGGCGGCGCCTTGTGCCGCGCGGCCTCGATCAGGATGACGCTACCCGCCGCGCCGGTCACGACATCGCCGACATAGGGAACAAGCCCGATGACGGCATCCAGCCCGACATGAAATCGGGTGCCCGGCACCTTGAGCGACATGTCCATCAGCCGGGCGACATAGCGCGACATGGCGATGGAGGGTTCGGGCGCCGGGGCGCCCCCCTCCATCGTCCCCGGCGCGCCCGTCGCCCGTCCGCCCGGTCCGCCCAATGTGGAATTCGCTGCATCCTTCATCGCCGATCGCTCCCGCTCGCGTCCATGCAATCACCCGGTCGTGCGACTGAGTTCGCGCCACAGCCGCGCCTGCCGGGGATCGACGGGCGCGGAGGCGAAGGTCGGTGCCGCAGCGCGCAGATGGTGTGCCGCGCCGGCACGATCACCGCGTGCCAGGGCCACCCGGGCAAGGCCAAGCTCGACATTGCCGCCCCAGCGCGGTTCGGCATTGCTCGCCGATACCGCTGCGCGATCGATGCCGGCGAGCAGCGCCTCGGCCTGATCGTAGCGCCTGCCGGCCAGCGCGCATTCGGCCGCCACGTAATCGGTCCCGCCCTGAAGTGCGGGGTCGCCCAGCTCGGCGGCATCCGCCCGCGCGCGCGCCGCGTCGGCGGTTCCGGCCGCAAGCCGGCCGTCGCGGCAGCGCACCAGTGCCAGCGTCGCGAGCAGGTCGATTGCCACGGCGTTTTCAGCCCCCAGAACGCGCACCAGGCTGGCATAGGCCGGGACGCCGAACCGCTCGGCATCGGCATAGCGCTCCAGCATCGTCAGGAAGCGCACGCGGGCGGCTTCGAGGCTGAGCGTCCATTGCTGGTCCGCGCCGAGCGTGCGCCGCATGAGCGGCAGCAGACGATTGGCCTCGGCCAGGGCCTCCTCCTGCCGTCCGAGCACATGCAGCGCCTCCGCCCGGAAGGACAGCGCCACGAGCGCCTGTGGCCCGTCGGGCCCCTCCACCGCAGCCCAGTCCCGCGCGAGCTGCTGATAGCCCCGTTCGGCGCCGGCCGCGTCCCCCGCGCGGAAGCGGATCATGAACAGGCGGTTGCGCATTGCGAGCCCAAAGTTCGGATCGAGATCGGGCACATGTTCGGCAGCAGCAAGCGAGCGCTCGTGGGCGGAC
>NZ_JACIYP010000201.1 GCF_014359905.1 Hoeflea sp. | reverse complement strand
GAGTTCTATACCCGCCAGCACGCCTCGCTGTCGTGGTTCGCCAAGCGCTAAAGCACTTTCAGAAAAAGTTGACAGACTTTTTCGGTTCGAAATTGCGCACGATCAATATCCCGAGGCGTTTCCGCGACTTCAGCGAAAGCCGAAACGCGGCAGGGCGGCGCGGGGGGGCCGCCGGCAGGGCTCAGCCCGCCGACACCCCCGACGGCGCCGGGCAGGCCACGCCGGTGCCGCGCAGCCCGCAATAGCCGCCGGGGTTCTTCGCCAGGTATTGCTGGTGGTAGCCCTCGGCGTGATGGAACGGGCCCGCGGGGGCGATCTCGGTGGTCACGGGCCCGAAGCCGGCCGCCGCCAGCCGCGCCGCGTAGGCGTCGCGCGATGCAAGCGCCGCCGCCGCCTGCGCCGGCCCGGATGTGTAGATCGCCGAGCGGTATTGCGTGCCGATGTCGTTGCCCTGCGCCATGCCCTGGGTCGGGTCGTGCTCTTCCCAGAACAGCCGCAGAAGGGCGTCATAATCGACGCGGGCGGGATCGAACACCACCCGCACCGCCTCGGTATGGCCGGTCATGCCCGAGCATACCTCTTCGTAGGTCGGGTTGGGGGTGAGCCCGCCGGCATAGCCCGCCGCGGTCAGCCACACCCCCGGCACCTGCCAGAACAGCCGCTCCACCCCCCAGAAACAGCCCATCCCGAAGATCGCCACCTCGTGGCCCTCGGGCACCGGCGCCAGCAGCGGCCGGCCGAAGACGTAATGCTCGGCCGCGGTGGCGATCGGCCGGTCGCGGCCGGGAAGCGCCTCGGCGGGCCCTGGAAGTGTGGCGGGGCGACGTGCGAACATGTGTTCCTCCCTCGGTTCAAGGCCAGAGATAGAGCGCCTGCCCCCGCGCGCAATCCCCCCAGGAGCATGTCGCGCAAAAGCGGGAAGTCGACCGGGGGCTTGTTCCATCGGGCCTGCGGCCCGTCGCGCAAGACTTCGACCGCCGGGGTGCAGAACGCCACCTCCGCATCGCCGCCCCCGGCGCTCCCGTTGCCGAGGGCCAGGGACGGGCCTGTTCGGGGCAAGGGCCCGTCGTCGGACGGTGTGGGCAACAGAGGCGTCGCGCACTCAAGCCGGGGCCAGGCCAAAGGCGTGAACCTCGTCCCGGACGATCGCGATCATGCGTTTCAGCGGCGCCGTCCCCGCGAGCGAGGTGCGATAGCTTATGCCGGTGGCGATCCGCCAATCGTATCCCGGTACCGCCAGCGGGGCCAGGCCAAGGCCGAGGCGGGGATGCAGCAGCGGTTCCGGCAGGCTGGTCAGGAACCCCTCGTTGCGCACCAGGTCCAGCGCCAGCCCCAGCGAATGCGTCGACACCACGGTGCGCGGCAAGGGCACGCCCGCCGTCTGGAACAGCGCCTCGATCCGTTCCAGCGCCAGCGAATCATAGCTCAACTGAACCCACGCGCGCGCCGACAGGGCGCCTGCACCGACCTCGGCCCGGGCGGCAAGCGGATCGTCGGCCGCCGCGACGATCCTGTTAGACTGGTCATAGAGCGGGATTTCGTGCACCGCGATGGCAAGCGTCTCGGTCCCGCTGCGCAGGCCGCCGAGATAGACGCCGATCTCGCCGGTGTTGAGCGCGGGCAGCATGATCGCCCCGACGCCGGTGCGCACCGATATCTGCAGGTTGGGGAATTCCTGCGACAGCCGCGCCAGCACCTGTGCCATGAACGCGGCCTCATAGGTCGGGCCGACGCCGATGCGCAAGGTGCCCCGCGCCCCGTCGCGCGTCGCCGTGAGATCGAGCAGCGCGCCGTCCCAGTGCAACTCGATCTCGCGGCCGCGGGACAGGAACGCCTGCCCGGCCTGGGTCAGGGTGACCCCGCGCGACGACCGTTCGAACAGCGCCGAGCCCAGATGCTGCTCCAGCTCGCGCAGCGACTTGGACAGCGCCGGCTGGCTGATGTTCAGATGCCGCGCCGCCGCCTGAACGCTGCCCAGTTCGGCGATGGCAAGGAAATGTTTCAGGCGCCAGATGTGATGCAACGATAACCCTGATCTATATCGGATAGCACATTTGGATTACCTCGGCGGAGGCGATCCGTCTATACTGCCCCTGTCTGCAAGAACGCGGGGTCTTCATGCGTGCCGTCCTGGTCCTTTTCGATTCGCTCAACCGTCATGCGCTTGGCTGCTATGGCGGCACCGCGGTGGCGACCCCCAACTTCGACCGTTTTTCGAAAAGGGCCGTGACCTTCGACAACCATTATGTCGGCTCGCTGCCCTGCATGCCGGCCCGCCGCGACATGCACACCGGGCGGCTGAACTTCATGCACCGCTCGTGGGGGCCGCTCGAGCCCTTCGACAATTCGATGCCCGACATTCTGAAGCAGAGCGGCGTGCACACGCATCTGATCAGCGATCACTTTCACTATTTCGAGGACGGCGGCGCGACCTATCACAGCCGCTACAAGACATGGGAGTTCATTCGCGGCCAGGAATACGACCCCTGGATCGCCATGGTGGAACCGCCGCTTGACCGCTTCAGGCAGATGTATTCCGACAAGCACTACAACGTGCCGACCGAACCGAAGCGGCGCCAGCACCAGATCAACCGCGAAAAGATCAGGCTGGAAGAGGAGTTTCCCGGCCCGGCCTGTTTCGCCCGCGCCTTCGCCTTCCTCGACGACAACCGCGAGGCCGACAACTGGTTTCTCCAGCTCGAATGTTTCGATCCGCACGAGCCGTTCTTCGCCCCCGAGAAATACCGGCAGGATTACAGGACGAATTACAACGGCCCGATCCTCGACTGGCCGAAATACGCGCCGGTCAGGGAAAGCCCGGACGAGATCGCGGAGATCCGGGCGAACTATGCCGCACTTGTCGCGATGTGCGACGCCTGGTTCGGCAAGCTGCTGGACTATTTCGACGCGCATGACCTCTGGTCGGACACCTGCCTGATGCTGACGACCGACCACGGCTTCCTGCTGAGCGAGCATGACTGGTGGGGCAAGAACCTGACGCCCTATTACGAGGAAATCTCGCATATCCCGATGATCCTGCACCACCCGGACCATGCCGGGAAGGCGGGAACACGGATTTCCGCGCTGACCCAGACGCCGGACCTGATGCCGAGCTTTCTCGACCTCTTCGGATGCGCGGTGCCGGCCGAAGTCACCGGCCGGTCGATCCTGCCGCTGCTGGACGGAGAGCGCGGCCCCGAGGCGGTGATCTTCGGCATGTTCGGCGGCCCGGTCGGCGTGACGGACGGCGAATACAGCTATTTCCGCTATCCCGCCGACCTCTTCGACGAACAGATCGGCGAATACACGCTGATGCCCACGCACATGACCGGGTTCTTCGCGCCGGAGGAACTGGCGACCGGGCAGATCGCCGGCCCCTTCGATTTCACCAAGGGACAACGGCTCCTGCGCTACGATGCGCTGAATTCGGCGCGCCGCCCCCCCGGCCTCGACGGGACGAAATTCGCGGCGTTCCAGTCGGCCGTCTATCACAACGCCTCGGACCCCAATCAGCTGAACCCGATCGCGGACGCGGGCGTCGAGGCCCGGCTCAACGCGCAGATCGTGAAGATTCTGGGCGCGCATGACACGCCGCCCGAATACATCACATGGATGGGCCTTGCAGAGCACAGGCCGTGAACGGAACAGTGGGTTCAGGGAGGAATCGCACATGAAAACGACATCGCGCAGTATTGCCGCCATCCTCATGGCACTGGCCGGCGCCCTGCCGGCCGGCGCCAGGGATCAGCCCGACATCACCATGGCGATCAACCAGTCGCCCTGGCTGGACTCCTTTGTCGCCATGGTCGATCTCTACGAGCAGGAGACCGGAAATGTCGTCAAGCTCGACGTCAACCCCTTCGGCGGATTGCTGGAGAAGATCCGCAACTCGGTTCGCAGCGCCAAGGGCAGCTACGATCTGGTGAACGTCAACTCGCTCTGGCTGTCCGAGATCTATTCCGGCGGCTTCCTCGCGCCGCTGACCGACATTCGCGATGGCTACACCCTCCAGGACGGCATCCTGACCTACGGCGCGACCACCAACTGGGATTCGGCGGTGGGATCGTTCTCGCCGGACGGGGCGCTGATGGGTGTCCCGGTCAACGGCAACGTGCAGGTTCTCTATTACAATCAGTCCGTCTATGACGACCTCGGCCTGTCGGTTCCCGCCACCTGGGAGGAACTTCATTCCAACGCCAAGGCGATCGCCGAGGCCACCGACATGTATGGCTTTGTCCCGCGCGCGGCCCGGGATTCGATCGTCTACAACTTCACGCCCTACGTCTTCAGCCACGATGCCGCCTTCTTCCGGGTGACCGGCCCGGGGCAGGCCGAAATCGCCCTGAACACCGCCGAGGGGCTGGCCGCGCTGAACGCCTACCTGAAGATGACCGGGCCGGACGTGGCGCCGCCCAATCCCGGCGCCATCGCGCAGGGCGAGCTGATCCAGCTTCTGTCCACCGGCCGGGCGGCGCAGGCGATCGCCGTGATCGCCGCCTGGGGCGCGCTGGAGAACCCCAACGAATCCCGCGTGGTCGGCCAGATGTCGGCGGCGCTGATCCCGGCCGGCCCCGGCGGCACCCACGCGTCAAGCGCCGGTCACTGGGTCGCGGGCATCCCGAAAAACGTGCCGGAGGATCGGCAGGCCGCGGCGCTGGCCTTTCTCGACTGGTTCCAGTCGCAGGAACTGCAGGTGAAATATGTCGAGGCCGGCGGCGTGCCGGTGCGCGGCGATCTGGCCGAGACCGCGCTGGGGGCCGAGAATGCCTACCGCTTCCTCGAAGCCTATTCGGCCAACGCCGGGAATGCGGTGATGGGGCTGCCCTTCGCGGCCGCGGCGGAAGCCTCCGACGCGATGGCGCTGCACTTCAACCGTGCGGTGATCGGCGAGGAAAGCCCCGAGACCGCGCTCAACGCGGCGGCCGAAGCGCTGGCGGGTGTCCTCGAACGCAACGGCTTTACCGTCACCCGGCAGCCCGAGCTCTGAAACGCAGCGCCACCGCAGACCGGGACAGACCCAGATGAACGCCACGATCAAGCCGGGCACCACGGCACGCCGCAACAAGCGCTGGCTGGTAGTGTCGCTGGCGCCGGTCGCATTGTTCTTTCTGGTTCTGTCCGGGTTTCCGGTGCTGAACCTTCTTGGCCTGAGCTTCTTCAACGTCGAATGGCACGAAGGCGCGGCGGATTTCAGCTATGTCGGGCTGGCGAACTACCGCCGGCTTTTCCTGAACGAAACGATCTACTGGGCCGGGGTGCGCAACACGCTTGTCTTCGCCCTGGGCGTCGTGACCTGCCAGATGGTGCTCGGCTTCTCGATGGCGCTGGCGGTGAACCGCGCGGGTTCGGCCGGGCGCACGATCCTGACCGGCATCTTCCTGTTGCCGATCGTCATTCCGCCCATCGTCATCGGCACCATGTGGCGGCTGGTGATGGGGCGCGAATTCGGGCTGGCGAACACGCTGCTGCGCGCGCTTGGCCTGAGCGAGGTGGACTGGCTGGGCAATCCCGATATCGCGCTTGCCTCGGTGATGTTCGTGGACATCTGGCACTGGACGCCCTTTGTCTTCCTCTTGATGCTCGCCGGCCTGGAATCCCTCGACGAAGAGGTTCTGGATGCGGCGCGGATGGATGTGACCGGCTTCTGGCAGGAGGTGCGCCACATCATCCTGCCGCTGATGCTGCCCACGATCGTCATCACGGTGCTGTTCCGGGTCATCCTGTCGTTCAAGGTGTTCGACGAGGTCTATCTGCTGACCTCGGGTGGCCCCGGCACCGCCACCGAGGTCATCAACTTCTCGATCTACCGCACCTTCTTCCGGCAGGATCAGGTCGGCTACGGCTCGGCGATGTCGGTGGTGACATTGTTTGCCATCACGCTCATGATCATCCTCGCGCGCGGCCTGCTGGCCCGCCGCAAGACGGCGGAGGACGCCCAATGACCGCGCGCCGGATCGCGGGACGGGTGGCGGCGAACGGTGTCGTCTGGGGCTATGCGGCGCTGATCGTGCTGCCGACGCTCTGGGTGCTGTCCAATGCGTTCAAGTACAAGATCGACATCATCACCGGCACCACGATCAGCCCGATCACCTGGAGCAACTTCGAGCAGCTCCTGTTCTCGCGGCAGTCGCATTTCCTGTGGAACCTGTTCAACAGCGCCGTCGTGGCGGTGATCTCGACGGCGATCGTCATCGTCACGGCCACGATGGCCGCCTTCACGCTTGGCCGCCTGAGGGTGCCCGGCTGGGTGCGCTGGCTGATCCTCGGCTGGGCGCTGCTGTTCCAGATGCTGCCGACGCTGACCTTCGTGGGTTCGTGGTATGTCATGTGGTCGGCCGTCGGGCTGCACGGAACCTATGTCGCCGTCACCCTGACGCATGTGGTGCACAACCTGCCGATGGGCCTCTTTCTGATGCTCAGCTTCATGTCGGCCCTGCCGCAGGAACTGTTTCAGGCCGCGCGCATGGACGGCTGTTCCAACGGCCAGATGTTCTGGCGGGTGGCCTTTCCGCTGGTGCGGGGGGGAATGATCGCGGCGACGGCGCTGATCTTCATCTTTTCCTGGAGCGATTTCGCCATCGCCCTGGCGCTCACCTCGCCGGCGACGATGACGGCCCCGGTCGCCATCTCCACCTTCGCGCAGGAATACGACATCCGCTATGGCGAGATGGCCGCCGGAACGCTGCTGTCGATCGTGCCGGCGCTGGTGCTGATCCTCGTCGGTCAGCGTTTCATCGTTCGCGGGCTGCTTGCCGGCGCGGTCAAGTAGACAGGGAAAAGGAAGTCCCATGGCAACTGTCACCCTCGAGGGTGTCCGCAAGAGCTACGGTCGCGTCGAGATCATCCCGCCGATCGACCTCGAGATCGCGAGCGGCGAGTTCATCGCCCTCGTCGGTCCCTCGGGCAGCGGCAAATCCACCTTGTTGCGGGTCATCGCCGGTCTGGAAGAGATCGACGCGGGCCGCATCCTGCTCGATGGCAAGGACATC
>NZ_JACIYP010000200.1 GCF_014359905.1 Hoeflea sp. | reverse complement strand
ACGCCCCGCCGATCAGTGTCTTCGGCATCTATCTGGTCGGTCCGACGCTCTACAGTTTCGGCACCAAAGCACAGACGGAGCGCTATCTTCCCGGCATCCTGTCAGGCGACGAATTCTGGTGCCAGGGCTATTCGGAACCCGAGGCAGGGTCCGATCTGGCGCGCTTAAAAACCACTGCCCGACGGGTCGGGGACAAGTGGGTCGTCAACGGCCAGAAGGCCTGGACGTCGGAAGGCCATTTTGCCGATCACATGATCCTGCTGGCGCGCACCAACATGGAGGTCAAGCCACAAGCCGGGCTTTCGCTGTTTGTCGTACCCATGTCGGCTGCCGGCCTGACGGTCCAGCCGGTGATCACGATCGACGGCGCGCATTCGGTCAATTCCGTGTTTCTCGACGATGTCACACTCGATGACGAAGCGTTGATCGGGGAAGTCGACCAGGGCTGGACCTATGCCAAGTTCCTGCTCAACAATGAACGGACGAACAATGCGCAGGTGCACAAATCGCGCCGCGAATTCGAGAAGCTCAAGACCTTTGCGCGCGCGTCCGATGGCATGGTGCCGGTGGAATACCGCGAACGTTTTGCCACGATAGAGACGGACCTGGCGGCGCTGGAAATCACCGTCCTGCGCGTGCTCGCCGATGAGGCGGATGGCCGTGAACCGGGCGCAAAGGCTTCGATCCTGAAAGTCATCGGTTCGGACCTGCAACAATCGATCAGCGAACTGGCAATGGAAATCCTGGGGGAGGATGCGGTGGCTACGCGATTGCCGCTCTCCAACGACAATGATGATTACGCAGCCCACTGGGCCGAGAAGCATCTCTTCAGGCGTGTCGTGACGATCTATGCCGGCACCAACGAAATCCAGAAAACAATCATCGCCAAGACCGTTTTCAAAGGATGACGAGCATGCGCCGTACAGACGAACTCATCGAAACCGACACCCTGCTTCGCGACAGCGCCCGGGAATTCGCCCGCGAGCACGAAACGATACAGGCGCCGCCGTCTTTCGACGCCGGATCCTGGCAGGCCTATGTGGACGCCGGCTGGCCGGGAATGGCGCTCAGTGAGGACAACGGCGGAATTGGCGCAGATCTGACCCAGTGCTGCATCGTGCTTCAGGAAGCCGGCCGGGCGTTGCTGCACCAGAGCTTGGCCGCCGATCTTCTCATCGCCCCGCGGTTGGCGCATCATGCATCCGACGTTGCCGCCCTCATGCCCGAGTTGCTTGCGGGTCGAGTCCGCTTGGCCCTCGCATTGCCGGATGAAGCAGGCTTCCGCGCGGCCGCCAATGGCCAGATCGAGGGCCGTTCGCAGCTGGTTGCCGGCGGCGACCAGGCAACGCATGTCCTGCTGCCAGTGGGAACGGGCGACGACACGCGGCTTTATCTCGCCGATCGCAACGAGACTGGATTGCCCGTTCGTCCGGCAAGGCTGCTGGACGGGCGCAGCGCGGCGCGATTTGAATTGAACGAGCTATCGCCGGATCAGCTCACCCTGCTTGCAACAGGTGCAAAAGCGCGCGCGATCGCAGATGAACTCGAAGCTCTCGCCATCTGCGGCATGATCAGCGAAGGACTCGGCGCCTTTGAAGCAGCCTTTCAGATGACCGTGGACTATGTCCAGATCCGCCAGCAGTTCAAACAGCCGCTGGCTGCCTTCCAGGCGGTCGAGCACATCATTGCCGATGTCTATTGCGAGCTGGAAAAATTCCGCTCGCTGCACATGGCTTTGCTGGGCAGTCTTGAAACGCCCGGATCGGTTGATGCAGGCGTGGTGGCACGGGCACGGCTTTGCCATTCGCGCAACGTGCTCCACGCGACGGGGCGGCTTATCCAGATTTCCGGCGGCATCGCGATCACCGAGGAATACAAACTGGGCCGCATTTACCGGCGGCTGCAAACCGATTCGGCCCTGTTTGGCGGAACTCGTCGATCAATTGACATCATCGCCGGCACGCCTCCCAGGACGCCGTGATCCCAACCTGACAAGGGAAGACCAGACCCATGAAAACCTATCCCCTCGAAAGCCGTTATGAAACGCTCAAGATCACGCGTGACGGGCGCAAGCTGACAATCACCATGAACCGCCCCGATTCGCTCAACGCCGCCGATACATTGCTTCACGAGGAACTGGCGCATGTCTTCTATGATGTGGCGGTCGACCCCGACAGCGACGTCATCATCCTGACTGGCGCCGGCCGCGCCTTTTCCGCTGGCGGCGACATCCCGTGGATGCGAGATGCCATTGCCAAGCCCGCGATGTTTGAACAGACCGCACGCGAAGCCAAGCGCATTGCTTTTTCCATGCTTGAACTGGAGAAGCCGCTGATCGCCAAGGTCAACGGCCACGCGACCGGACTGGGTGCGACGCTGGCGTTGCTCTGCGACGTCATCTTTGCATCCTCCAAGGCCAAGATCGGCGATCCGCATGTTTCCGTCGGCTTTGTCGCGGGTGATGGCGGACCGGCTCTGTGGCCGCAGTTGATTGGCTATGCCCGGGCCAAGGAATATCTCATGACCGGCGATCTGATCCCGGCTGTGGAAGCCGAGCGCATGGGCCTGATCAATCATGTCGTCGAGCCCGAGGAACTGGACGCCCGCGTCGAGGCCTTTGCCGACCGGCTGGCCAATGGCGCGACCAAGGCAATCCGCTGGACCAAGGTGCTCGCCAACCTCGAACTGCGGCGCATCATCGGCACGGTCATGGATCCGGGCGTGGCCTATGAGGCGCTGTCCAACACCACCGAAGACCACCGCGAAGCGGTTGAGGCGTTCCTTGAAAAGCGCAAGCCCGTTTTCACCGGGCGCTGATTGCCGGAAGGCCCGCACACCTTACCGGCAGACAACACAAACCGGGCCCTCGCAGGCCCGGTTTTCGTTTTCACGGTTATGCTCAATTCCTGATTTCAGGCGGCAGCGGCGCCGAAGACATAGGCATTGTAATTATGCTGGAAGAAGCGGACATGCCGCTCCATGGCATCGCGCGCGCCGTCTTCGTCGCCTGCGACAATGGCCGAAACAATCGCCTCGTGCTGAGCGATCAGCACATCGCGCGGTCCGCGCAGATCCGGGTTCTTCAGCGTGTAGGCAAAATAGTTCGTCACGGTTCCACGCAGCACCTCGTTGACGAAGAAGTGGAGGGCGCTGCCCGCCGAGCGAGCAATAGTGAGATGCAGATTGAGATCGAGATCAATCGACCGGTCCAATGAATCGATAGGGCGGCGCATCTCCGAGAGGATCCGCTTGAGATCAGCCTTGTCCTTCTTGGTGGCGTGGCGGGCTGCGCGGCGCGCCGCCCAGACCTCCTGGAAGTGGCGCAGATTGCACAGAAGCTTGAACTCGCGAACATTTTCCTCGACGCTCTCGCGAGCCTCCACAACCGTTTCTTCGTCACCCCTGGTCGCGCGGGTCCAGAAGCGCTCTCGCGATATGACCAGACCGTCCCCCTTAAGCTTTTGCAGGGCATGACGGATGGAAACCCGGCTGACGCCAAAAACATCGGCCAGGCGTCGCTCGCCAAGAAGCACATCCTCTCCATTGCCGTCAGCGCGAGCCAGCATTCCGGCAATTTCCTGCGCGATGATGTCGCTCAATTTCTCGGGCTGGTGGGCGCTGAGTTCACGCAACACAAGATCATCGCTGGCAAGCTGCCGCGCAGGGCCACCCTGCCCTGCGATGACCGCGGAGCGCATGATGCGATTGCGCTCACGCACGGCAGTGACGAGCGCTGGCTTGTCGCCGGCGCGGGCGGCGGTAATCATGGTGCCGGCTGTGTCAGCAAGCTGGTCGACCACCCGGTCGATCCGCGGGATGGAGTTGTAATAGCATTGATAGCCGCGTGCCATCTTGCTCAGCAGCAACTCCAGCGTCGGACTGCCGGAGGCACGCGCCAGATCGAGACGCACCTGGTACTCGATTGCAGGATCAAAGCGGCGACGCGGGCCAGATACGCCCAGCAGCAATTGGAAAATGTCCGTCACGGCCGACGAAGGATCCGCGAGATCGACGCATTCAGTCAGGAACTCATCCAGGTAAGCACAGAAATTGCCCAGGTCATTGACGTTTTCCAGATGGGCTGCGTAGAGCTGATCGAGCTTTTCGGAAGAGCGGACCACACGGGTTCCGGCACCCTGGACGGATTCGATGTATCCGTTTTCCTTGAGCCTGTCGAAAGCTGATCGCACGCAGATGCGGCTGATCGAAAGAGCTTCGGCGATGTGGCGTTCCGGCGGAATCCGGCCCCCGGGCGCCAGTCTGCCATCGGCAATCAAGCCGAGAATGTTGATGGACAGGCGGTCGGAAAGTTCGGATTTCTTCTGCAGCTTCATCCGCAGACGGCTGGAACGGCCGAGCCCTTCCATCTCGATGGGTCCGTAGCTTTCGCCGCGCAAAAGAACCAGTTTCAGGTCCAACATCTCATTCATACCAGACTCCTCCAGCAGTTGGTCTTCACCGGCATGCAACGGACGTCGCCGCAGCTGCCTGGTCCCTCCGGCTCCTCCCGGACCATCACTCTCGCGATTGACTGTCCGGCCAGTGGGCCAGAAAGCCTCTCAGAATTGTGTCGCGAAATCAAACAAGGCAATGCAACCGGGATAACCTCTCCCAACGGTTTCGCGTTCAAGTTTTCCTCGTTTAATCAAGACCTTCCAATTCTTCCAATGCTGCACCCCCGCGACAGGCCTGCTGGTCATGCGATGAGACCAATTGAGCGCTCATTTCCGGTCATCAGCCCCCCAGGCAGGAAAGCCTATTCCAGCAGTGCCGGAAGGAAGGTCACAATCGCCGGAAACGAGATCAACAGGGCCATTGTGCAAAGGTCAGCCAGAATGAACCAGACCAGGAAACGGGCGATCTTATCAATCGAGGCTTCGCGTCCCACGATCGCCGGCATGACAAAGAGATTGAGGCCAACAGCCGGGTGATCAGGCCGATCTCGAGAAATTTGACACCAAGAATGCCCATCCAGATCAGATTGATGTCGAGGGCGTCGAATGCCGGCAGCACCAACGGCAGCGTCAGCAGCATGATACCGAGCGGATCGAGACACATTCCAGGCACGAGGTACACCGCGGCCACGCCGAGGACGAGAACGTGCGTGCTGGTGGCGTACAGGATCAGTCTGTTCTGAAGTGGGGGAGAATCCATCTGTTTCGGCGCAATTAGGGCAATCAGATCTCATGATGCACAAGAGTTTTTCAGACATCCCCTCCGCCACTCCTCAATATATCCTGTTGATCCATCCCGATTTTTTCAGGAAGGCGGCGACCGCCCGCATTGCCGGCTGCAGTCTTGTCCCCTGCCGTGGGCTTCCGGGGCGGATGCTTCATTATCCTGTCTTCATGCGGGGACAAACCAAGGTCGAGCCGAACAGGCCCTCGATGGAAACATAGATGGAGGCAAATGGTGTTGACCGGAGCCACCCGAAGATCGCCGGTCAGGCCGGTGGTCGCATCGGGCGACGGCGAGATCACCACCCCAGCCGCCATCCTGAATGCTCCGCTGACGAGAGCTATTGATCGACCGCCGTTCTGAGTTCGAAAACGGCGGCACGGGGGAAATCCCCCCTGTGACCGATCTGTCAGGCAACACCCGATGATGAAACGTGACAAAGCGGAAAACATGGCGCCATGGCAACGGACCCGCTTTCCAACGCTGTCACCCGCTGTACGGGCGCCGGCCTCCGCCTCCCGACTTGACGCCGCGCCGTTCTCGGCCTATTTTTCTGAGCAATTGCTCAAAAAACAGGTGCCCCATGAACAGCCCCATGTCCCATCGCGATATATCGGTCCCCGAGAGTTGGGACCGGTGCGGCCTGCCGGGCTGGACGTATCACAGCAATGCCTTTCTCGAGCTCGAGAAGCAGGAGCTGTTCCGCAAGCACTGGCAGATCGCCTGCCATGTCTCGGACCTGCCGGAGCCGGGCGATTACCTGGCCTTCGACATGTGCGGCGAGCGCGCGCTTCTGGTGCGTGGCACGGACGGCGCGGTGCGCGCCTTTCACAACATGTGCCGGCATCGCGGCGCCCGCGTCGTGGCCGACGAAAAGGGCTCCTGCAAGGGCGCGCTGGTCTGCCCGTTCCACGGCTGGGTCTACAATCTCGACGGCACCCTGCGCGGCGCGGCGCGGCCAAAATCCTTTCCCGATTTGGACAAGGTCGAATTCGGCCTGCAGCCGCTGGAGGCCGAGATCTGGAACGGCTTCGTCTTCGTCCGCTTCGAAAAGGGGCCGCAGGCATCGGTCGCCGACCTGTTCAAGCCCTTCGCCGAAGAGATCGGCCATTTCGACATGGCCGACATGGTGCCCGCGGGCGGCGTCTGGACCATGGTCTCCAAGGTCAACTGGAAATCGGTCCGCGACGTCGACAATGAAGGCTACCACGTGGCGCTGGCCCACCCGGGGCTTCAGGATCTCTACGGCCGGTCCTATTTCGACGAGCCCTTTGTGAATGGCATGTCGCGGTCCTATGCCGAGTGCAACGACAAGGGCCGGCGCTGGAGCGTTCGCAATTACCTCAAGACCATGCAGCCGCGCCCCGGCATGCCCGACTATCTCAAGCGCGCCTGGGTCTATTACGGCCTGTTCCCCAATGCGGTGATCGCGGTGACGCCGGAATCGGTGCAGTTCTATCAGGAGTTCCCGCTGTCGACCGGCGAGACCCTGCTGCGCGGCTCGATCTACCGCTACCGCGACGAGACCAGACAGCAGACCGTGGCGCGCAAGCTTGCCGCCCGCATCGACCAGGAAACCATGGGCGAGGACGTGCGGCTGACCGAGTGGTCAAACGAGGCGATGAATTCGAGCGCCTTCAAGGGCTTCTATCTCTCTGATCTCGAATATGGCGTGCGCAGCCATCACGATCACCTGCGCGCGGTGCTGCCGATTGCCACGCTGGAAGAGCGGCCGTCGGAAGACGACGTTGCCCGGCTCAACGCCGAAATGGCGGCGAACGTCTGATCCGATCCGCTGGCTGAAACGCAGACATCCGCCCCGGAGAC
>NZ_JACIYP010000020.1 GCF_014359905.1 Hoeflea sp. | reverse complement strand
TATCTCATTGGGGCATACCTGGGCTTTATAAGACGGAATATCTGCTGGACACGATGTAATAGATCACTCACTTTGTAAAGCGTCCATTTCACCAAAAATCGGACCTATTTGGTGTTTTTGACATATCAACGCTATCAAAGGAGAAAAAATTCCCCTAATAAGTGAGTAATCACTTTTTCGAGGTTTCTCCGATGTCCCGCGCAAAACACCTGCCCACCGAAGAACGGCGCAACGAAGCTGTCGTGGCCGTCATAGAGCTCGCTGCCGCAAAAAACCCCGAGGACATCACCACCACGGCCATCGCGGGGCGGATGAAACTCAGTCAGGGTGCGCTGTTCCGGCATTTTCCGACCAAGGACGCCATCTGGCGCGAGGTGATGCACTGGGTATCAGATCGCTTGCTTGAACGCATCGACAAGGTTGCCGGCGGCGAGGCCGATCCAGTCGCCGCGCTGGAAGCGATGTTCATGGCGCACATTGCCTTTGTGGCCGAACACCCCGGCGTGCCGCGGATCCTGATGGGGCAGCTCCAGCGTACCGGGTCCACTCCGGCCAAGCAGGTTGCGCATACCCTGACCTCGAACTATGCCATCCGGCTTCGCCGCATATTGGCGGCAGGCAGAAGTTCCGGCACCCTGCCCGCCGGCCTCGACGATGCTGCAGCGGCGACCCTTTTTCTCGGCATGATCCAGGGCCTGGTGGTGCAGGCGCTCATCAGTGGAGACCAGGACCAGATGCGGGCCGATGCCCCGCGGGTCTTCGCGATCTATCGCGCCGGCCTCAAACATGATGTGACCAAAGCGGAAGAAAGAGGTTGACCTTGTCGTTCACCAGCGGGCCAGAAGATATAATCAGGGCAGTTCAGCTTGATCGCGCCATTTGGGGTACCGCTCGTGCGACCAATGCTGGTGTCACTGTGAAGAATTACCGCCAGGGAGACGGCGACTTCCACGGTACGACTGCGGCAAGGGCGAAGCGGCTGTTTGCTTGATAATTCCTGACCTATACGCAAGACCATCTACTCATCATCCGCACGCCGGATGGCATTGACCACGAGTAATCGGCACTGTGGCTCGTCTTTTACCAGCTAATCCGCCTTGCGCCGTCTCATAAGCGCTGGGGCGAAGACAACCGCGAAACCACAGAATGCGGCCATCCATGCGAATGCCGCGATATGCAGCACCAGGCCCGTATGGCTGTCAGTCATGGCTGCCAGAATGCGTACAGTCGCCGCGACCAGCACGGCCAAGAAAATGAAGGTGATAGCAGGCCGGGCATGCAAAGCCTGGCCGGTATGACCCAGCGAAGCCCGCACCATCATCGCCAACGTCATGCCGCCAACCGCGCCGACGCCGAGCGCATGGACGCCGGCAAGCGGCGAGACATGCTCCGGCAGGACGATGGCTGCAGCGATCAGTGCAAATCCGATGGGCACGAACAGATAACCGGCATGCAGGATCCAGACCAGCGGATCGCGCAAGGTCCGATCGCCCGCCCAACGCCCGAGCCGGATGAATTGGAGCAGAGCCGCCAGCGCCATGACAGCGGCCGTCATTTCTGCTTCCGGACGTAATGTCCACAAGGCCAAGGCAGCGACCGCGACTGCAATCGACAAGACATCAAAGCGCGAAAAGGCCGCAGGCAGCCGCCCGGGATTTTCGCGCACCAGCCAGTTGCGGGTGAAACTTGGAATGACGCGCCCGCCGATCAGCATGATCAGCGTGATGGCAGCGAGAGCGGCCAGTCTGCGGCTGATATCGGACACGCCATTGAAATGCGCCTCCAGATGAAAGCTGATATTAGCACCCGCCAGGATCAGCAACGGCAACAGCACCTTCAGATTGCGCCAGTTTGCGCCTGCGATGATTTCGCGCGCGATCACCATGGCGACCGCAATCAGAAAGGCGACATCCACTGCCATCGCCGTCACCCAGCCGATATCTGCTGAAAACGTGACCGCCACGCGTCCCGCCAGCCAAAGCAGGACCAGCGCCAGCAGGCCATTTCCCTGCAGCGGCATCCGGCCTGTCCAGTTAGGCACCGCCGTGAACAGGAAACCGGTGACAATCGCCGGCAGGAAGCCGAAATACAACTCATGCACATGCCAATCGACCGGCACAAACAACGTCGACAACGCCAGTTCACCGTAAAACTGCGGCAGCCAGAGCAGGATCGACAGACCGGAATAGAGCGCCCCGAGCAGGAAGAACGGACGAAAACCATAGCTCAGGATTGCCGGGCCGGAGTAGGGGCGGGTTCGCGGGATTGCCATGTTTTTCGGGATCCATGTCAGGAGACTTCGAGAGCGCCTTGCGGGTTGCCTTCGCGCTTGCCAATCCCTAACAGATCAGCAATTCAAATCGTTGCGCTGTCGCAACCTGGAGACAAAAGCTTGAATCGTCTTGACGCCTCGCTTCTTGCGGATCTGCCCCCCTTCGCAGGGATGAGCAGGGCCTCGCTGGATGACATGCTCGCTCGCGCCGCTTCCTTCCGGCACTCCAAAGGCACCCATATTTTCCGGGAGGGCGAGGAAGCGCAATCGTTCTATCTGCTTCTTGATGGATACGTACGTGTGGTCAAGCTCACGCCCGTCGGCGAACAGGTAATCGTCCGGCACATCGCGACTGGCGAACTGCTCGGAATCGCGAAAGCGATGGGCCGAGATACCTATCCGGCAAATGCCATTGCGGCGGTTGATTGCGTCCTTCTTGCTTGGCCATCTCATACGTGGGAGGCCATTGTTGCAGCACATCCGGGTTTTGCCACCAACACCTATGCCATGATCGGCAACCGATTGGTCGGCACCCAGGTACGGGTCGTTGAAATGGCCACCGAGCGGGTTGCACAAAGGGTGGCCAACGCCATTCTCAACCTTGCCCGGGAAACCGGGCGCCAGACCGATGAGGGCATTCTGATAGATTTTCCGATCTCCCGACAAGACATATCAGAAATGACCGGGACGACGATTCACACGGTATCCCGTCTGCTCAGTGGCTGGGATTCGAAAGGGTGGATCAAGGGCGGACGTCAGAAGATTACCCTGGTTGATGGACAGAAGCTGACAATGGTCGCATCCGCACGCGACTGATATCCGTCATGCGGAGGGGCATGATCGACATCGGCAGGATCTTCATTTTCTCTAGTAAACAGTTCAGGCCGCCTTTCCATGGGTACGACCGGTTTGATCCAGATAGGCATCAAAGGATGCCGCAACCGCCCTGATAACGAAACGCTGCTCATGGCCTACCCGAATGAACCCGTTGTGAATATCGATAACGCCATCGTCACAGAGCATATCGAGGCGGGCGTTATTGGTCAGCAGAATTCCTGCATCAAAACCGTGGCTGGCACAGATCTCTGTCACATCTACCTCGAAATCGCACATCAACCGTTCGATGATCGCAGCTCGCAAGCGGTCCTCGGTTGTTAAGTGGTAGCCCTTGCTGGTGGCCAACTGCCCTGCAGCGATGCGTTTTGCATAAAGCCGCAACGGCACCTCATTCTGGATATATCCTTCCCGCATATGACCTATCGCAGAGGCCCCAAAGCCGATGAGGGTTTCGCAGGTATCCGTTGTGTAGCCCTGAAAATTCCGGCGCAGTTTACCACTGGCCTGGGCCGTCACAAGTTCATCGCTCTCCAATGCATAATGATCAAGTCCGATGCGTTGATAGCCGGCGGTCATCAAGGTTGACGCGATAGCTTCGGCTTGTTGGTCACGCTGATGGGCGTTGGGCAAGGTTGCCTCATCGATCATCCGCTGGTGCTTCTTGAAGGAGGGGATATGAGCATATCCGAACACTGCAAAGCGGTCGGGCCTCAACGCGATCGCCTGTTCGGCCGTCTTGGTACATGACGAAACAGTTTGAAGTGGGAGGCCGTAGATGAGGTCGAAATTGATATTTACAACGCCAGCTGTTCGCAATGCTGTTACAGCGCCTGCCGTTTGCTCAACGCTCTGGATTCTGTTGATCGCCCGCTGGACCGCCGGGTCAAAGCTTTGTACTCCGAGGCTTGCGCGTCCGGCACCGCTGTGGCCGAGCGCCTGCACCATTTCGTCAGAGAGCGTGCGCGGATCGATTTCGACGGCAATTTCCGATCTGGATGACAACACGAAATGCTCACGCAACAGATGCATGAGATCGATGAATTCCTGCGGTTGCATTATGGTTGGGGTGCCGCCCCCGAAATGGACATGATCGACTGTCAGCGGCCTGCGGGTCTTCGTTGCGACCAGCTGGATTTCTGCCCTGAGCGCGTCGAGATAATCGACAATCGGCTGTTCCTGCTTGCTGATGGTGGTGTGACAGCCGCAATACCAACACATCGACCGACAAAAGGGGATGTGGAGATAAAGCGATATTCCCGTCTCCGAGGGGGTCCCTGCGAGCCAACCTTCATATGTCAAAGCGTCAACTTTGCTGGAGAATTGAGGTGCGGTCGGATAGCTCGTGTAGCGAGGAAGCCGTGCTTCTCCGTATTTCTCGAGAATGGTCGGCTTCATGAACAATCCAGTTCTGCATTTTTGGAATTGATCTTCGACTACACCGACTGGACAACGCGTTCTTTGCGCAAAGCCAAACAGTTTGACTTCGTTCCACATGCCGCCTCCGGCGTTCAATGTCATGAACGGCTGACCTGTACAGCCCCGGCCCACAAGCCGGAACGCTGCTTCTTGCCGGCAGAGCGACCATCCATCAGAGGTCATCGAACCGTTCGCTTTGCTTTCAGTGTCCTGGCGAGGAACTCCGTGTCACGCGGCGACCTTCCCTCGCAGGCATCAAACGCAACGAGTCACTTGCGATTGCTCCAGTAGCATCCAGCGACATAATCGTGACTTGTGCTGCGCGCCCTTGAAATCACTGGGCTTGCGCACGGGAATGAGCATCTCAGTGGAGACGCCGAACGAGTGGACCGTCGACTTTGAAGGGAAGAAGCAAAGCGGAGGCTGAAACGGCAGCCTATTTGAGCGTAATGTGACCGCAAGGGTAAAGCGGCTATCCATCGCAGGTTCCGATCTGCGGGCTCGGTGACAAAATCGGACCGCCGGCATATCCTAACGTCCGACGGCGACGCCAAAGCGTTTTTCAGCTCAGGTCGGAAATGTAGGCGTATGCATGGTGATCGTCGGCGGCGCCGATTGCGTGAATTCCTGTTCCGGGAGCATGATATCAGCCAGTGTGTAGGCGTCGAATGTGGCGACAAACGCGCTCAATGCCTTGTTGAAAAGCTTGGGCAGCCGACAATAGCTTGAAATCAGACACTGATTGGCCGGCGTGAAACATTCCACCAGAGCAAAGTCCGTCTCCGTGGACCGAAGTACCGCGCCGAGATTGATCTCCTCGGGTCGACGGGCCAGCATGAACCCGCCCGAGCGGCCCCGAACACCGCGCAAATATCCGGCCTTGGTCAAACCGTTGACGACTTTCATGAGATGGGCCTGCGAGATCCCGTAGATCCGGGCCGTTTCCTCGATCGTCACCAGCCTGCCGCCGACGGCTCCCGCATACATGAGCACGCGCAAAGCGTAGTCGGAATAAGTAGTCAGCTTCATGAAATTTCCCGATGTTGATGTTCTGTTGGGCCTCGCACTGAATTGCCACGAACAGGACCCAGATGGCTGCGTTTACGCGCCAGCTGTCACACAAACATCATGACCACGATCGCGCCGAGTACTACCAGCACAAGTCCGGCGATCAACATTGGCAGAAGCGTGTGCTCCGGGTCGATGTCGCGCGTTTCATAGGTCAGCGGTTCGTCTGGCTCTGGCTTGTTGTCAGTTTCGGTCATGATTCGAGCTCCTTGATTATCCTCAACGTGTCGGCTCTGCCACATCAGGTAAGACCGCTGTCTCAGCGCGGTGGGCGGCAATCGCCATCCAGTCCCGTAGCAGTCCCTGATCCTCCTTGGAAAAACGCGCGCGACGCTTCAGGTCATCAAATGTGTCGTCACAATGCATGTGCTCGAAGTCATCGCGGACAAGCAATTCAAAACGCGCCCAAGCCGCATCTGTTTCGGGTCCAATGTGCTGCACAACTCCATTGGAAGCCATGTTAAGTCCGTCTTTCGCATGTCTCATTGGAGTTCTCCTTGCGATCTGGGTTTTCTGGTTCTACCCGTTGCCTCAAGTGTTATGGCCATGACGCCCATATCGCTGGCCAAGCCTGTGTTTAGCGACATGAAGGCAATTTCTGAGGGATCAAGCTGCGGCCCGCGGTACCAAGCATTCAACTCATCGAAATCGGCTCCAAGCCCGACGGGCCGGTGGCCGGCACCCTTTCCGGTCCTGAATCCGAACACTCTAGTGCATCCCGCGCAAAACTGCGCGGCGGTCTTGCGATAGCAACATGCATAATCAAAAAGAGAATGCGGGTCGCTGGACTCCGCATTATTGCGGCTCGCTTCAGGCATGTGCTCAGCGAATGGTTGAAACAAATGAAGCCGAGCGCCACTGCTGAACTTGTCCACAGTGACGAGTTCGGATCTGGTGGCGGTGCTCATCGAAATGATCCCTGTGCAGCGGCGCTACAAGCTGAGTCAAGCTCGTCAGTTCCATGGGATTGAGCAGCCTCATGCAGCGCCTGGACGTGGGCCTGCAGACTGACAGGTGGACCGGGTGGCAGGAGTCTTTCCAACACGGAGCAGAAATACGGCTTGAGGATGCGCCCGGTGACGCCACGCTCGGCACAGAGAAGATCGAGGATGTTCGCCTCAAGCCTGGAAATTCCAGCCGGGGCTGCAACGGGATCGAGAATGGCGCACAAGGCGTGCTCTATGTGATCCCAGCGCGCGCCCGAAATGTGGGTCATCACATTGTTGATGTGGCTGTGTGCCCGGAATGAAGCAACCAGGGCAAGGGCCAGCGCCTCATGTTCGAGGCTCCTGGGCGGGGGCGCAATGTCTCCGTCAACAGCTCCCGCATCTGGACCGAGATCGAATCCGGCACCAAAAGGCTCGTCGAAAATCTGGCTGCGGCAAGTCTCATCGAATGCTTCGAAACACTGAGATCGCATCATGTTCATAGCTTGCTCCACCGACCTGACTGATCTTGTTTCATCGTAAGGGGCCAAGACCCGGATGGGCCGAAGACCTGCAGACCGATATCTAGACCATAAAAGATACATTGACAATATATCTTTTAATTGAGACATTGAACTGGTCGGCACGGCAGGCAAATTCGCCGGCCAAAGCAACAGACAGAGGCAATGATTGGCCTGGGAATATGAAATACGTCGCCAGGTTTTCAGGAAAGGCGAGATGAAGGGCAGGTTGATATGAAGATCGAGTTCGGAGATGACGGCATTGTCATCGGCGCAGCCCTTATCGCGCCTCTGCTCAACGTGGCGCCAGCCGACGTTCCAGGGCTGATGCGCGAGGGTGCCATCACCAGCCTGTGTGAGACCGGGATCGGCGAAGATGCCGGCGAGTATCGGTTGAGTTTCTTCTACCAGGGCCGCCGCATTCGCTTGAAGGTCAATGCGTCAGGAGAAGTTTTGCGTCGGTCAATCGTCGATTACGGCGATATCCCCCTACCGAACGCAATGCATCGACCGGGCGGATGACATACGCGAACGATGAATCTGCGCGGAACAAGTGCGATCGATATCGCCCCTCTGACGGGAGCGCGGAACGAATCTCAGTACTACTATGACACCGCCGGAGGCCGTGCCTTTGCTTCGATGCGCCAGTCACAACCTTCGCTGACACCTCGTGACGCAGGGTGGTGCGTGGCGACAGACAGGTCACTTGCCGCAGGGAGCCGGTCTATTCGTCCTTCATGGCCGATATCTCGCGGATGGCGTGAGTGAAACGCGACAGTGAATCGGATGTTTTGCCGCGTGGCAACATCACCTCGATCAACTGAAAAACGCTGTCGTCCGCCATCGCCATATCAAGCGCCTGTTTCAGTTCAACGCAGGTCCGCACCCGTATGCCGCGCCCGCCCAGGGACGGAGCAATATCGGCATAGTGCCAGTCATCCAGATCGTGATATACCTGCCCGGGTTGAAAGCCGCGTAGCATTTCCCAGCTTCGGTTATTGAACACAATAACTATAGGCGCCCAGCCATATTTCTGGCAATTCCCAACCTCCCATCCAGTCATCTGGAACGCACCATCCCCCACCAGCACGATCGGGCGCTTCCCGGTGACGGCGGACAGCGCAAGCCCGGCCGGCACGCCCATCCCCATCGAGGCATAATAGCCCGGCGCAACGAATATAGTGTCTGAAATTTCCAGCGCGGTGAACAGACAATCGCCAATATCGGCAGCAATCGGCATTGGCCCATGGGCACGAAACAGATCATTGATGGCAATGGCGATATGCGACGGTTCCAGCGGGGTGCTGTCTTCGGGCAAGCCGGTGGCATAATCACGCAAGGGGCGGGGCGCGGCGTGACCAAGGGGCGCGGCAAGCTCGGTCAGCGCGTCAATGAGCTCTTCGAGCGACACCTCAGGGTAAAGATGATGGCCAAAGACAACCGTACGGTCCAGCGCCCGGATCGATGCGCGCATATCGATATTGCGGCCGGAAACGCCGAAATTCGTATCGCTGACGATGACGCCCAGCATTAGGAGGCAGTCTGCGTTTTCCATGGTCCGGGCAATATGCGCATCGCCCGCCGAGCCAAGATAGGTGCCAATCAGCGGCAATTCCTTGCCCACAAACAACCCTCGCCCCATAAAGCTTGTTGCAACGGAAATGCCCAGTATCCGGCATAGCCCGGCAATTTTGTCTTCCAAACCATAGCGCCGCGCTTCGACACCGACCAGAACAGCAGGGGATTTCGCCGCAGCCAAACGACTTATGACCTCACGCGCACAGGCCCGCGCAGCATCGTGGTTGGGTGGCGGTGGCGCAAAGGCAGGCACTGGCGCACAAGGCATATTGACCAGATCACGGGGGATTTCGATATAGACAGGGCGCGACAGGCTTCGGGCGGCATCCAATATCCGCGCGATTTCACCCGGTGCCGTGGTCAGATCGTTTAGAATGCTCTGCGCACAGGTCAGCTCACGAAAAATCTCGAACTGCGAATTCAAAGTCTTGACCTGGTGATGCAATCCAAGCCCCAACGCGCCTTCTTCGGCGCCCGGCCCGCCCGAAATCACGACCAGCGGTGATTTTTCGGCATAGGCCTGCGCCACTGCATTGACCATGTTCAGCGCACCCGCGCCATATGTCACGACCGCCACACCAAGCGTACAGCTGATCCGCCCGACGGCATCAGCAGCATAGCCAACCGCGGGTTCGTGGCTGAGTGTGTGCCAAGGCAGGATTTCGCTTTCGGCCATGACCCTGAAAAACGGCAGCACAAAGTCACCCGGTATGCCGAAGATGCGGTCCGCGCCGCGGTCTTTCAGCGCGTGAAGCAATGCAGTGGCGAGAGTTTCGGACATTATGGCTTTCCTTGAATTAAGCTGTGGAGGTTGTCGTTTCAACTGCTTTGGCCGGACCTGCCCAACGTGCGCAAAAACGCAATGAACGTGATCAGCCACGCGACCATGGCGATGTAGGAAAACGCGGTTGACAGTGGTTCGAGGAAATCAAACCGCATCGCCGTCGCCATGCGATGGGTCGCGACTGCGTACATGCCCAAGGGAAAGACCGCGCCCCAATAAAGCGGATCATAGGCCAGCGGAAACCGTTTATAGGCGTGTCGCCAAATCCCCAGAATAACCAGCATCGGAATCCACCATGTTCCGGTTGCCCAGTAAAAAATGGTGAAACCTTTCATGAAAGGGTCGATCGAATGCAAAAACCATGCATTGGCGGCGTTTTCGATCAGCAATGATCCGGCCAGAGTGGAAATTGCCATGGCGCCCATATTGATCCAGTAAGGCGGCGAAAGATCGCCGGGCGCAAACTTGAAAAACGTGTAGCGATAGAAGATCAGCGACATCATCCAGATGTAAAGCATGCCTCCCCAGAGCCACATGGAAAGGGCAAGAAAGTTCAGGTCCAAACGGTAAGGCTGCGCAGTATGCGCGGCGAGCAGAGCAGCCAGAACGGCAATGGATTGCGTAGCCACGACCGCAAGCAGCCAAGCGCCGCTGATACCTTTGTCTAGCGTTGGCTTTTCTTCCTTTACTGTAAAGGCGGTGAAGATGGTGTAGGTCAGGATGATCCATAAAAACAGCGCCAGAAACCAGAACGCGAACCCAAAACTAATGGCCTGGGCCATCACCACGAATTGACTGCCAACGATACCAGAGGCGGCTACCATGGTGAAAAATCCCGGTCCGCGCAGGTGATCAATCATATCCCCGAAAAAAAGCCGCGGGTGGCGATAAACCCGCAGAAATGTCAGCGACCACAGTACAAGATACGTGAGGACCGCAATCGTGGTGAACCCCCAGGCCAGCGAGTTCAGCCCGACCTGATAGGCGGCCAGCGCAACAATACCTGTGGCCATGACCATGCCAAAATAGGCAGGCGACAGGTTTTGCACCTGCAGCGCCAAATGGCTCGATGGTTTTGGTTGGTCGGGTGGTTTCGTCATGGGGCGTCACCCGTCCACGCTTGCGCGACTGTCCTGCCAAGGCGCAACAGATCGACGGCCCGTGCTGCAATCTGTTGCACGATCTCGTCGGTTGTCCGGGGACACATGTAGAAGGCGGGCACAGGCGGCATTACTATGCCTCCCATTTCCGTCACAGCCGTCATGTTGCGCAGGTGTGCGAGCGTCAACGGCGCTTCGCGCGCCAGCAGAACCAGCGGCCGGCGTTCCTTCAATTGCACGCCCGCCGCGCGGGTCAGCAGGTTGTCGTCCAGGCCCAAAGAGATCGCAGCCAGGCTGCGCATCGAGCAGGGGGCGACCAGCATCCCTGCGACCGGAGAAGAGCCCGAGGCAATGGCCGCGCCCACGTCACGCAAATCGTGGCGGCGATCGCAAAGGGCTGTCAACTGCGCCAAAGCATCGGGGCCGCATTCCGTAGCCAGCGTCCGTTCCGCGGCAAGGCTTACCACCAGATCGATGCTGGCGCCCAGCGTGCGCAGATGGCCTGCGGCCGCCAGCGACAGGGCCGCGCCCGAAGCGCCCGAGACCCCCAGAATGACCTTCATCCTGCGCCTCCGATTCCGGCCATCAGTTTCTCGGCGAAGGCCTCCGCCTCAGGGGACATCGCCATGACCCGGCCCCACTCGCGCCCGGTTTCCGTGCCGATCTTTGTGGTGGCGTCAATTCCCATCTTGCCAGCCAATCCCTCCAGGGGCGAGGCAAAATCAAGATAGTCCATCGGTGTGCGATCCAGCATCATGACATCTCTGCCCGGATCCATCCTTGTGGCCATGGCCCAGGCGATGTCGTCCCAGTTTCGCACGTCGATGTCCGTGTCCACCACGATCACCATCTTGGTGTAGCTAAACTGCGGCAACATTCCCCAAAGCGCCATCATGACGCGGCGCGCCTGCCCCGGGTATCGTTTGTCGATCGCCACAACCGCGATCCGGTAGGAGCAGGCCGCGGGCGGCAACCAAAGATCGCTCACTTCCGGAATCTGCTGGCGTATCAGCGGCAGCACCAGATCGTTAAACACTTCGCCGATGACCGACGGCTCGTCCGGCGGACGCCCGGTAGAGGTGGACAGATAAAGCGGATGGCGCCGATGGGTCAGCGCGGTAACCTGCATTACTGGAAACGGTTCGATCGCGTTGTAATACCCGGTGTGGTCCCCGAACGGCCCCTCAGGCGCGGTCTCGGTCGGGGAAACCCAGCCTTCCAGCACCATTTCAGCATGGGCGGGCACCAGAAGCGGCACCGATCGCGCGGGCACCAGTTCTGTCCGTGACCCGCGCAGAACCCCGGAAAAAGCCAGTTCCGATACCGTTTCTGGCAGGGGTAGTGCAGCGGCCAGCAGAGTTGCGGGATCGGCCCCCAGCACAATGGCCACCGGCATGGGCTCGCCCGCTCGCGCCCAGCTGCGATGATGCGCCGCACCTCCGCGATGCGCGAGCCAACGCAGGATCAAACGATCGCGGCCCAGCACCTGCGCGCGATAAACACCCGCATTGTAGCGCGCGACCGCTTGCGCGTCGCTGCCATGGGGACGGGTCAACACCACCGGCCAAGTAATCAGCGGTCCGGCATCGCCGGGCCAGCAAGTCTGCACCGGCAGGCCGGTGAGATCTGGAGCTTCGGTCACCATTTCCTGGACGGGAGCTTTGCGCAACAAACGATGCCGCGTGCTGAGCGCGGCCTTCAACATGGGCCAGCGCGACCAGGCATCGCGCATGCCATCAACCGGGGCGGGTGCCCGCAGTTCAGCCAGAAACGCCCCGAAATCAGGGATCTGTTCCGGCAAAAGACCCAACCCGGCGGCGACGCGGCGGCGCGTGCCGAATAGATTGGTCACCACCGGTACGTCCGGCGTGCGGCCATCGGGCAGGACCGGTTGATCAAAACGAAGCACCTGCCCCCCTGCCCTGAGTACCTGCATGTGGACAGCAGTCATCTGGTGGCTCGTCGCCACGGGTTGGGAAATCCGCAACATGTCGCCCTGTTCCTCTGCCCAAGTGAGGAAGATGCGCAGGCTCGAAAAGACCGGCAGTTTGCGGTGGATGGCGTCCAAGGTGGCTCCTGTGGCTGAGACCTTTACTTGGTATCAGCCCGGTTCGCGCATTCACTTGACATAAATCAAGTCAACCATGCCCCCACCGGCCTAGACTTCTCCCTAACTCCCGAAATCTGCCGCGAGGTCCGAGTGCCCGACATCCACACGCCATTCCCGACTGTGCCCTCGCTGCTGGCCGGCACCCTGCGGGTGTTGCCGCTGACACCCCTGGCCCAGGCCCTGACGATTCTGGCTCGGCGGCTGGTCACCAATCACCCTGGCATGATCAGTCGGCTGGGTCCCTATGTCGATCGCCGGTTTGCCATTGTGCCGACCGATCTGCCGGTAACTCTGCTGCTGCACCCGCACCCGACAGTCATGCGTGTCACCCTGCACCGCCAACCGCCAGCGTCAGATGCCCGTATTGCCGGACCGCTGGCCGCTTTGCTTGGTCTGGTACACGGCACTTGGGATGGTGACGCGCTGTTTTTTTCCCGCGATCTGGTGATCGATGGGGATACTGCGGCAGCCTTGGCGCTCCGCAACGCCATTGACGATTCCGAGCTTGATCTGGGCGCCGAGATTGCCGGCCTGTCGGGGCCGTTCAATTCGCTGCTGACACGGCTGATCTATCTTGCCGAGCGCAGGACCGGTGTGCCGCTGCGCCGGGCGGAGGCGCAGAAATGATGGAACTGGTCTGCCCTGCCGGCACTCCGGCAGCCCTGCGCGCCGCAGTCGACGCCGGGGCCCACACCGTCTATTGCGGCTTTGCCGATGAAACCAACGCGCGCAATTTCCCGGGCCTCAATTTCAGCCGCGACGAGCTGGCAGCTGGCGTTGCCTATGCGCACGGTCGAGGCTCTAAAGTGCTGGTGGCGATCAACACCTTCCCCCGAGCCGGGGCTGAGCCGCTCTGGCACCATGCATTGGCCGACGCCGAAACCGCGGGTGCGGATGCGGTCATCCTGGCGGATCTCGGCCTTCTCGCCTATGCCGCCGAACACCATCCGGGCCTGCGGCGCCATCTTTCGGTGCAGGCTGCGGCGGCAAACCCCGATGCGATCAACTTCTACGCCTCGGCCTTTGGTGTGCGACGGGTGGTTCTGCCGCGGGTGCTGACTGTCGCCGAGATCACTGCGATCAACCGCGAGATCGATGTCGAGACCGAGGTGTTCGTATTTGGCGGGCTCTGCGTGATGGCCGAGGGACGCTGTTCGCTATCTTCCTACATCACCGGCAAGTCACCCAACATGAACGGCGTCTGCTCACCGCCTTCGCATGTCCAATATGTCGAAACCAGGGGAGAACTGGCAGCCAAGCTTGGCGGCTATACCATCCACCGTAACGCCAAGGACGCACCCGCCCCTTACCCGACGCTTTGCAAGGGTTGTTTCCACAGCGGAGACAAGACCGGCTATGTGTTTGAAGACCCCAGCAGCCTCGACGCCAAGGACTTGATCCCGGCGCTGGCAAAAGCCGGCGTGTCGGCTCTCAAGATCGAGGGGCGGCAGCGCTCGCGCTCCTATGTCGCGCAGGTGGTGCGCAGTTTCCGTGCTGCGGTCGAGGCGGTGGCTGCTGGAGATCCGGTGCCGCCGGGCACACTGGCCGGCCTGACGGAAGGTCAGGCCGCAACCACCGGCGCCTACCGCAAGACCTGGAGATAGAGCAATTTTGGGGAAAGCGGCAACCGGATTTTCTCAAATTGCGGAGAAGGAAGCAATCCTATGGAACTGACAGTCGGGCCGAACCAGTTTTTCTGGGACGCCGCAATCTGGCGCGATTTTTATCTGCGTCTTGCCGACGAGGCCCCGGTCGACACTGTGGTACTGGGCGAATTGGTGTGCTCAAAGCGTCTGCCGTTTTATCAGACACATTTTCCCGAAGTGATCGAGCGGCTGCAGGGCGCTGGCAAGACAGTGGCAATGACAAGCCTCGCGCTGATCACGCTCAAGCGCGAGCGCAAACTGACCGCGGATCTGGTGGAGATGGGGCTTGAGGTCGAAGTCAATGACATTTCGGCAATGCCGCATCTTCCAGTCGGGGCCACCTTCTCTGTCGGGCCACTGGTCAATGTCTACAACGAAAGCACGCTGCGTTGGCTTGCGGGGCGCGGGGCGACGCGCATCTGCCTTCCGCCGGAATTGCCGCTGGCCTCGATTGCGATCCTGGCCAAAGCGGTACCGGTCCCGGTCGAGGTTTGGGGATGGGGCCGCCTGCCGCTGGCGATTTCCGGGCGCTGCTATCACGCGCGCCTGCATGACCGGGCCAAGGACAACTGCCAGTTCGTATGCGGCCTTGATCTCGATGGCCGCGCGGTGGACACGCTGGACGAACAGCCATTTCTCGCGGTCAACGGGGTCCAGACGCTCTCTGCAAGCTGTGCGAACGCGGCGTATCAATTGCCCGGCCTGCGCGAGGCCGGAGTTGCATCGCTGCGCCTGTCACCCCAATCCGAGGGCTTCGTCGACGTCTGCAAGCTCTTTCGCGACCTGATCGACGGGCGGATTGATGCCGAAGCGCTTTCGGCAAAAGCCCTGCCCCACGCCCCGGGTGGACAATACGCCGATGGCTTCCTGTCCGGAATCGCAGGCGTCGACTGGTCCGGTGGAACAGGGCGCACGATCTTCGGCTGAGGTGGCCGAATTGGCAAGCGCTGCATCCCGCGGGCATTGCTCGAGGTAAGCGTTCAGTGCAGGCCTTCGACGATAGGTCACGTTTCAACCTATGCGCTCAATCAACATGCGCGCATGCCGCATTTGGAAATCCGACAGTTCAAAGGCCGGATCTGTGCAGGTTGTCCGGGGGGCGAGCACTTGTTGGAATACGTCCTCAAGCGACAGACAGCGAGCGGGGATGACTGCATCTGGAAACCAGACTTCTCATCAACTTTGATCCAGATCAAAGTTGACTTTTATTCTCATAAATAAAAGTCAACACGGGATAAGTCTGTTGTCGGACACGATTCCCGATCAATCGAGGAAAGGACGCCTGCATATGCCCAAGATCACATCACTTGCAATCGCCGCATTTCTGGTTACCGCTGTCCCGGCATGGGCACAGTCCGAGGCTGAGGGCCTAGCTCAGGTCAAGGCTTTCGCGCTCGAACATAACATTAGTCTCGTGGCCAATACCGAACGGCTGCGCGATGCGGTCGAGGACTATTCCGGGATCATCCAGGCGCATAGCGGCGACTACACCACGGCCTGGGCGGCAGATGGCGCAAAGCTTGCCCGCACGGTCGCAGCGATTCGCACCCGCTGGCTCGCCGCCTCGAACGAATACGAAACCATCGAAGGCATCGTAGCGGGCATCCCATCGCTGGTGAAATATGACCTGATCCTTGACGCGGGAAACCCGGGTAGCGAGGAGGAGGATGTCGCTCCCTACGATCTGACCCTGCCCGACGGCACGGTGCTGAGACGGCCCGGCAGCCTGTTCCACACCATCACCGAGCCGCTTTTCTGGGGCGGCGACAAGGCGCATGTGCGCGCCGAGGTCGACCTTGACGGCGACGGCACGCAGGAACCGGGCGAGATCCTGTTCGACGCCAATCTCGCGCTCGGCGGGGCCGAAGGGCTGGTGACATGGTCGAAAGCGCTCGAGGTGGATCTGCGCGCCTGGCAGGCCAATCGCGACGACGCCTTCACCGCTGTCGTGACGATGACGCCGACGGTGGGCGACTATTTCGGCGAATGGAAGGAATCGGTCTTCATCGGCGGTGGTTCGGCCGCCTTCGTGGCGCAAAGCCGGCTTTTTGACGTGATCGGCATCATGAGCGGATGTGAGCGGATGTACCGGGCTGCCGTCGCGCCGGTGGTCGCCGCCGGCGATCCCGCGCTCGACGCCTCAATCACCAAGGGCTTCGAGGAACTTCTCGTTCTGGTCAGGGAGACGCGCGCCCGCGAGGAAGCCGGCGAGCGCATCTCGGCCGAGGAAGCCGACGCGCTGGGTGGCGAAGCGCAGGATATCGCCGAACGGATCGTCGCCCAGGTGCTTCAGGCCGCGGCCCGCAACAAGGTCGAGATCAGAGGCTGACACGGGATGATCCGGCAGGTCATGCGCCAATCTCGTTTCGCCTTGGCAAGCGCAACCAGCTTCCCCCGCAAGCGCGGGGGGAGTCTGCGTTCGGGCGTTCACAGCGCTATCATCGCGGTGCTGTTCGTCAGCGGTCTCTGGCTCTGGGTCGATCCGGGCTCGAGCCTCGTGCTCTGGCTGCATGTCATGGGCGGGATCGCGCTCACAGCCACGCTCGCCCCCTGGCTCTGGCGTCATGTGCTTGAGGGGCTCGCCAAGAGCGAAAGGCACGGCTTCACGCAATTCTCATGGGCGTTGCTGGCCGTCTGGATTGTCCTTCTGACCTCCGGATTGGCGATGGTCGTTCCCGTCGCATGGTGGTTGGCCGGCCGGGTCTGGTTCCCCCAAAGCGAGGTGAGTCAAGCAATGTCCTTCGTTCATTTCTGGAGCTCCTGGCTGGCCGCCGTCGGACTTGGCCTGCATCTGGCGATGCGTCACTGGAAGAACCCCCGACCATGAAGATCAAGTCGCAACTCGCGTTCCACGCGCGGCCACTGCTGCTGGGTGCGGCGGTCTGTCTCCCCGCGCTGGGCTTCTGGGCCGTTCTGGCTCCGCGCCCGGCGCCCGTCGGGGTCGCGCTATCCGAGATCCCCTTCTACAAGCTGCCCTTCGGACCCGACGCCGCGGGCAAACCCCGCCCGTTTTTTCCCTCGGAACTGCAAAGCGCCACGGGGCTGTTCAGCGATCCTGCGCGCCTGCCCTCCTCGGCCGCATGCGCGACTTGCCATCAGCAGGAATTCACCGAATGGGCCGCCTCACTGCATGCCATAGCCGATCGGGATCTGGTCTACGAGGCGGTGGTCGAGGCGAACGAGGACAGCGTCCACAACCCCGAGCAGGGCCGGTTCTGCGAGGGCTGCCACGCGCCGAACGAAATGCTGGCGGGGCGGGTGAACCGCTTCGCCTCGGTGGCGCCGACGGAAGCGCTGAGCGAGGGGGTCGCCTGCATTACCTGCCACACTGCCACCCATGCCGACCCGGTGAAGGGCAATGGCGCGATCACGCTGGCCTATGACCGGGCCGAGACGGAAGCCGACGGGCCGCAGGGGGCGGCGCTGCTGGCCGATCCGCGCGCGCATCTCGCTGCCTTCGCAGCACCGGACACGGCCGCGTTGATGAAGAGCTCGGATCTGTGCGGCAGCTGCCATGTCGAAACCTATGACCACACCATGACCAGGGCAACCACGACGCAGACAGTTCAGACGACCTTCATCGAATGGCGCGGCAGCTGGTACGCCAAGAACGACATCACCTGTCAGGATTGCCACATGGCCGCCGATCCGGCCGCGCAGGTCATGGCGATCCGCGGCGGCAACACGTCGGACCCCGAGCGCTATTCGCACCGTTTTATCGGCGCCAATTACGTGTTGGCCAACACGGAGCTGGGCGAGGCGCTGACGGTGCTGCGCGGTGGCATCCTGCCCGGAATGGATGGCGCGGCAACCCAGGCCACACTCATCGAGCAGGATCGGCAGACCCAGGATTTCATGCGCACGGCGGCAGGGCTCGACCTGCGCGAGACGCGGCGCTCCGGTGACCGCCTGCACCTCGGCATCGCGGTGCGCAATCTCGGCGCTGGCCACAATCTGCCGACCGGGGTCAACGATCAGAAACATATGTGGCTCGAGGTGGCCGTGAGCGATGCCACAGGCGCAACCGTCTTCCGCTCGGGCGGTGCGGCCGAACGGCTGGGCGTCGAGGACCCGGATTCGGTCGCTTGGATCGAACATTTCCTTGACCGCGACGGCAACCGGATCACCGATCACCTGACCTTCCAGACCGCCGCGGTCGTCTGGATGCGCGAACCGATCCCGCCACGCGGCGAGGATGTGGCGCGCTACGAGGTGATCCTGCCCGAGGGCACGACCGGACCGCTGCACCTGGAGGCGCGGCTGCTCTACCGTATCGCGCTGCCCGATCTGATCTATGCCAGCCTGCGCCGCAATCTGGCGGTAGCGCCCTTCACGCTGGCCGAACTTTCTGTCGAACTTCCGGAGTCCGTCCGATGAGATGCCTGGCCGCGCTTTTCATGCTTATTCTCTCCACCGTGCCGCTGCGGGCCGAAACACCCTGGGAGGCGAGCGGGCTAATTCGCGCCGAAACCGGGCGGATCGAGCGGCTTCTCTATCGCACTCCCTCGACCGCGCGCGACGATGAGCTTAAGACCCGGCTCATGCTGATTGAGACCAGTTGGTCGAAAGTGGCCGCTGAATTCGAGGCCGGCGAAGCGTCCGCGGTCGCTGCGGCGCTCGCCGCCTATGGCGCCGCGGTGCGACAGGGGGATGCCAACCAGGCGGCGCGCTGGCGCCAGCGGCTCTGGGGGCGGGTTCTGACCGGCGCGCGGTCGCGGCTGTTTGAAGCCATTACAGCGAACGAAACCGTGGCGGCGACGAACTGGCTGACCATCCGTGACTATGCGCGCGCCTCGGGCGACACCGCCGCCGCTCTCGCCATCCAGGCGCTCGGAGACGGCACGCTTTCTCCCGATCCGGCGCGCAAGATAGTGGAGGCCGAACTACTGACGGTCGCGGCCTCGGAACTGCGGCTCGCCCTCACCCGCGCGGCAAACAATGCGCAGAAAGGCTTCGCCACGCAATATGCCGGCGATCTGGGACGGATCGAGGGTTTGGTGGCCTATCTTGAGGATAGTCTTTCCACGGAACTCGGATCCGACTCCATGGCGGCGCTGGCAGCCAACTTCGAGCGGGCGCAAACTGATCCCGACGCCATTGCGGCGATTGCGGCGCAGCTTGCGGGTTACGCGCCGGTGCGGCTGTCGCCCGAAGACCGCGCGCGGCGCGCCACGCTTTTGCGCCGCTTCGTCGCGCTTGCGGCGGAGGAATACCACAAGGGCGTGCGTGGCGGAGTGGTCCGCATCCCGTTCGAATACAACGAGGCCAGGGTGTTCCGCGACCGCGCGGCGATGATCCTGGGCGACCTTGCGCCTCAGATGGAAGATGCCGCCGCTGCGCGGCTTGGCGACCTCCTGGCCCGGATGCGCGGCGAGTTCGAGGCGAAGGGCGACGCGGTGGAACCGCTGGCATCCGAGGCGCTGGCTCTGATCGACGCCGAATTCGGTGCTTCGGTCGACCGGGATGGTGTCGCGATCGCCTTCGAGCAGGCCACGGCGGCTCTCGATGAACTCGGTCTCATGGCCCATGCCGGGGACTGGGACGGAGCCGAGATGAAGCGGCTGGAGGCCTATTCCTGGTTCGACCCCGATATCGAGCAGCGCCTGGTGCCGCGCGCGCCTGCCATGGCGATGCGGCTGGAGGCGCGCTTCTGGGAGGGCGCCGCCACGCGCCCAGGCCTCGGCGCGCTGATCGCCCGCCAGCAGGGCGGCGCGGCACTCACGACGGAAATCGCGGCGATCTTGTCCGATCTTGAGGCGGCGCGAGCGCGGATCGAGATACGGCTCTCCGCATTTGGCGCGGTGCTGCAGTCGGCAGGCATCATTTTCCGCGAAGGGCTCGAAGCGGTGCTGATCCTCGCCGCGCTGGTTGCCGCGCTCAAGGCTGAGGGCCTGCCGCCTGGCCGCTTTCGGGTTCCGATCACCGGTGCCGTGATGCTGGCGGTGGGTGGCAGTTTTGCACTGTGGGCCGGGGCGCGCTGGATCTTCTCGATCGCGACGCTGACCCGCGAGGCGCTGGAAGGCGGCACCGCCCTCGTCGCCGCTGCCGTTCTTGTCATGCTCATCGTGGGGCTGACGGCGACCGGTGGCCATGTCACGGCCTTCCGCGCCCGGCTTTCCGGTGTCGCAAGTCCGATGAGTGTCGGCCTTCTTGCCTTTCTCGTGGTCTTTCGCGAAGGCTTCGAGACGGTGCTGTTCTACGAGGCGCTGCTCGCCGACACCGCGCCACTGCCCGTCATGGCGGGTCTGACGTTGGGCGGCGCGGCGGCGCTTGGCGCGGGATGGGTCGTGCTCGCCTCGGGGCGACGGCTGCCCATCGGGATTTTCTTCAAGGCAACCACGGTCCTGCTGTCGTTTCTGGCGGTGATGCTGATGGGCGCGGGCATCCGCGGCCTGCAGACGGCCGCGCTCGTCGGCGCGACGCCCGTGACCTGGTTCCCCGATGCCGACTGGATGCAGATCTGGCTCGGCCTGTTCCCGGTGGCCGAGCCGCTTGCGGCCCAGGGGCTGGTTCTTGTTCTGATCCTCGCCCTGCCCGCGCGCCGCTTTCTCGCCGACATCGCCCGCAAGACACCAGCCAGCGGATATGGCGTGGAATGACGCAGGCGCGAGGTACCAGTATGATCGCCAGAAATCCTAGAAATCATAATGTCACCTTGCGGCCTTGAAACGGAAATCATTTCCGCTTCGGACTCCTTTCCATTTGGCTACCTGATTGGCGACTGCTGCACAGTTCCCGCCCTACTGCGAGCCAGCGCTGCGCGAGGCCAAGGCCGTGGCTATCGTCGCCTGATGCCTGATCGCAAGAGGCATGTCGCTTCATCCGGGTTCGCCGTAGTCTTGTATTTCTAACGCCGCGCGGCCCGTCCGGCAGCGATTCAATTCAAACATCGTGGACAGAAGCTTCGATCGCTCACCACGGTCGCCAGAACCTCGGCTTCGCCGTCGGCCGCCGCTGCCCCGCCGGGCCGGCCATCATGTCGGGCGTCCAGGGCGGATCGTAGGTGAGCGCCACTTCGACTGCCTGCACACCCGACACTGCCAAGGCAGCGCGCTCCACTCCATCTTTCAGAAAGCCCACGGCCGGACATCCCTGCGTGGTGGTGGTCATGACCACATGAGCCGTCGCATGATCGTCGACGGCCACGAAGTAGATCAGCCCAAGATCGACCAGGTTCTCGCCCAGTTCCGGATCGATGACGCCGCGCAGAGATTGTCTTAGAGCGTCGGCCAGCGCTTCCCTTTCATCGGATCGCGAGGCTGGGCTCATGATACGGACCCGATCCGTACCAGCAGACGGTAGGTGACGCCGTCCTGATCGAAGCCGCCCTGCCACTCGTGGCCCCTTTCGGCAAGCTGCGGGAACAGGAAGGACGGTTCACGGTCAAGCAGGACTTCCATCACCTCTCCCGGCTGCATGGCCTCGGCGGCTCCGAGCACCTTCACCATCGGCTCAGGCGGCATGAGTCCGCGGTTGTCGAGATGCATCAGCGGTCCTGGCCAGCGCGCAACAGACGCCGCGGCCGCCGCGGCCGCCGAGGCCGTGGGAGCAAGTGCCGGGGTGAACAGCACTTCCCAGTCCCCGCCGCCGATCTCCCGGTCCTGGTGCGCGAGCCCTTTCGACGCGAGCGCCCCGAACAGCGGCACGGGCCTGAACGGCGCCAGCAGACGCAGGCCTTCGTCGGGGCCGAGCGAGGTTACCACCTCCATGATCCGGCCGAAGGGCTCGCCGCCCGCCGCCAGGATCGGCCGGACGTCCAGTTCCACATAGTGCGTCATGATCGTGCTCCTTTTCAGCGCCTGCCCGGCGCAAGAGAGTATAACAGGGACGGCCGCAGGCTTCCTTCCGGAAACCGTCGGCTGCCATCCACATCGGAGAGCTTCCGCGCGCGGACCAGATGAACTCCTATGGCAGCTGTCGCGGCGAACGTGCCGGCGGCGGCCATGCGGAACCCGGTGGCGCTTCCGAGCGCTATGGCGACCGTTCCAGCCCATACCGAGGCAATATACAGCACGAACCACGGCCACGCCCTCGCCTCCCGGACAAGGTCCTGCACCCGCGGCGTGGGCGCGCGACCGAGGACCGGCCCATAACATTCCAGCCAGGTCATGAAGGGCACGATCTTGTAAAGCTTGGCCAGCCCGAGGCCCGACAACCATCCGAAGGCGGCCATGTAGACAGAAGCAGCAATCGCCGTATCGGATTTGCCCAGAGCCGCCTGAACGACCGGCAGCGCCACCGCTAGCGCCAGCGAGACGAACGCGAGAGCCGCCACCTTCATGTTGAGCTCCAGATCCCGGCGCCTCCGCGCACGATAGAAATTTATCACGTCGCGGCCGTAGAAGACAGCGGCACCCGCTGCGGCGATCGCAGCCACGAGCATGACATCCGGCATGGGCCAGCCCGCGTAGAGTGCTGCCAATCCGCCGGCGATTGCCGTCGCAACCGCACCGGCGGCGAACAGGAAGGCCAGGCGGGTGCCGGTCCCTTGCGCATCGGGCGAGAGAAGGAACATCGGAAACAGACGATAGGACACGCCGACCGCGCACATCGCGAGCCAGCCGCCGAGGCCCGCGGCCGCATGGATGGGCACGCCCCGGGCGGCGATGTGGGCGAACACCGGCGCTGCGAGTGTTCCGCCGAGCACCTGGGTGAACACGAAGCCAAGCGCGACAGCGACAAGAAGGCCTGCGAGACCCGCGGCCACGAAAGCCGACGGGATCGGAAGTGGCCGGGACCGCATGAGCGTCAGGCCGATCGATCCCGCCGCAAAGGCGAAGCCCGTGCAGAGCAGGAGGCCGCCCATCGGCAGCAGTGGCGCTGCGGTCTCCAGCAGGCCGTCCATAGCCATGAATCCCGACACCAGCGACACCAGGCCCGGGACGATGCACAGAAGCGCGGGCAGCATCACGCGGGCCCCGGCGAGCGGCCGGTTTACCAGCACCGGTATAAACTGGAACAGGGCCCCGCACATCAGCAGGCTGAGCCAGCCGACCGCGCTCAGATGGACCACCACCAGTGTCGACGGGGCTTGAAGCCCGTCGGCCGGATATCCATAGCCCGCAGCCATCAGGGCTTCCGCCGCAAGCAGCGACAGGAGCGCTGCGGCGAAATAGGACATGGTCCATTTTGAAAGCGAGGCGCCGGTCACTGTCGGCGCTTTCGCACCGGACACGGATCTCGATGGACTGGGATCCGTCGCACGCCTGGGCGGCGATGGATAAGCATCAGGAGCCGCCGCAGCAACCGCAGCAGCTGGCTGACTCCCTCGAAATGACGGCGCGCCAGACCTCCGGCCCTTGCTCGACATAGGTCCAGCCGAAAACATCGGGGAATCTTGCTTCAATCTGGTATTGCAGCGGCCGCGGCTCGTGATCGCTGACAATTGCGAAAGACTGCCCCGGTTCCAGCGCCTCAAGCATGGAAAAGATCCTCGGGTGGCGCTCATGGGGCGGGATGGTGCGGACGTCGATGGCGGGGATTTCGGCCAGTTCTTCAGCGGTCATGATCAAGGCTCCGGGTTCAACAACAATGGATCGGGCGCATGCCGCGCCGTCCACTCCGGCGAAGGCTAGCAAATCCGGCCGGACACTTGTTTGTCGAAGCGCAAACTTCATGCAGGCTTTGGAAGCATCCCGCGGATCCGTCCATTGATGACAGGCGGCGTCGCAGCCCGGTTCTGTTGCGTTGTTTGCGCCAAAACAACGATCCGCCGATGGGAATTGGCTAAGTTTGTGGCTTGAGGAGAATCCCGGATGATGCCTTCCACCCCAGACCCGGACATGCCGGTCGACGAAATCATGCGCAGATGGCCCGCGACAATCCGGGTCATGATCCGCCACGGGATGCTGTGCATCGGATGCCCGTTCGGCATCTTTCACACCGTTGCGGACGCGGCCGCCGCCCACGAAGTGGATGAAGCCGCTTTCACGGCGGAGCTTTCAAGAGTGATCAGGCCGGACTCATCCGACGAGACGCCATCAGCGTTCGAAGAGGAAACTGCGCCGCCAGGCAGAAACCTGTGAAGTTCAGGGGTTTGCTCGATGCCACCGGCGATCGCATACGGGACTACGAGGCAACACGACCTATTTGCCCCTGCGGTTCTCCGCAACCAGCATGAGGGCGTGCGGATCGGTAACCGTCACCTTCTGACGGCCGCTGCGCACGATGCCTTCCTCCTCCCAGGCGCTCATCAGCCTGCTGACGGTGTGAAGCGTGCTTCCCGTCATTTCGGCGATGTCCTGCCGCGAAATCGGAAAATCGATCTCGACACCGTGCTCGGTCTTGCGGCCCGATTGCTGGGCCAGCCGCATTACCGCACCAGCGACCCGCTGCTCGACCTGGCGCGTCGACATTTCCATCACCCGGGATTGGGTATCCTGAAGCCGCGCGCCGATGGTCCGGTAGGCGTTCGCGCCGAAACCGGGGACCCGGGACTGAAAATCCTGCCAGGCGGCGCTCGGCCAGGACAGCGCGACACAGTCGACTGCCGCGACCGCGCTGGCCGGATAAGTCGGCCGGCCCATCGCGGCGGCGATGCCGAACAGTTCGCCCTCGTTGATGTAGCGGGCGATGACCTGTTCTCCCCCCGGCGTGGTGCGCACCACCCTGATATGGCCGGACAGAAGCAGGAAGAAGGACCCGGCTTCCTCGTCCTGGGAGAAGACCTCGGACCCCTTCGGAAAACGGGAGGAGCGGGCCAGTGAAAGAACCGCGTCCATATCCGCGCCACTCAATCCGGCGAAGGCAGGCAACCCTGATATGAGCGATTTGTCGAGCGGCATGCGGGGCGTCTTCCGGAGGTCGAAACTGCCGGAGTTTCTACCCTTTTGTTTGCAGTTGCGCAAACGGCCCTGCCGCATCACCGCCTATGACTAGCCCGGAAAATTCATGGTTGGCTGGCGGATGTAGCCCAAGTCGTTGAAATGTCGTAGGATTCGGTTGCTTAAGCCATTCCACGCCATTTTCCGGAGTCCACATCCGCCATGTCCGATCTTACGCTGCCGCTTGAGGGTTTGTCATCAGTGAACGGCAAGTCCGTGATCGCTCGTTTCGACGGCGGGACATTGTCGTCGGACAGCGGGGTGATTGCGCTTGGAGAGGTGGAGAAGCGGCTCGGTGTAGCCGGACGGCTGGCGCGCTGCATCGATGATCCGCGCCGTCCGGATCAGATTGTCCACAGCCTCGCCGACATGATCGGCTTTCGCATGAAGATGATTGCTGCAGGTTACGAGGATGGCAATGACGCCACGCGTTTGCGCTCGGACCCGATCTTCAAGATGGCCGAGGGGGCGCTGCCCTCGGACCGAGATCTCGCCTCGCAATCGACGATCTGCCGGCTGGAGAACCTGCCCGACCTGCGTTCACTGCTGATGATGGGGCAAGCGATGATCGATCTCTATTGCGCCTCGTTCCGCCAGCCGCCAAAGCGGATCGTGCTCGATATCGACGATACCTTCGACGCGGTGCATGGCGGACAGCAACTGCGGCTATTTAACGCCCACTACGATGAATATGGCTTCCAGCCGATCGTGGTATTCGATGGCGAGGGCCGGTTCGTCGCGGCGGTCCTGCGTCCGGCGAAGCGACCGTGCGGCGTGGAAATCCGCGCGCATCTGCGTCGCCTCATCCGCGCGATCCGGGCCAACTGGCCGAGGACGCGGATCCTGATCCGGGGCGACAGCCACTACTGCGGCCCGCTGGTCATCGACTGGTGCCGCGCCAATGGCATCGACTTCATTCTCGGGGTTGCGCCAACATCCACCCTGCGCAGGCATGTTGCGACCATCGAGGCCAGCACGACGGCGCGCTTTGCGGCGTCAGCCGAAAGCGCCCAGGCAGGCGCGCGCAAAATCCGGCGCTTCAAGGAGTTCTTCGACGCCGCCGCCAGTTGGAGCCGAACCGAGCGCATCATCGCCCGCGTCGAGGTCGGCCCGCAGGGTGCTGACACCCGATTCATAGTCACCAACCTCGAAGGCGGCAGGGCGAAGGCGCTCTACGAGGAAATCTACTGCCGACGCGGGATGGCCGAGAACCACATCAAATCCTTCAAGACCCACCTCGCTGCCGACCGTACCTCATGCACACGAGCGACCGCCAACCAGTTCCGACTCTTCCTGCACGCCGGAGCGTACTGGTTGATGTGGGGGCTGCGCGCCGCCATGCCCAGGCGTTCGCGCTTCAGAGCCGCCCAGTTTGACACCCTGCGTCTGCGCCTCATCAAGATCGCCGTCCGCGTCGTCGAAATGAAACCCCAGATCCGCCTGCATCTGCCCACGTCCTGCCCGGACCAGGCGATCCTGCGCATTGTCCTGGGGCGAATACCTCGCCTCGTCACTTAAACGACGGGGCATTCAAAGCCCCTTCTCAAACCCATCCACCGCAACCCGCAAACCCAGCAGATAATCCCTCAATAGCTCAAGAGCGAAAGGGGTGGCAGACGCATGGCCAGATAACCATCTTGACCGCTTCAAGGGAAAAGTGATCCGGATCCACCAGGCGCTATGAATTGTTCGGGCTAGATCAACGGCAATCCAACGCCGTGGATACGAAAGGATAGGAAAATGAGAAGCATCATCACAGCGCTCGCCCTCGGTGCGGCAGTCACAGTCACTGGCGTGGCACAGGCCGCAGAAATCGAAGTCCACATGCTCAACAAGGGAGCAAAGGGCGCGATGGTGTTCGAACCCGACCTGATCGTTGCGGCGCCTGGCGACACGATCCGCTTCGTCCCCACAGACAAGGGCCACAATGTTGAGACCATAGCAGGCATGCTCCCTGACGGCGTGGAACCGTTCAAGAGCAAGTACAACAAGGAGTTCGCCATCACCCTCGATGCTGAAGGCATTTATGGTGTGAAGTGCACCCCACATTACGCCATGGGGATGGTCGCCCTGATCCAGGTCGGCGAACCAACCAATCTGGAAGATGCCAAGGCCGTGAAGCAGTCGGGGAAGGCCAAGATCGTCTTCACCGAGCTCTTCGGTCAGGCGATTGCCGCGAACTGAAGTAAGGAGCCAGCCTGCCGGTGAGGCGGGCTCTTGACGGCCGGGGAGCGAGGCGGCGCTCCCCGGCCGAATTTCTGCCCAGGTGGCAAATCCGTGCAAGAGAACCTGTCGAAAGTGGACGCACAGAGACCGATCTGGTGCCGACGCAGGCCGACAAGTCAGTCCTGCGGCCTCAAAATCAGTCCGGTGACTGAACAGCTGCGGGCAGACTTATTGGGAAGACAGCCCCGAATGCGCCTGGCTGAAGCGTTCCAGGCTTTCGAAAACCGATGCCTGGGGCAGTTCCTCGCCCTGCAACTCCGGCGGCACCTTCCAGCCTGGATCGACTCCTTCCATGTTGGGCAATTCGTGCGCGATGCCCTTGTGGCAGTCGATGCAGGTTGCCTCTCCCGGGAGCAGGTAACGGTTGTGGATTTTGGCTGCGCGCGGGGCTTGTCTCGACAAGTCCATTGCGACCGAGGAGTGGTAATTGCGGCATTCCAGGCTGTCATTGGACTTGAGGCGCGCCCACTCGTGCTTGGCCAGTCCTGCCACAGGCGCACAAGTAGACGTGCCGGCTCGGACCTTCTGCCAGCCGTCCGGGAGCTTCCCTGCTCATCTGATCCACATCGACACAGCCAACCGCTCTGCTTCGCGGGAAGTTAAATCGAAGGTCGCTCCCCAGTTTGAGGAAGCACAAAGAGCACCGCAGCTGCGAGGTCTAAGGTCTGGATATCAACAACGAGGTCAAAAAGGACACTGTCATGCCCCCCCGCAAGAAGCTTCTCGCCACTGTCGCCGCTGCCGCCCTGGCATTCGGCGCGACCGGCCATGTCGGCTCCGCGGACGCCACCGAAGCTCACGTTCACGCCGTCGAGATGGGAACACCGGAAGCGCCCCTCAATATCATCCGTCAAGCGACGGATATGCCGGGCGTCATCGGTGAGCGAGGCCCCCAGACTGTCAAGGTCGGGCTCGAGACCGTTGAGGTTATCGGTGAACTCGACGATGGAACGAGTTACCACTACTGGACCTTCAACCGGAAGGTACCCGGACCGCTCGTGCGCGTTCGTGTCGGTGACACCGTCGAGGTCCTGCTCAAGAACAATGAAGACAGCTCTGTCATGCATAACGTAGATTTCCACGCCGTTACCGGACTGCACGGCGGCGGACATGCCACATTGGCGGCGCCGGGCGAGGAGAAGGGTTTCACCTTCAAGGCGCTGAATCCCGGTCTTTATGTGTATCACTGCGCGGTCGGGCCGGCAGCCCAGCACATCTCCAACGGAATGTACGGCATGATCCTGGTGGAACCCGAAGGTGGCCTGCCCCCGGTCGACCACGAGTTCTATGTCATGCAGGGCGAGATCTACACCGAAGAGACATTCGGTACGCAAGGCCAGCTGACCGAAAGCTACGACAAGCTGATGAACGAGCAGCCGGAATACTACGTGTTCAATGGCGCCGCCGAAGCCCTTACCGGTGACAATGCCCTCAAGGCGAAGGTCGGCGAGACGGTCCGCATCTACTTTGGCGTCGGTGGCCCGAACAAGACGTCGAGCTTCCACGTCATCGGCGAGATCTTCGACAAGGTCTACAATCTCGGCTCTCTGACCGGCGCCCCGCTGCCGGACGTGCAGACGATTTCGGTTCCCCCGGGAGGAGCCGCAGCCGTCGACATGAAGCTCGAAGTGCCGGGCGAATTCCTGCTGGTTGACCATGCTCTCTCAAGAGTTGGTCGCGGACTTGTCGGCAAGCTGATCGTCGAAGGACCCGAGCAACCCGACATCTTCCGCGAAGGCATCGACAAGACGCTCGGACTGCTCGTCGATTGAAGCATGGTCCGCGCCGGGGCCTTCAGACAGTAGGCCCCGGCGACATTCGCTTTGATAACCAGGTTCAAATCGCCGAGGGGACCAGTCTCATGTTCTTGACCGACACCATTGCAAGGTCCGTGTTCACACCTGCCGCTCAAGGTGAGCATGATCCCATCGTTCAACTGTTGAGGCGGCGGATTGCAGAGTGCGAACTCGGTTGCATGGACCCGGAAGCCGCCGACAAGATGCTGGAAGGCATCGGCGCCGAGAGCGAACGCCTATCGCAAAGCAGAGGGCTGGAAGAAGCAAGACAGATGCGCGATGCGATCGTCAGCATATTGCAACGTCTCGGTGAACTTGATGAGCTGGAACCCGATGAGCCCGACCGTTCGGCGTTTCACGAAGTAGCTGACCTTTTCGAAGACCTTGGAGGTATCGCGCGCTTGGGAGCCCTTGCTGCGAGGCGCGCCGGCGGAAAGAGATGTGCGTGAAGAAAAGGTGACGTCGTGATGTGTCAAGCTAGGAAGGCAAACGCGACTGACATCTCAAAGGGGCGAACCGTCACTGCACTTCTCGTGCCGTCGACCTGACAAAGGCCGACAGCAGATCGGTCCGGGTCGCGATGCCGACGATCCGATCTCCCTGCATCACCGGCACGGCCTCAGCACCACCATCAGCCAGCAGCGGCATAAGCGACGCGACAGGTGTCGTGGCGACGACAGTGGGAAGGCCCGTTGTCATGATCTCGGAGGCCCGAATGATGCCGACAGACCTTTCGCGTCGAATTGCTGCCATGCCCGCACCAAAACTCGTGTTCGCGCGCATGGAATCCCGTCGCGCGCGGCGGATCAGGTCCAGCTGGAAGATGACACCGAGCAACACTCCTCCTTTCTCCACAACCGGAATGGAGGTGAAGCCATGCTTGCGGAAGAGATCGGCCACCTGTGCGGCGCGTACATCTGGCCGTACAGTGACAAGATCACGCGACATTATGGCATCACAGGTCATCGCCCCCAGGGCATGACTCGCCGCCACCTGCTCGGCCGCTGCGATCAGGCGGGCCAGATCTTCGACGCCAAGGTTGGCCGATTGGCGATAGTCGGCAAGAATGCGTGCCAATTCCTCCGGCTCGAGCCCCAAGCGCTGTTGAGGCGCTTTGTCGGCGGTGGCGTGTGGACCGACCGCTTTTGGTTGCCTGAACGGATAGACCCGACCGTTCAGCTGGTGCCAGAGCATAGCCAAGGCCACCAGCACGACAGTGCCCAGGAAAACCGGGATCAGGACAAAAATCAGGCCCAGCGTGTCCAGCATGGCGGGGTCCAACGACGCCGTCAGCGCCACTGCGCCCCCCGGCGGATGCAGCGAGCGGGTCATGAACATCGCCGCTAGGGATAGGCAGGCCGATGCGCCTATGGCAAGTGCAGGATCGCGGGTGGCCTGATGCACGCCAAGAGCCACCAGCGCCGAAACAGTGTTGCCTACAATGGCTGACCATGGTTGCGCGAGCGGGCTATTGGGCAATGCAAACAAGATCACCGTGGTTGCCCCCATGGGCGCAATCAGGAAAGCTCCATAAGAGAGATCAACGCCGGCCCCGATGATCAACACCGTGCACATCAAGAGAGCCAAACCCGCGCCGGCAGCGCCCGCCGCGGTATCACGAGTTTTGGTCGGGCCGATGACCGGTCCGAAAGACCGAAGCCGGGCAAGTCTGCGGCCCAGAAAGGAGCAGATCAACTGAAGGCGATGGCGCGAAACCATGCCTCAGATTACCTTCCGCACGGATTCCGCAACACCGACGAGACCGGCAACTTCTGCGCCCAGCAGCTGAACTACCGGCGCGCCGTATTCCTCGGTAGTATCGTGGCAGATAGCGTGAATGCCGCGCATGATCGTGGCCAACCGTGCGTCTGTCTGATCGACGCTTCCGCTGTTGCGGCTCGCATTCTGCTGCATTTCCAGCGCCGAAGTCCCCGCCCCGCCAGCTTTCACTGTTCTTCCGGGAGCAACCATCACGCCACACTCTTGGAATGTCACGATCGCTTCGGGCGCCGAGGGCATGTCGGGCCCCTCTCCCACGGCGATCACGCCGTTCTTGTCGTCAATGCTCTTCATTGCGGGCCTTCGCGAGAGATTCTTACGCCTACCCCTCTATTCTAAGCGTTTGGCCCATAAATCAAGCCTACAAGCTGGATTACATCAATCGCGTCCGCTCTGCCTCCAACTGCGCCTCGGCCTTTCGAACGAACAATCCGGCAGGCATCCCCGCCGGAATCGGAGGCAGATACGAGACGGTGATTGTCCCGCCACGTTTGCCCGGCTGGCCAAGTCCCCAGAATTTGCCGGAGTTCACAAGAACGGGCAACACGGGCACCCCCAGCTTTGCATACAGGAGCTCGACCCCCCGCTTGAACCTGATTGGTTCCAGTTCCTTCATGCGCGTGCCCTCCGGGAAAATGAGAACCGAGCGGCCGCCGCTGAGCGCTTCGCGACTCTGGTTCAGCATAATCTTTAGAGACTTGGACCCGGTCTCCCGATCGATGATGATCATCGGTGATTTTCGCAGGTACCAGCTGATGATTGGAATTCGCAGCAGTTCCTTCTTCGCGACAATCGCGACGTCGGGGAAGAGAACCAAGAACGCCAGCGTTTCCCAAGTGGATTGATGATTGCAGACGATGAGACAGGGTTCCGTCGGAATCAGGTCACGACCGGTCTCAACATAATCCAGCCCTACGACATGTTTCAGACCGAGCAACACGCCCCGGACCCACAGGCGGGTTGTGGCCCTGATTGCCTTTCTGGGCGAGCCAGCCAACCAGAAGACAATCACACCCAAGGCGAACCAAATGGTCCAGCCAGCAAAGAGCGCGTCGAACATGTGCGATTTAAGGTTGATGTGATACATTAGCGGGGTCAATTCATGCTGTGAGAAGCGGCTGATTGACTCGGCAGCCCCAGATGGGTTTCTTCGTATCTAAAGATTGGCATGCGGATTTTTCTAAGCCTCATCGGATTTTATTGTCGCTCCGCGACAAGATGAGATGCGTGTTCTTCATTGTCACAGAGGAAGTTGTTCTGCCGCATTGGTGTTTGACTTCCATTGCGACTTAGGCGCGTTCGATTCGGGCGTTGACAACCCCATCCACCCAGGACAAAAGGGCATCGCGCTCGGGCGGTAAATGTACGGCGATCCCGCCCGCGAAAGCTTCAAACACCCCACGGTTCATGGCATTGAGGCCAACCAGGACGGGCACGTCCATGGCCACCGCTTCGGCGATCACGTCGCGAAACCCCCGCCCCTCGGCCTCGTGCTTTCCGAACTTGTTGATGATGAGCAGGTCCGCACCTGATGCGAGACGCGCAGAGACCAGCCCGACAGCCATCTCCAGCGCGGCGGGGTCGAGGCGGCAACCACGCGCGGATGGACCCAGATCCTGGCTGATGCGCAAAACGGGGCCATCGGGAAGAACCCGCACATCCATGTCGCAGGGACCTGAATCGGCCCGCTCGCTGTTGATCTGGACGATCCCAAGACAGCGCAACCCTCGTGCGGCAAGGTCATGGAACAGCCCTTCCAGGATGAGGTCGGTATCGCCGCGTCCCGGCGCCATGGTGTAGGCAAGCATCACTTTTGTGCTCCTCAGGCTTGGCGGAATGGCTGGAATTCGACGAGCGCGCCGGCTGGCAGCTCATCGGTCTCCGCGGGAAGAAATATCAGGCCATCCGCTTCCGGCAAGCGGGCGACACGTCCTGAATGGGTGACGTCCTGGAAGGTGACGACCTCCAGGCCGTGGGCGCCGAGCCCAGCCAGGGTTGCGGGCCGCAACTCGCAGCAACCCGGCTTGCGGGAAATGGCCTCTGCAGTGATGACATGGCGTCGTGCTGTGCCGCTTCCCGTTTCACCCGTCAGCCCCCGGACGAGCGCCGTGCCGAAGACCTGCCAGGTGACAAATGCCGCCAGAGGATTGCCGGGCAGGCCAAGCCAGAACGTCGACCCGATACGCCCGAAGGATACCGGCTTGCCGGGTTTGATGGCGACTCCGCTGAAGACTATTTCTGTGCCCAGTGCAGCAAGCGCCGGCTTCATGTGATCCTCTTCGCCTACCGACATTCCACCGGTGGTGATGACGAGGTCGGCACGGCCTGCCATGTCTTCAAGTTGCCGGGCCAGGCCCGCACCGCTGTCTGCGAACTGGGCCGTAGCGACAAGGTGTAAACCATTACCGCTCAGTGCGGCGGTCATCATGGGCGTATTGACGTCCCAAATCTGTGCGGCCGCCAGGGAGACCCCCGCCTGCCGAATTTCATTGCCGGTCGCAAGCAATGCCACCCGAAGCCGCCGGCGCACGTGGACCATGCCGACGCCGGCGGCGGCACACGCGGCGATCTGTCTTGGACCAAGGCGGCAGCCGCTCTTCAGGACTGTCGCGCCTTCGGCCATCTCGCTGCCGGCGCGCCTGATGTTCAGACCGGGTGTCGGGCGCCGTTGCAGATGGACATGAAAGCCGTCGCGGACAACCTCTTCCTGCATCACGACGGCCTCCGTCCCATCGGGTATCGGAGCGCCGGTGAAGATCCGCGCCGCTGCCTTTCCGATGAGCGGTTGTGTCCCGCCCTGCCCTGCAGGAAGACGCGCTACGACCGGCAGCATCCAAGGTCCTTCCCCCGTCAAGGCTCCGATAGCGTACCCGTCCATCGCGGCATTGTCGAAGGGTGGGGCCATGCTCCGCGCCCGGACCGGCTGCGCCAGAATCCGACCCGTCGCACGACTGAGTTCGATCGGCTCGGTCTCGCCGACGGGAGCCGCCTGCGCCGCAATCCGGGACAAAGCATTGTCGATGCTGATCAACCCGTTGGGCCTGCCCTGTTCCTCACATCCGCATCCCGGCGACGCTATGGCCTGATAGATCGTCACTCTGCTGCTTCCTTTTGAAAATGGCCGGGACCGATGCTGCAATCGAGGTCGCGCAAACGGCCGTCCTTCAGACCGTATATCAACCCATGCACCCGAATATTCGCACCGCTTCGCCATGCCTTTTGCAGGATCGGCGTCTCGCAAACGCGCCGGACACTCTCAACAACATTCAATTCAGCCAGACGGTCACGTCGCGCTTCCATATCAGGTTCCCGTGCCAGATCGACAGCAAAGCCGCGGGCCAGGCGCCGTATTGGTTCCAGCCAATGATCGGCAAGACCGTGTGGTAGATCCTCGGTCGCAGCCTTGACCCCGCCACAGCCGTAATGGCCGCAGACGATGATCTCGCGCACCTTCAGCGCCTCGACTGCGAATTCGAGCGCAGACAATAGGTTCATGTCAGAGGAATGGACGACATTGGCCACGTTTCGATGGACGAACACCTCACCCGGATCGAGACCGGCGACCACATTCGCGGGAACACGGCTGTCCGAACAACCAATCCAGAAAAACTCCGGGGCCTGCTGCGTGGCAAGCCGGGCAAAATAGTCGGGCTCTTCGGCCTGGCGTTTAGCCGACCACTCAAGATTGCGCGCCAACAGATCTTTAAGCAATTGAAGCCTCCGAAAAAGGCGGCAGACCGCGTCGTGCCCGCATGCGCTGCGACAATTTTTTGAGATCGACTCGCGTCAGGCGAGCGCGTGCAATCGGCAGCAGGATCGCGTTCTCCGCCACAAGGTGGCGGCGCATCCTAGTCGCAAAACTCATCAGCATTTTGCTGTCCTCAGTTGACGGATTACCGCCAGTGTCGAGAGTGCGTTCAAGAATTGCACGGACTTCGGGCAAAAGACGAGTGGTCTCGTCATGGTCAGTACGGATCCGGCTGATCGCGCGTTCGATTGCATCCTCCGGTCGGCAACGTCGGACAAGCAACGGAAACAGATCTTCGGTTTCGTCGCGCACATGAACGTTCAACTCCTCGTTCAGAAACCGCAGCACAGTCAGTGCGGCTTGTCGGTTAAACGAAGCGGAGTTCGCGAGTTCCTCGATCACCGCGCAGATCTGCCGCTCACGCAGGTTGTCTTCGCTGATGAACTCAAGAGGGGCGGCAAGTAGGACCGGGTCTGTCGGAGAAAGACCATCGCCGCGTCGCGCCGGCCCTGACTGTTTCATGACCCGCCCTACCCTGCACTTCAGATCGGCAGAAGGCTTGCGCCCGTGATCTCGGCCTTATCTGCCAGCCTCTCGACGAACGCCCGCGATGCACGCGCCCAAGCCGCTTTCTCCAGCGCCTGGGCAATCTTGGGTCGGACAGCCTCAAACGGAAGCACCTGCCCCTCTGCAATGGCGTTCAGCCGGATGATGTGCCAGCCATGCCGCGACAGAACCGGCACGGGCGTCATCCCGCCTTCGGGAAGCGCGCGAAGCGCCGTCTCGAACTCTGGAACCGTGTCGCCGGGCCCGAGTTGCCCCAGATGTCCAGCCGAAGCCTTTGATCCGCAGTCGCTTTCACGGGCCGCAAGGGCAAAACTCTTCGCATCACCATCGAGCTTCTTAAGCACTGATTTTGCGCGGGCCTCAGCTATGAGCTGCGCCGTATCGTCTCGCGGATCACAGGCGCACAGGATATGCGACACGTCCCAGAGCGGTGCTGAGCGGAAGCGTTCGGGGTCCTTCGCCCATTCCGCTCGAACTGCCTCCTCGGTCACCGGATCGATGCGCAGTGCCTCGTCCAGCAGGGCGCGGATCAGGGCTTCCTCTTCCGTCTCCACGCGACCGGGGGCAAGTTCTTCGGGATTTGCCTCAAGTCCGCGGCCCCTCGCTTCTTGCAGAAGGAGGGTCCGGATCGCGAGCGCCTGCGCGGCCTTCCGCCATGCTATTCCCGGTTTGTTTTTGGGCGAGACGTGATTTTGGGTTTCTTCCGCGATCCTTCGCGTATCGATGCGTTCACCATTGACCACCACTTCGGTTTCGATTGCCTTGGGAGCGGTCTCGATACCCGCGATGGGCTGGCCGTTGGCCGAGATAACGGTTCTGAGACTGGAGGTCATCTCTCTCACTCCGCGGGTGTTGTGATAGAGGGGCCACGCTTGGCCCGCAACTTGTCAAAGGCGCGACGCCGTTCTTCGAGCGGGCGGCGACGGCGCGAACGCACGATCTGATAGCCCGGCCGCAGCGTGACATAGCGGATCGGCACCGACAGCATGTGCACCAGACGGGTGAAGGGAAACAGCGCGACAATCACCATGCCCAGAACGATATGAGCCTTGTAAAGCCAATGGACGTTTATAACCTCGGTCCAAGCGTTCAGTTGCAGGGTCATCACGCTTTGCGACCACGTCATGAACAGCACCATTCCAGCGCCATCCATATGGTCGAGCGTGACGATGATCGTGCCCATGCCGATAACAATCTGCAGCCACAGGATCACCAGAATACCAATATCGGCAAAGCTCGAGTTGACCCTTATTCGCTTATCAAAGAGCCGCCGGTGAAGCAGCATGGTCGCGCCAACAAAGGCTGAAAGCCCGGCGATCCCGCCCAAGATGACCGCCACCCATTGCTTGAAACCATAAGGAACACCAAGAGCGTCGAGGATCCATACCGGGGTGAACAGCCCGATCAGATGTCCAAAGAACAGCACGATGATGCCGACATGGAACAGCACCGATCCCCACATCAGCTGTTTGCGGCGCAAAAGCTGGCTGGACGAGGTCTTCCAGGTGAACGGATCGCGCTCGTAGCGCGCAATAGTGCCGATCAGGGCGATGGCGAGCACGGCGTAGGGCATGATGCCGAAGATAAAATAGTCGAGATCGAAATTGCCGAACATGTCATGCGCTCCTGTTCAGGGGGGTGAGTGTGTCCATGCCTGCCAGCATGTCGCGGACCTGTGGGCAACCGGCGTTGGGATCGGGACCGAAGGTGACTTCAGTCTCTTCCCAGACCGCATCCAGCGCTTCGAGATCCGTGGGGTCATCGTCGGGCTGTTGCAGTATCTCCGCAACGGCGGCCGTATTCACTATTGTCCCGGACAGATGCATCAGGGCCGCAAACACCGGTGCATACCGGCTTTCGCGCCGGCCCAAGCGGGTGCGGATCGCATCAAAAATATGCGCCGCATCCGCCAGGATCTCCTGCGCCTCCGCAAAGGGGCGCGTGGACAGGAATTCCAGCAACACCGGCAGGTGGTCGGGCAATTCGCTGGTAACCGGGTCGAACCCTGAATTGCGGTAGGTTTCCAGAAGGCTGACCATGGCCCCGCCCCTGTCGCGGCTTTCGCCATGGACATGTTCGAACAGGTTGAGAGAGAGCGTGCGCGACCGGTCGAACAGCATGACATAAGCCTCCTGCACGTCATAGATGTCGCCTGTCGCCAGCCAGTCGGCCAGTTTGGCCAGCCCCTGCTGCGTTGCAGCGGGGACACGGGCGTCAGCGGTCAAGGCGGCGCTGATTTCGGGCATCGCCGCCTGCAGCTCCGTCGACGGATAGCTCAGCAGAAGCGAGAGTGCCTTGAAGGTGCGATCCATCATCAGAATGTCTCCGTCGGAAGGGCAAAGGATTTCTTCTTGCCGCCGAACAGGCTGGTCTTGCCGGTTTCGCCGCTGGAACAACCGTTGCCATCGGTAAAGCCACAGCCGCCGCGAATATCCGCACCCTCCTCGTTCTGTTCGCGATGCGCCGTGGGGATCGCGAAACGATCCTCGTAATCGGCGATCGCCATGATCTTGTACATGTCCTCGATCATCCGGCCCGACATGCCGACCCGGGCGGCAATGCCCTCGTCGCGCACGCCGTCAACGCTCAATGCCCGCATGTAGAGCCGCATCGCCGACATGCGTTCCAGCGCATGAACGATCGGCTCCTCGTCGCCAGCCGTCAGCATGTTGGCCAGGTACTGCACCGGGATGCGCAAGCTCCGCACGTCCGGCATCTGGTCGCTCATCGCGATCTGTCCGGCCTGGGCCGCGTTCTGGATCGGTGACAGCGGCGGGATGTACCAGACCATGGGCAAGGTGCGATATTCAGGATGCAGCGGGAACGCGACCTTCCATTCCATCGCCATTTTCCAGATCGGGCTGACCTTTGCGGATTCGATCCAATCCTCAGGCACGCCGTCGCGGCGGGCCGCGGCGATCACCTCGGGGTCATTGGGGTCGAGGAACACGTCAAGCTGCGCCCCGTAAAGATCGGTCTCGCGCTCGGAACTGGCCGCCGCTTCGATCTTGTCGGCATCATAGAGGATCACGCCCAGATAGCGGATGCGGCCCACACAGGTCTCGGAACAGACTGTCGGCTGACCGGATTCGATCCGCGGATAGCAGAAGGTGCATTTTTCCGATTTGCCGGTGTCCCAGTTGTAATAGACCTTTTTGTAGGGGCAACCCGAGATGCACATCCGCCAGCCCCGGCATTTCTCCTGGTCGATCAGGACGATCCCGTCCTCCTCCCGCTTGTAGATCGCGCCCGAAGGGCACGAGGCGGTGCAGGTGGGATTGAGGCAATGCTCGCAGAGACGCGGCAGATACATCATGAAGGTATTTTCATACTCTCCGTAGATCTGCTTCTGGATGTTCTCGAAATTGTAGTCCTGCGACCGCTTCGCGAATTCCCCGCCCAGGATCTCTTCCCAGTTCGGACCCTTCTCGATCTTCTCCATCCGCTCGCCGGTGATCTTCGACCGCGGGCGTGCCGTGGGAAATGCGTTCATGTCGGGCGCTGATTTCAGGTGATCGTAGTCGAAATCGAACGGCTCATAATAGTCGTCGATCTCAGGCATGTTGGGATTGGCGAATATGTTTGCGAGAATTCGCCATTTGCTGCCCTGCTTGGGGTGCAGCTTCCCGGATTTCGACCGGTGCCAGCCGCCATTCCAGCGCGCCTGATTTTCCCAGTCAGTCGGATAGCCGGTGCCCGGCTTGGTCTCGACGTTGTTGAACCAGGCGTATTCCACGCCCTCGCGGCTCGTCCAGACATTCTTGCAGGTGACCGAGCAGGTGTGACACCCGATGCATTTGTCGAGGTTCAGAACCTTGCCGATTTGCGCGCGAACTCTCATTCTGCGGCCTCCACTTCGCGGGTTGCCGGCTGATCCAGCCAGTCGATGTTTTTCATCTTGCGCACGATGACGAACTCGTCGCGGTTGCTGCCCACAGTGCCGTAGTAGTTGAAGCCGTAGGAGAGCTGCGCATAGCCGCCGATCATGTGCGTGGGCTTGAGCGTGGTGCGGGTGACGGAGTTGTGGATGCCGCCGCGGTTGCCGGTCTTTTCCGATCCGGGCGTGTTCACGATCTTTTCCTGCGCATGGTACATGAACAGCGTGCCTTGCTTGATCCGCTGGCTCACCACCACGCGTGCGGTCAGCGCACCGTTGATGTTGTAGGCCTCGACCCAGTCGTTATCGACCAGGCCGGCCGTGCGTGCATCCACCTCGGACATCCAGACGACCGGGCCGCCCCTGTTGAGCGTCAGCATCAGCAGGTTGTCTGTGTAGGTCGAGTGGATGCCCCATTTCTGGTGTGGCGTGATGAAGTTCAGCACCACATGCGGGCTGCCCTCGGCCGCGTCGTTGTTGACGGCCTTGGTGATGGTCTTCAGGTCGACCGGCGGGCGATAGCTGACAAAGCCTTCACCGAAGGCGCGCATCCACAGGTGATCCTGATAGAGCTGCTGCCGCCCCGTCAGAGTGCGCCACGGGATCAACTCGTGCACATTGGTGTAGCCGGCATTGTAGCAGACCTCTTCGCTCTCGATGCCGGACCAGGTCGGCGACGAGATGATCTTGCGCGGCTGGGCCGCGATGTCGCGGAAGCGGATCTTGGTGTGATGCGCGCCTTCCGCCAGATGCGCGTGGTGGCGGCCGGTGGGTTTCTCCAGCTCTTCCCACGCCTTGACGGCCACTTCGCCATTGGTTTCGGGCGCGAGCATCAGGATCATCTCGGCCGCATCGATGGCGGTGTCGAGCTTTGCATGGCCCTTCGAGACACCCTCGTCCAGCACGACGCCGTTGAGGTCGCGCAGATGCCCCACCTCGACCTTGGTATCCCAGTTGATCCCCTTGCCGCCATTGCCCAGTTTCTCAAGCAGTGGCCCGACGGAGGTGAACTTCTTGTAAAGATTGGGGTAATCGCGCTCAACAGCGATGTAGTTCGGCGCGGTCTTGCCGGGGATGAGGTCGCATTCGCCCTTCTTCCAGTCCTTCACATGGGCCTGCGCCAGTTCGCCGGGTGTGTCGTGCAAAAGCGGAAGCTGGACGATGTCGGTCTCGACCCCAAGCACTTCGGGCGCCACTTCCGAAAATTTCGAGGCGATCGACTTGAAGATCTCCCAGTCGGATTTGCTCTCGTATGCCGGATCCACAGCCGCCTGCAGCGGGTGAATGAACGGATGCATGTCAGAGGTGTTCAGGTCGTCTTTTTCATACCAGCTGGCCGTCGGCAGAACGATGTCGGAATAGACACAAGTGGTGGACATGCGGAAGTCGATGGTCACCAGCAAGTCCAGTTTGCCTTTCGGCGCCTCGTCATGCCAGACCGCCTCCTTCGGCATGACGCCGCCTTCTTCGCCCAGGTCCTTTCCCATCACGCCGTGATCGGTGCCCAGCAGGTGCTTGAGGAAATACTCATGCCCCTTGCCGCTCGACCCCAGCAGGTTGGACCGCCAGACAAACAGGTTGCGCGGCCAGTTTTCCGGCGCATCCGGGTCTTCGCAGGACATTTGCAGATTGCCGGATTTCAGCTCTTCGGAGACGTAATCCTTGATCTCCTTGCCCGCTGCCTTTGCCGCCTTGGCCACCTCAAGCGGGTTGGTTTTCAGCTGCGGCGCGGACGGCAGCCAGCCCATCCGCTCGGCGCGGATGTTGTAGTCGATCAGGCTGATGTCCCAATCGCCCTCGGGGGCGGTGGGCGACAGGATCTCGCCTGCGCTTAGTGTCTCATAGCGCCACTGGTCGGTGTGTGCATACCACGCGCTCGTGGAGTTCATGTGCCGGGGCGGACGGCTCCAGTCCAGCGCAAAGGCCAAAGGCTGCCAGCCGGTCTGCGGCCGCAGTTTTTCCTGGCCAACGTAATGCGACCAGCCGCCTCCTTCCTGACCGATGCAACCGCACATCACCAGCATGTTGATGATGCCGCGATAGGCCATGTCCATGTGATACCAGTGATTGAGACCGGCGCCGAGAATGACCATGGATTTACCTCGGGTTTTTTCGGCGTTGGATGCGAACTGCCGGGCGACAGCAATGATCTTTTCGCGCTCCACGCCGGTGATCTTTTCCGCCCACGCAGGAGTATAAGGACTGTCTTCATCGAAATTCTTGGATACCCACTTGCCCCCAAAACCGCGGTCAAGGCCGTAATTGGCGCAGAACAGGTCGAATACCGTCGCGACCAGCACTACTTGCCCGTTGGCCAGAGTAACGCGCCGCGCCGGGATGTTCCGGGTCAGCACGTCGGGGTGATCACATTTGACGAAATCGCCGGTGGCCACGCCGCCGAAATAGGGGAAATCGACCCCAACCACCTCATCATGGTCTTCGTCAAGAATCTGACTGAGGCGCAATTGCACATCCGTGCCCTTCGCACGTTCCTCCAGGTTCCACTTGCCTTCTTCGCCCCAGCGGAAACCAATGGAACCGTTGGGCGCCACGATCTGCCCGGTGGCCTCGTCATAGGCGACCGTCTTCCAGTCGGGGTTGTTGGTTTCGCCCAGCTTGCCGTCGAAATCCTCGGCGCGAAGCATCCGGCCGGGGACAAGATGCCCGTCCTTTTTGTCCAGCCGGACCAGCATCGGCATGTCGGTGTATTTGCGCGCGTACTCCTCGAAATACTCCGCCTGCCGGTCGAGGTGGTATTCGCGCAGGATGACGTGACCCATTGCCATCGCCAGGGCGGCATCGGTGCCGGCCTGCGGGTTAAGCCAGATATCGCCAAACTTCGCGGCCTCGGAATAGTCCGGGCTGACCACGGCCGACTTAGTGCCGCGATAGCGCACCTCGGTGTAGAAATGTGCATCAGGCGTTCGCGTCTGCGGCACGTTCGAGCCCCAGAGCATCAGGAAGCCGGCATTGTACCAATCAGCGCTTTCCGGCACGTCAGTCTGTTCACCCCATGTCTGCGGCGATGCGGGTGGAAGGTCACAATACCAGTCATAGAAAGACATGCAGGTGCCGCCCAAGAGGCTCAAATATCGCGAGCCTGCGGCATAGCTGACCATCGACATGGCCGGAATTGGAGAAAAGCCGAACACCCGGTCTGGCCCCCAAACCTTGGCGGTGTGGGCATTGGCAGCAGCGATGATCTCAGTCGCTTCATCCCATGATGCACGGACAAAACCGCCCTTGCCGCGTGTCTTGGTGTAGGATCCGCGCAACACCGGATCGTTCTGGATCGCCGCCCAGGCCGCAACTGGCGTCATCGTCTCACGCATCTTGCGCCAGGCGCGCATCAGGCTGCCCCGGATCAGCGGGTTCTTAACGCGATTGGCGGAATAGAGATACCAGCTGTAGGAGGCGCCGCGGGCGCAGCCGCGCGGCTCATGATTGGGCAGTCCCGGACGGGTGCGCGGATAATCGGTCTGTTGTGTCTCCCAGGTGACGATGCCGGATTTGACATAGATCTTCCAAGAACAGGACCCGGTGCAGTTCACCCCATGGGTCGAGCGCACGATCTTGTCGTGCCGCCAACGGTTGCGGTAGGTGTCTTCCCAATCCCGGTTCTCGCTAGTGGTCTGCCCCCAACCGTCCGAGAATTGCTCAAGCGCAGTGCTTTGGAAGAAGTTCAGTCTATCGAGCAGATGGCTCATATCGCTGTCCTTTCGGTTTTCTAACTCTGAGCAACGCTGGCGCCGCCCGGAAATTCATTCGTGTCAGTGTGCAGGCTGGGCTGCAGAAGGCCGTGCCGCACGACCTCGTTCGACGTCGTGAAGCAGACCGCCGGGGCGCGTGTAGACGACCCAGGTGATAGCAAGGCACAGCACGTAGAAGGCCAGAAACCCCCAGAGAGCGCCCACGGCGGAGCCGGTCATCGCAATCGAGGTGCCGTAGGCTTTCGGGATGAAGAAGGCGCCATAGGCTGCGATTGCCGAGGTGAAGGCAACAATCGCCCCGGATTCCATGCCGATCTGCCGCTTGCGTTCGTCAGCGGAAAGGTGGGGCATCAGTCGCGGCACTTCGCTGCCCATGATCACCGGGATCATCTGAAAGGTGGATGCATTGCCAACCCCGGTCAGGAAGAACAGCGCCATGAAGCAGGCGAAGAAGCCGATGAAGGACCCCAGGCCAAGGAAGAGGATCACGCCGAACGTCGCCATGATCATCGCGGCAAAGGTCCAGAAGGTCACCCGCCCGCCGCCGAACCGGTCGCTGATCCAGCCGGTCGCGGCACGGCTCAGCGCCCCCACCAGCGGCCCCAGAAAGACATAATTCAGCGCGTTCACATCGGGAAAGGCCAGTTTCGTCAGAAGCGGGAAGCCGGCGGAATAGCCGATGAAGCTACCGAAGGTTCCGGTGTAGAGGATGCACATCAGCCAATTGTGCTTGCGCCCGAAAATCACCGCCTGATCGGCGAAACTTGCGCGCGCATCGGCTATGTCGTTCATTCCCAGCCAGGCTGCGATCGTGGCGAGGAGAATGAACGGCACCCAGACAAACCCTGCGTTCTGCATCCAGAGCTGGCCGCCATCCGTGAGCTCCTGCGGTGCTCCGCCCATCGCGCCGAACACACCGACCGTGATCGCCAGGGGCACCAGGAACTGCATGACGCTGACGCCGAGATTACCCAGACCTGCGTTCAACGCCAGCGCATTGCCCTTTTCAGCCTTCGGGAAGAAGTATCCGATATTGGCCATGGACGACGCAAAGTTGCCGCCGCCAAAACCGCACAGGAGCGCAAGCACGAGAAAGATCAGGTAAGGGGTTTCGGGGTTCTGCACCGCGTAGCCGATGCCCAATGCGGGCAGCAGCAGCGATGCGGTCGAGAGTGTCGTCCACAGCCGTCCGCCGAAGATCGGCACCATGAAGCTGTAGAAAATGCGCAGGGTCGCGCCCGAAAGCCCCGGTAGCGCCGCCAGCCAGAACAGCTGGCTCGATGTGAAGTCGAAGCCGATTGCGGGCAACCGCGCCACGACCATCGACCAGACCATCCAGACAGAGAAGGCCAGGAGCAGCGCCGGAATCGAGATCCAAAGGTTCCGGCGCGCGATTCGACGTCCCTTCTCGGCCCAAAACTGCGAATCCTCTGGCCGCCAATCTTGAAGCACGCGCGGCATGTCGGTCTTGCCGGGCATATGGATCTCTTCCATCTCCGGCAGGGCTGGCAGTCTGTCCAGCGCTACACCCTGTGATTTGCGCTCCATGGCGCGGATCGACAGGTGCATCCAGGCCAGCGATATAGCGACCAGCAAGAATAGAAGCGCGAAACAGGAGGTATAGATGCCCGTAAGATCGAGAAGCGCACCGAAAGCGATAGGCAGGACGAAGCCACCCAGACCCCCAATCATGCCGACCAGACCGCCCACTGCGCCGACATGTTTCGGATAATAGACGGGAATGTGCTTGAACACTGCCGCTTTGCCGAGGCTCATGAAAAATCCAAGCGCGAAGAGAACGCCCACGAAGGGCCACAGCCCCATGCTTGTCGAGAAGGCGATCGGGCCATCCTTGCCTTGGATGATGTAATCTGTGGGCGGATAGGACAGCATGAACAGAAACACCAGGCTGAAACCGAACGTCCAGTACATGATCGACCGGGCGCCGAATTTGTCGGAAAGGTGCCCGCCATAGGCGCGGAACAGCGAGGCGGAGAGGCTGAAGGACGCTGCAGCCATGCCTGCCGTGCGAACGTCGACCCGGTAGACGTCGATTAGGTAGTGCGGCAGCCACAGAGCGAGCGCGACGAACGCACCGAAGACGAAGAAGTAGTAGAGCGAGAAACGCCAGACCTGGAGGTTCTTGAGGGGCGCGAACTGTTGTGCGAGCGAAGGCGCCTTTGCACCTGTCTTGCGCCGCTCGACCAGTTCCGGATCGTCCTTGGCGAGAAAGAAGAACAGAACCCCGATGATAGCCAGCCCGGCCGCCCAGACATAGGCAACCCCATGCCATCCATAGGCAACCATGACGAAGGGCGCGACGAATTTGGTGACCGCTGCACCGACGTTCCCGGCCCCGAAGATGCCGAGTGCGGTGCCCTGACGGCCCGCATCATACCAGCGGCTGACATAGGCCACACCGATGATGAAGGACCCGCCCGCGAGCCCGATGCCGAGCGCCGCGATCAGATACATCACATAGGTATCCGCGAGCGTGAGCGCCCAGGTGGCCATCGCGGTCAGGATCATCTGGCCGGAAAAGACCAGGCGCCCGCCGTATTTCTCGGTCCAGACACCCAGGAACAGGCGGGTGACAGATCCGGTTAGAATGGGCGTCGCCACAAGCAGGCCAAACTGGGTATCGTTCAGACCAAGTTCGGACTTGATGGCGACACCGATGATGGAAAAGATCGTCCAGACCGCGAAACAGGCGGTAAAGGCGATTGTGCTCAGGCTCAAGGCGCGTGTCTGATCTGCGCGTGAGGCTGTGGCTACGGTCTGCATGACAAGGTCTCCGAGAAGAATGGCACGTTAAATCCAAAATGGATCGACGCCAAACCTGCAACCGGAGCCGCTCAAAAAGTTTGATCTAGATCACACAACAGGGAAAAGCATGGTGAAATAAATGGCATGTAGAATTATGCGTTCCGTTCGAGGGCGACCGATCAAGCCGTCACCGCTCTTAATCAAGCAATGTCTTGACAAATATCAAGAAAATTGTTGATGATTAGCTATTGCGATGGGAGGTCGACGAAAGCATGCCCGAACTAGAACACCAAGAACTCCGGAAGCTTTATCTGTTTTCAAAAATGGCGAATAAAAACTTTCAGTCACTGATGCGCGGAGCCTATGTGCAGAATTTCCCCCCACGGATCGAATTGATCACCGAGGGTGAGCCGAGCGATTTTCTGCATGTTGTCCTTTCCGGATCAATTGATTTGTTTTCGCGGTGGAACGGTCGGGATACCAGCATGGCGACTGTGTGGCCCATTTCGACCTTCATTCTTGCCGCAACAATCAATAACGCGCCCTATCTCATGTCGGCCAGAACGCTGGAGAAAAGCCGTATTGTGCTGATTCCAAGCCAGGATGTGCGCGCCATCTTCGACGTCGATGCCAACTTTGCCCGTGCGATCGTGACCGAGCTCGCGCAATGCTATCGGGCTGTCGTTAAGACACAGAAAGATTTGAAGCTCAGGACCTCGCTCGAGCGGCTCGCGAACCACCTTCTGCGGCAACAACGACGCGCCGGCGGTGAGACTGCGTTCGACCTCGAATTCGAGAAGCGTCGGCTTGCGTCGGTGCTTGGCATGACGCCTGAAAACCTCAGCCGAGCCTTCAAGGGTCTTCACCCCTACGGCGTCACTGTGGACGGCACCCGCATAGTGATTAGTGACCAAGCGGATCTCGAGAAGTTCGCAAAGCCTGATCCGTTGATCGACGACTTCTCAACTTGAAATCCAGACTGATGACCTCATCAGTGCTCGGAGCCGCCGGGGATCTAGCCGGATGGCGGCCAGTTCAAACAGCGGCTGGCACATCATGGCTCAGACCCCCATTCCCAACACCGTCCAAACCGCGGCCACAACAAAGAACCGTCGAAACCCCAAGCTCAGGATCCCCGGGCCGGTCACGCTCGGATCTGTTCGGAGGATGTGGTCATGACGTGATCTTCAGCCCATCGACCTCGGTCACGATCACATCCATGGCGATGTCATGAGGCTGGGGATAGATCGTGGCGACCCTCGCCGCGCAAAGCCCTACACCGATGGTCAACAAACGCGGCCCACCTCCTCCGGCAGCAACGGCGTGCGGGCGGCAAGACTGCCTTCGACCTCGAATTCGAAAAGCGCCGGCTTGCATCGGTGCTTGGCATGACTCCCGAAAATCTCAGCCGTGCCTTCAAGGGTCTTCAGCCGTATGGCGTCACGGTGGCCGGCAACCGCATCACGATCGGGAACCGGGCAGATCTCGAAAGCTTCGCTAAGCCCAATCCGTTGATCGACGACTTCGCGATTTGAAAGACAGATCCATGCCAGAGCCGCCGCGGACCATGAATTATAACGTCCGGAATTGGGCCATGCGCACTCGGCCATGGAACGGTGCCGGCGAGTGCATCAGCCAACGCAAGCCGAGAGCAGCAAGGCCGGTGTTACACAGATTTGTTGACTCTTTTCATCAGGATTAGGAAGGCGTATAAGTTAGCTCCATCGGCAACTGACATGCCGGTTGAGGGCCAATATGTTTAAGTTTGTGCAGATCCGTTGGAGAACTGGGCCGTTTGCTAGGCGTTGCGCGTGGCTCAGCCTTGGATGGGTAGCGCTCGCGCTGGGTGCGATTGGCGTTGTGCTTCCGCTTTTGCCGACAACGCCATTCATCATCCTTGCGGCATTCGCGTTTGGCAGAAGCTCACGACGTTTGCAGGAATGGCTGGAAAACACTCCTACATTCGGTCCAATTATCGCCGAATGGCGAACAAACGGTGCCATTGCGCCACGCAACAAGGGGTTGGCGATCACGATGATGCTCGCCGCCTTCAGTGCGAGCATCGCAATCGGCATCGCCTCGTTGGTGCTCATCATTCAGGGTGTCTGCATGTTGGGTGCAGCCGCCTTTATTCTCAGCCGTCCCAACTGCTCTGGATAAACTGGTATCTGCAAGTGACATGATGAGCTCAAAACTCGCCTGCTCCTTGAGCGGTAGCTGGTTGGACTGGGCGGGCAATTGCAATTTCCTTGAACACCGCGCTGTTCAACCGTCCGCTACAGCCATCAACCTCTTGATATGCCGGGCAAAGGCCCAGGTTGCCGGGATTCCCAGAATTGCGCCGCCCAACACGGATTGAACGGGCGTCAGCACCGGCCAGCCGATCCACGACCAAATCAGCGAGGCGAAGAACAGGTTGACGGCCATTGCTCCGGCCCCAAACGGGTAAAGGATCAGGGTCAAGCGCCGTAGAGTCATCTGCGACTTATCAGCCATTGCACCGCTACCAGCGCACACAAAAGCAGCACAGAGGCTATGAGGTAGGACAACTCGGCCTGCGCCGTCTGTGGCTGCGGTATCGGCCGCTGAAACGCCTCGGCGGCGGCAAGCGCGGGGGCAAACAGGACAAGTAGGAAGAGAGGAAGACGCATGTCAAGACTCCTGTGTCAGCGAACGGTAGATATCAGGCAAGGCGCGGCCTAGACGCGCGGGTTCAGGCAGCAGGGTGAAGCCTGCGCGCCCGAAGATGCGGGCAAACCAGTCCTGCCCGTCGGCATCGACAATCACGCCATGCACGGACTGGCCGGCACGGCGCGCTTCACGCACCGCCATGTGGCTGTCTTCGATCCCATGGGTTCCCTCATAATGATCAAGATCATTGGGCTTGCCGTCGGTGAGGACCAGCAGCAGCTTTCGCGCGGAAGTCTCGGTGGAAAGCTGGGCCGAGGCATGGCGGATCGCCGTTCCCAGGCGTGTGTAGTGGCCGGGCTTCAAACCTCCGATACGGGCAGTCACGTCGGCTGTGACGCGCTCCTCGAACCCCTTGCAGCGGGTCAGGAACACCCGGTCGCGCCTGAGCGAGGAAAAGCCCCAGATCGCCATCCGGTCGCCCGCCGCGTCGATGCCGCCGGCAAGTGCGGCCAGCGCCTCGCGCATGGTGTCGATGATGGAGCGGGTGCCGACCACCGATTCGGTGGACCGCGAACAATCCATGAGGATCGCCACTGACAGATCCCGCTCCACATTCCGCAGATCACGAAAGATCCGGTCGGTGCCCTGTCCGGTGGCGCGAATATCGACTTGCGCCGCAATCAGTGCATCGATGTCAAGTTCCGCCCCGTCCACCTGGCGAGGCAGCAGGATGCGGCGCGGCTGCAAGGCTTCGAACTGGCGCCGCACGCGGGTCATCAGGCGCGGATCGGGTGTGAATCCGGCGCCCGGAAGAGCATCGGCTTCCAGCACGATGCAGTGGTCGGGCATGTAGCCGCGCGCACGGTGGTTCCATTCCGGATAGGTGAAGCGGGCCGATAGCCGTTCGTGGTCGGCATCCTGCGGGGCCAGATCCAGATGCAGGCGCAGCCGCGTGGCGGCGCGCTTGTGGTGGTGGCTGAGCGTGATGCTGTCCTGGTCTTCGGCGGCCTTCTGTGCATTTTCCAGTTCATCATCATCCGTGGCTCGGTTGAGACCCATGCTTTCGACCCAGGACAGGATCGATTCAAACCGGTGCATGATGAAGCTGTCGGTCCGGTTGGCCTGGTCGTTGTCCTGCCGGTTGCCCTGTTTTCTTGTGGAGGTGGCGAGGCCCTGCGGAGCGCTGATTGCCTCGTCGGCTGGGCTTGCCCCCGCCCCGCTGGCAGCACTCTCGTGCCGCACCCAGATCGGCATTGGCTCGAGCGGGGCATAACCGCGCGGAGCCGGCAGGATAATTGATCTGGCAGGAGAGAGCGGCCCGCGCGACAGAACGGTCCGGGCAAGGTCCGCCACTTCGCGTTCCAGCCGCGAGCGAGCCAGATCTGCCCGCGCCGTCAGAAGATAGGCGCAGAGCTCTTCGTGGGGCGCCCGCAAGCCCGGGCAATGCTCAAGCACGCATGCCGTTGCAAGGTCCATCGCTGCCAAATGGGCAAGGTCAGCTGCCAAAGGATCTTTCGGCGTGGTGGCGGGCTTGGCGAAGGCCGCAAGGGCCCCCAGCCACAGATAGGCCACGCGGTTCATCGCCACGGTCGGAAATGCCGTCATGGTCGGTGGCAGGCGAAGCGTCTCGCCATCAAACCGGGCAACATGCTCCAGCACCCGCGCATCAGCCAGTTGGGCCCCGACCCCGCGGCGGTGGTGTGAGGCAGTGGCTGAACTCGCGACGATCTCCACGCCCGCCCTGCCGCCAAGCGCCCGGAACAGCAGCGCGATGCTGGATCGCACGGACTCCAGGGTAACCGCGCTCGCGGCATGGCCGGCCATCGGCGCCATCCAGACGGCAACGCCGTGCCAGAGGTTGCCCATTGTCTCCTCGGGCTCCATCAGATCCATCGGATTCAAGGCCATGGCTTTATCCGTAAACGCTTGCGATCACGTCGCGCAGCGCCTGTGCCACGTCAGGCTCATCGGTCAGCGGTTCGACCACCGCGGCTTGCAGCGCCCGTTCGAGCGGCATCCCGCCGGCAAGCAGTGTCGCGGCGTAGATCAGAAGCCGCGTCGACACCCCCTCCTCCAGATCCATGCCGGACAGCGCGCGGATATGCCCGGCCATTCGCACCAACGGAGCCACGCGTCCGGCATCCAGGCCGCTTTCCCGGGCCACGACCGCGGTTTCAGTCGCCGGATCGGGAAAGCCAAAGGTGATCGACAAGAACCGCTGGCGGGTTGACGGTTTCAAACGCTTGAGGATGTTCTGATAGCCGGGGTTATAGCTTGCCACCAGCATGAAGCCGGGCGGCGCCACCAGTTCTTCGCCGGTTCGGTCGATCATCAGGGTGCGGCGGTTGTCCGTCAGCGGGTGCAGAACAACCGTGACGTCCTTGCGTGCTTCGATGACCTCATCCAGATAGCAGATTGCGCCTTCTCGGACCGCACGGGTCAACGGACCGTCGATCCATTCGGTTGCCCCGCCGCGCAGCAGATACCGCCCGATCAGATCAGCCGCCGACAGGTCATCATGGCAAGCGACGGTGTAGAGCTGTCGACCCAGGCGAGCCGCCATGTGTTCCACAAATCGCGTCTTGCCGCAGCCGGTCGGCCCCTTCAGAAGAAGGGGCAAACCGTTGGCGTGGGCAGTTTCGAACAAGGCACATTCCTGGGCGACGGGATGATAATAAGGTAGCTCCGCCTCCAATTTCGTGGACAAGGTAATCATGGCGTATCGGCGACCAGCGGCGCCGTGTTCGGGGTGATGATCTCGCGACGCACCACGACCTGACTGTAAATGAACAGCAGCGCACCCAGCACCACCGCGACACCCGCTCCGAACCGCATGACATAGAACAGGCCGAGCTGGTCCTGAACATCCATGTAATAGTCTCCCACGATCCGCTGCATGTGGGTCTGGATCGTGCCGGCGAAGGTCAGCACGAAAGTCATGAACGCCATGCCTCCGGTCATCAGCCAGAAGGAGATCATGTTCAGCACCTGGTTATAGGGCGCCCGGCCCCGCAGCAGCGGCATCGCATAGGTGATGATCGCGAGGTTCATTGCCACATAGGCGCCATAGAACGACAGATGCCCGTGTGCTGCCGTGATCTGTGTGCCGTGGGTGTAGAAGTTAACGCCGTGGAACGTGTGCAGGAAGCCCCAGACGCCCGCCCCGAAGAACGCCACCGTCGCCGAGCCGAGCGCCCACAGGAGCGCCGCCTTGTTGGGGTGGTTGCGCCGCCCCTTCCAGACCATGATGAAGGCGAAGGACATCATTGCGAAGAACGGCACCACTTCAAAGGCCGAGAAGATGGATCCCGTCCACTGCCAATACTCCGGCAGTCCGATCCAGTAGAAGTGGTGGCCGGTGCCAAGGATGCCGGAAAAGAGCGCGGTGGCGACGATGACATAAAGCCATTTCTCGACCACTTCGCGGTCAACACCGGTCAGCTTGAGCATCAGGAAGGCCAGGATCGAGGCCATGACGAGTTCCCACGTGCCCTCAACCCAGAGATGGACGACGAACCACCAATACATCTTGTCGAGGCTCAGATTGTCGGGGTTGATGAAAGCGAAGATCCACAACAGCGACAACAGCCACAGCCCGGTCAGCAACACTCCCGTGATCGCGGTCTTCCGCCCGGACAGGACGGTCATCGAGATGTTGAGGAGGAAGATCAGCGCCGCCACCAGGATGCCGAACTTCACCCAGAGCGGTTGCTCCAGAAATTCGCGTCCGCCGTGAATGCCGAAGAGGTAGCCAATGACGGCGCCCAGGGTGCCAACGACAAGGATGATCAGTTGAAGATAGGCCAGCTTGACCGACCAGATCTCGCACTCCGACTCCTCGGGCACCAGGAAATAGGCTGCACCGAAAAAGCCCAGCAGAAGCCAGACGATCAGCGCGTTGGTGTGGATCATGCGGATGATGTTGAACGGCAGCAACTCGGACAGGGTATTGGGCGAGATATAGATCCAGCCCGCCAGCAATCCGCCGGCAACCTGAATGCCGAACAATCCCATTGCCACGAGAAAATAAGCGTAAGCGACTTTTTGTGATTGATACTTCATGGCTCTCTCCTAACCCGCGTCCGTCGGCGGCCAGCCTTGTGTGTCTGTCTGGTCGGCCCAGCGCAGGAACTCGGCCAGACCGCGCATTTCCTCTGGGGTGATTTCGAATGAAGGCATCTGGCGGCGGCCTTCAATGCCGCTCGGCTGTGCCGCCATCCAGCCATTCAGTATTTCATAGGCGGCTTCGGGGTCGTCCAGGACGCCCCAACGGGTCATCACATTGCCAAGTTCAGGCGCAAAATAGGCGCCTTCGCCATGCAGCGTGTGGCAGTTGATGCAGCTGTGGCGTTCCCAGACATGCTTGCCCAGAACCACTTCTTCCGACAGCGGCATCCCGGCGGTGGAGACATTGACCACATAGCGGTGGGAATGGATTGTCATGAGTATGAACACGATGATGAAAAACAGCGATCCACCATAGAATATGTTCCTGGCCCGTGACTTCGTGAGGATCTCTGACATTGCGGCGGTCCTGGCGATTGTTGCGGATCGGGCAGCTCTACGCGGCGCCTGGCGGACCTTCGTTGTGTTTTCACAACCTCAGAGAAAAATCTGAACCAACGTCGCAGCGCGACACCTCAAGCGAAGGGCTGACGAAGTCCCCGATCGCAGGCTCCCGATGGGCGTTGTTCGGTTTACGGGCTGGCGGCCTTTCGGTCAGAGCACTACCATGCGGTGTGCGCGACGGCGCCCGCGGACAAGGGTTCAGGCTTCCGGTTCCCGGCAGGAATTGAAGTATCCGCGCCGTCGATATCGGCGGAGCCTGCGCTCATCATCGCCAGGCCCTTCGGGTCTGTGACCACGATGATGCACCGCGCGCTTTTGACCAATCCTCGTCTTTCCCAGACGCTCAGCAACCGGCTGACGGTGTAAATCGTGGTTCCCGTCATGTCGGCAACATTCTGCCGCGTAATCGGAAATCCGATCGCGACCCCACCTGCAACTTCGCGACCAGACTGCCCGATCATTCGAAGCAGGGCACAGGCGATCCTCTGTTCCACGACCTTGGTCGATAACTCGACGATTCGATTGCTCATTTCATCTGCCCGCACGCCAATGGTGCGGAACGTTTCCGCAGCAAAGCCTTCGTAAAGCTTGGTGAATTCTGGCCACAGGGCATTCGGCCAGGAGAGGATTTGACAATCATCTGCGGTCACTGCCGTGGCCTGATGTTCCAGCTGGCCCACTGCTGCACCCAAGCCGAACATCTGGCCATGGGGAATGTGCAGGACAATGACCTCGTTGCCCTCTGCCGTAAGCCTCAAAAACCGGATACAGCCCGACAGAAGCAAATAGAAGCGCCGGGCTGGTTGCCCCTCGTCAAAAATCACCGTCCCGCCAGTCGGACAACTCATTTCAGCCTGATCAAGCGCCTCACGCAATTGCCTCATGCCAAGCTGGCAGAACGGCGGCGTTCGGCTGAGCCTGGTTTCGTCGAGCATCTTCATCCGAAAATCCTGAGGTTAAGCCAGCATTATGACGTGCGCAGATGATAAGCTAGGGTCCACATCACATTGCTGATGCAGATCAGGGTCTAGAGCTTAATTCCGCTCAGCAGGGGGCAGCCATGTCGAGCATGGCAAACCGTACTTTCGGCAGGCGATCGCGCTGTTTCGATCCGAAGTGCAGTGAACCTGCTGACCATCGGCAAACTGTTGCCGGCCTCCCGCTGACCCCTCTGCGAATCCAGTGTCCCGAAGGTTGCGGACCTGTGCAGATCGGCCGGCACCGATCCGTCAAGTTTCTTCAAGCGACGGCTCCGAGTTTGTGGAAGCGCAACGAGGCGCTCGCGCGCTTCGCTTACAAGCAGGATACGCAAAACGCCTTCTGCCTCTAAACCTGTCCTCAGAAAGGACGCCCCATGTTTACCAAGTTGATTGCCGCCGGCTTTGCCACCTTGCTTCTGGTGCCCACCGCCCTCGCCGAAAACCACGAAGTGCATATGTTGAACAAGGGCGCAGAGGGCGTGATGGTCTTCGAGCCCGCCTTCGTGAAGGCCGCTGTTGGCGACACCGTCACCTTCATTCCCGTCGACAAGGGCCATAACGTCGAAAACATCAAAGATATGTTGCCCGACGGTGTCGAGGAATTCAAAAGCAAGATCGGCAAGGACTACATACTGACGCTGACCGCCGAGGGCCTTTATGGCGTCAAATGCACCCCGCATTACGTGATGGGCATGGTCGCCCTTATCCAGGCTGGCGCGCCGGTCAACAAGGAGGCTGTCGTCTCCGCGAAGCTGCTCGGCAAGGCGAAGCCGCGGTTTGAGCCATTGGCCGCCCTAATCACCGATTAAGCGAGCACCATCCATCCGCTAGGGCGCAGGTCGCGTCAGGAAAGGAGGCCACACATGTTCGTTGAAAACATCCCGAAGGCTGTTCACGCCAAGCTCGTGACCATTGGGGACGACAGTGCGTTGATGGAAGCCGCAAAGCTCCTGACTGCCGGGACAGATCTCGTGGTTGTGTGTGACAGCGATGGCATCGCCTGCGGCGTGGTCACCAAGACGGACATCGTCAAGCAGATGAGTGTGTGCACTGGCGCAGCATGCCACTGCCCGGTTTCCACAGTGATGACCCGTGCCATCGTGGTCTGCCGTGAACAGGACCTTTTGCAGGACGTCTCGGAGAGAATGAAGGCGCGCCGCCTAAAGAACATTCCGCTGGTGGATGGACGAAACCGTCCCTTGGCCGTGCTGACTGCACGGACTGTTCTCAGCGTCTTGCTGGGCGACCTTGAACTCGAGGAAGCGCAGCTGGTCGATTATGTAAAGGGAGTTGGCTACCGATGACAGTTCCAGGGTCAATGGAAAACTCAAACGTATCCGAAGTTCGTGTGCGCGCGTTATCGCGATGGGACAATGAAGGCGGCGCTCCTGCGTCCAAAGCGCAGGACTTGCAGGTTGATTTGGAAACCGAATCCGGAGCGGATCAAAGAGATACTGCCGCACGGCCTTCGAAGGCCACAGCGCTGAAGAATGGTCACTTGAGCAACGGGCCATCGTGATCGAGATAGGCCTTGTCGAAATCCGCGAACGCCATCAATGCACCGAGGTCATGGATCTCGACATGGCCGTGCTGAAAGGTGACCAGACCCTCCTCACGCAATTCGCGCAGAACACGATTGACGTGGACTGCCGTCAATCCCAGCGCATCCGCCAGAAGATATTGTGACAGTGGGCAGGCATAACCTGAAGCAGTGCCGAGTCCCACCAGCTTGAGCCTTGCACCCAACTCAAGCAGAAAATGCGCCATGCGTTCCTTCGCATCACGCCGTCCAATTCCCACCAGATGCTCGACCACCATCGCCTCGTCGCGCGATGCGGCCCACAGCACGGCGGTGGCAAGACGCGGCGTCTTGGAGAAGGTATCGAGAAGGTCCTCGGCCAGAACCTCGGATGCCTCAACCTTCGTAACCGGCTCGATATTGTGATCGGCGGTGCGAAAAAGAACGGATCGCAGCCCAAGAAAATCCCCGGGGATTTGGAAATCGACGATCTGGCGCTCACCGCCAGACAAGAGCTTGTAGGAGCACACCCAGCCGGATGCCAGAATATAGGCGGATTGATTGGCCTGCCCTTGATGCACCATGTCACGCCCGGCGGCAAACACCTTGCGGCGGCTGTGCAGCCTGTCCAACGCAGACATTTCCCTATCGGAAAGAGCCACGAAGGCTCCAAGTTTACGCGCGAGCGGGCTTTGCGGTGCTGTCATATGCCGGCCCTCCTTCGTCGCACATATCTGCAGACCGACTTGTCAAAAAACGATCGCTGGAACGACAGTTAAACGTCGATACGGCTGAGAAAACTGATCTGCCTCAGTGTATGATATCATATTCATGCGAGACTGATGCAGGGATTGGAATGGCTAGGCGTTACCCATGTGCCGCCACCAACCCGCAAAAGGTCAGCCCAATGCCCGAGATTTCCGACGTGTATGGAACGGCAGCACTTGCAATCTGCGAGTCGCTTCTGCTTTCGCTGAATGATCGCAAAATCCTTCCGGAACACGAAATCGTCGGGATCCTTCGTGATGCAGCTGCGGCCCATTCAAACGATACCGGCGACGACGGCAAAGCCGACCTTCACCAGGCCGTTGCTGCACTGATCAACGGCATTCTCGCCGGTGGAAATTCAGTTCGCCGCAGGTAGCGACGAACAAGAACAGCACTTTCGTGCTCAAGCAACCAGTTCTTTCATCGATTTGGGCTGCAAGCCCTGGCCGGCGAATGGGTGACGTGGCTGGATTGACTTTATATTACTGTAATATTGTAGTTGACACCCTCTGACAATTCACTGCGAGCCAATCGAGTTCACTTAACGGGGCCGTCTCCGGCTCTGCCATAACCCCTGCCCCAAACGACCCACAGCCAATTGTCCGGTTGGCACCAGAACGGCGCCACCACTAAATCGGCCGGTAAGCACACTGTCGCTTAACATTTTACGGTGTCAGACTTATCCCGTATGCACATTGCTCCACCGGTAACCGTCATGCGGTCAGCGCTTCAATCTGTTCGTTGGCATGTTCCATCACCAGACACGGCAGCCCGAGCCCTGCCGGCGGATACCACACTGCGCCGGTGGGGAGCCCGACGGTCTTGGGCAAACCTGGCGAGAGATTGCTGTAGTCGGTAAGTCTGGCCGTTACAGCCATGATCACTCTGTGAGCAGACCAACCGTCGATTTTGGAGTTTAATCCGAGGCTATGCCCTCCGCCGCCATAGCCAAAGAATTCGTATTCGTACTTGGCCGTTGATACATGGCCCTTCTCATCCGTCTTGCAGACGAGATAGGGCTCGAATCCCTGCATCTCTGTTCCATCATTATGCCATCGGCCGACCATGACGATCTTCGTGTAGAGCAGAAGGTCCACTGACGTCACATCCCGGATCTCCAGTTGGTGTTCCTCGACGAACGCGTTCATCGGATGATCTCCCGGAACTGGAGCGTCATTGATGCTTGTTGTGATGCGGTCTCGATTCACAATGATTGCAGCATCGCTGCCCGGCAGCAAAAGCCTTGCCGTGTAGGGTAATTCGAAAGGAACCCCACCCCGGATCGCCGTGTCGTATGCACGAATAAAAACCTCAGAATTCATTATAATCAATTTATATACTCCTTGTATTTCATAATAAACTATAACACAAAATAAATAACTAGTCAATATGAATATAGTATAGATCTATGTATACTTATTTGATATTGTATAAAAATTATGATTTCATCTCAAAGAGAAACGAATTGACTGAATGAATTTGGAGGGAATCAGAGTGGGAGACGTCCCCCACTGTAGAAGAATTGAACAAACTGGTCGCACAGGCATGGTGACCGGCATTTGATCAGGATCTAGATATCGCCGGCCTTTTAAAGGGACGCGAGTATCTTCGACGATGACCAGCTCTGGCGCCCTAAAAATTCGATTCCTGTGCAAACGCCGTTATAGGGAGTAATGGGGGGAATACACGAGATGAACAGGTACGGTGTTTGCAGAAGCCTGCTGATTGAGAGCCGATTGGAAATCTATGGCTACCAATTCGGCCGAACGCTATTGGAGCCTATGGCCCCATGATTTCCCAATCAGGGAAACAGGTCTCACACGCTGATGCAGTCGGGCGACACTGATGGTCACCAGACCAGGTGGGGCCAGCTACTCAACGCCAGAGCCACCAGCAGCCTTTTTCAGATGCCGCTTCGGGCGGAAAGGCGGCGGGCCATTAACGTATTTGTGTACAAGTTTTTCAAAAACATCCTCGCTCTCACGAGCATCGAAGCCTTGGCTCACAAGACCGTCGACGAGCTCGTTGCGTAGCCGATCCAGAACCTCGCGGCGATCCCGGCGGTTTGAGTTGACGCCTGTTATCTTCTGCCAGAGCAGCAGGCGGGCGATGTCGTCCCGCGACGGGCGGAGTTCCTCCCGAGCGGTGTCACGGGTCTTCTTCTGGCGAACCCTCTGCTCAGCCTTTCTTTGTTTCGGGGGCATCCTGGCCATCAATCGTCCTCACTCGTCACCACGTCCGCGCCAGCCTATCACCCTCACCATGACCACAACCTTTCTGCAAACGCCGTATCCCGAGGAATCGCGCTTTCCGGATATTGAATCGAATGTTGGGCGTCTGGAATCGCGCCATGGTAAATTGACTTGATGTGCGTTGAGTTGCCCGCACCCTGATCTGATGCAATTTCAATCAAGCCGATTTGGAGCGCCTTGCGGGCATGTCATTTCTAATCAGATGACATCCTCGGCAGCGTGCGGGGCACTTGCCCCGCCGTCTTCGCCGCCTTGCCCAGCAACCCCGCCCCGATCGGCGCGCCGCTTTGGCGGCCCCATAACCTCGGCTCCATGCGCTACCGCCGTTTGCACAGGAATCGGCAAATCCGCGTTCTGAATCGATGTTCGGCAATCCCGAATCGAGAGTGATGAGCCCAGAATCGTTTCATGTGGGCTCTTGAATCGCGTTTTCGGGATCGATGAATCGAATTTCGTGACGGCTGAAATCGAATTTCGTGACGGCTGACTCGGCAAATCCGGGTTCGGAATCGGCATGGCGCCCGAAGGAATCGACGTTTCAGTACCGGACTTAGCTATCCTCGGTCGGGGTTCCATCGCCATCCATGCCCGTCAAGTGCCGCAACTCCTCCCCTGACATGACACCCGTTTCGTTGAGACGGGCGGCAATTGTTTTCAGCTTCGTTTCATGCTTTTCCAGCAATTCGCGAACGATGGTCTCGGCTGCGAGCAGTCGACCGTTGACCCTGTCCGCGAGATCGCGATCAAGCGACAGAACATCGAACCCGCGCAAGCTGGCACGATACAGAAGCGGCTGATGGTCGGAGAAGCCCAGGCTGGTTTCCGCGTCGAGGGCAACAAGAGTTGCCTTGGCGAGGTCGCTTTCATCGCCGCCGCCCGACCCTGCTATGACTTCGCCGATAACAATCTGTTCGGCCACCCGCCCCGCCAGAATGGCAGCCATGGTTCTAGTCAGCCAAATTTCTGTCTGAGGAAGATGACGATATCTGTCGACAGTCACTTGGCCCATCTCCCGTAGACCGATCGTTACGGATTCGACCTTGCCAATGCGGAGCAAAGTCCATGCGATTGCATGGCCCGCTTCATGGGCCGCCACACGCCAGCGAAGATCATCCGACATCGTCATGTGTTGTGCACCAAGCGCCCTTTCGATGTCAGTCCATGTAAGGTCACGGCTGTCCCGGCGGGCCTGTTGCCGGGCTTCTCGGACCATCCTTTCGATATCGGCTCCGGTTCGTCCGATGGCCAGCAATGCGAGGGATTGAAGGGCCGTAGCGGATGACATGGATGGATGGCTGTCAGACATGAGCTGGTCCTTTTCCGGTAGCGCCATCTGCGGCCGATGACCGCGCATGAACGGGATTGCATGTCGGCGTTTTTACCGTCGCCCTGTTGTCGAGGGGTGGCTCGGTACGTTCGGGAGCTGACGCCAGAACGGCGGCGAGATCGGAGCCGAGATGGTGCGCCAGAATCCCTGCCAGGGCCTCGGCGTCGGGTGCCGGAATGACGACATGTTTCTCAAGCCTTCCCGAGCGAAGCAATGCGGGATCGATACGGTCTGGCAGGTTTGTGGCCGCAACCACAATGACGCCTTCGGTCCTCAGCGCGCCGTCGAGCAACTCCAGCAATCTCGTGATCACAGTTGTCCAATAATGCTCGTGACGGTCATCTCCACCTCGTCCGCTGCCGCGGCTGCCGATGGCGTCGAGCTCATCGATGAAGACAATGCACGGAGCGTGTGATTTCGCACTCTCGAAGACGGCGGACATTCTCTGAAGGACGTCACCAAGAAAGCCCGGCTCGAGCCAGGAAGCGACCGAGGTCACGATCAATGGGATTTGCATCGAGTTGCAAAGCGCCCGCGCAAAAGTGGTCTTGCCAGTACCAGGCGGACCCGACAACAATAACTTGGTGCTCATCTCCTCCCATCCGAGGGCGCCTTCGCGCCAGAGCGCGAGGTCGTCTTTTAGATCAAGCGCCCAGGGTCGTGCTTCGCCATAGCCGGAGAGATGTTCGACACGCCGAGGCCTTATATGATTGGTCGTCGAGGCTGCGGCTTCACCTGCCGTAGTCGCCGGGATCGTGCCCTTGCCTTTGTCGGCGGCGGCACCGGTCGACGGCTCAACGTCGGGCAGGATCATGTCGATCGGAACGGGTTTCGGCTTGTCCCGCGATATCGAAAGCGGATGTGATGAGCGCGCCTTGCGACCCTTCTTGTCATCATCCGCAGTTTCATCAGCGCCCGATGGGTCCGCGAGGCTTGCAAGAAGGCTCAGCACAGATTTCGCCGTGCGCCCGGGCCGCACTGCCAGCGCCAGATCATCAATGGCGAGGCGGCTGGGATCAAAAGCCATCCCTTCCATGATGGCGCTGCATTCGTCAACGGGAACGCCAAGACAGATATAAAGCAGCTCCGCGATCAGTTCTGGATCGATGCAAGCGCCATGAAGCACGATGTCGGCGGCGGCGATGATCTCCTGTCTGGCAGGCGCTGACGTCTCGTCGGCAATGACAATCGGCGCCGGGTCGCCAAGAATCGCCTTTCCCAGTTTTGTTGTCAGGGTCTGCCGGGTCAATTCCACGACATTTCGACCAGACGCGGTGACAATTTTCCGCTGCCGCATCTCAGGTCGAGCTTCGCCAAAACGCTCGGAGAGAGGACGGTCCCCCCGGATGTCCGTCAGTTCCGCATAGAAGGGGGCGATCAGAGCATCTTCAAGCATCAGCCCGCATTGTCTTTCAAAACCTGCGACCGGAACCCTGAGCAGGATCACCGGGTTCCGGCGCATCAGAACATCGCGCAGATGAGCGAGATCCGCGATACTCTCGCCTGTGGCACGGGCGATCAGCAAAGCGACCATGACCTGAACTGGGTTTGGCGGCGGCAGTAATTCGCGTAAAAGCGCGAGCATGGTTGGGGTGTCCAACTGCCTGGCAAGCATCGGATCGGTCGCAGGTGTTCGCACCTTCTTTGGCGGTGACGGTTTCACACCTGCGTCAACGTGTTTTCGTTGGGCCTTGGACACTGACTTACTGCGAGACATTCCAATGGCCATCCGGTTGACGGGTTCGCCGCCGCCATGATCGACAAAGCCGTCATGCATCGTTGTTGATGCGTGCTTCAGCGCCCGACCGACGAGACGGCGGGCACGGTCCCTGTCGCCGGCAAGCCCGCATGCCGCAGACCCGGACACTTGCCATGCGATGCCTTTCGCTTTTTCACCGAAGGGAAAGCTGATGTCGAGCAGTCCTACGTCCGATGCACGCTGGTAGAGGTCAAGCACGGCACGCCTGCGAATACGCTTGAGAAGGTGCTCGGAGATGCGTTCAAAGATTTTGTTCATTTCGCATCTCCCCATGTACCGCTTGTCCATCTGGTGGCCGCGTTCTCCAGGTCTTTCGGCAAATGTTTGCGGTTTCCCTGGAGCCAATCGCGGACAACGATGCAGGTCGGGTCGCCCTGGTCACACAGATCGAGGAGCCATCCGCGCGGAATAGACAGCACACTTTCAAGCCTGACGCCGCGGCGTCTGGCTGAACGGATGGCGATGCGAACGACGGCGGCGACATGGCGGGCCTGCTCCTCGGGGGTACGTGGCGGCAGTCCTGAAGCACTGGCTTCCGCCCGCCCCTGCGAAACATCTCGTTTTGCAAAGAGTGGCAGCGCGGCGGATTGCGCCGTCGGATGGTCTTCAACCCGACTGCGAAGTGCCTTTGCTCGAATTGGTTTATGGTCTGTGGGGAAAGCGATGATGGTGGTGTTGGTCGTCATGGCACGTGTCTCCCATGGCCGAGCCCTTGGCTTGCCATTGTTGGGTTTCGAATTGGATGAAATGCGGTGCTGCGGGCGGCTGAGAGCCGCTAGTGTGGGCCGGCAGCCGGGACCTGGGCAAAGCCAACGATGATAGGAGGTCGCTCGGTGCGCAGAAGTGCATCGCCCTCCCCGGCATCAGTTAGATGTTCTACCGGATCATCTGCATCGGTGCCTTCTTCAGTATGTTCCTGAAGAACGATCTCCGAAGAGGAGCCTCCGGTTACCGTTACTGCAACCGGACCCCGGGCGGCTCTCCAGTTTGCATCCACCCTCTCCCTGAACATCTTGCGCAGCGCCAGCAAGGC
>NZ_JACIYP010000002.1 GCF_014359905.1 Hoeflea sp. | reverse complement strand
CGACAACATGCGCCAGCTTTGTCCGCCGATTGAGAATAAGAAGGTCAGGTGTGTAGCTTTTGCGACCGCCGTGGTCGGCATCCAGTGTCAGCGACCGATAATGCTCGGGCGAATTTTTCTCAACCAGTTGCAGCGCTGCTGGCGTCACCGGCATGCGCAGATTCTGGGTCAGCACTACCAAGTCAGGATTGCATCTGGCGATCATGGCAAGGCCGCGCTCCAGCAGCCGCCCTTCGTGGCCTGGGATGGACCGAAGGATCGTGCCGACCTCTGCAAGTCCGCCAGAGAGGGACTGTGCGAGTGCGTCGGTGGACAGGCTGGAGGCAATGACCTCATCGATGAGTCCGTCGATCCGATCCCTCAAATCATGGCAATCGGCGGAACAAGTGTAGAGAGGCGAAGTCGTTGTCTTGAGGATGGTTTTGTTCATGGGGTGACTCCTTTTGAGGAGCGATGACGGCGGCATCCAGACAGACACGGAGGTTCGAATGCGGAAATTATTTCCGCATGGGCTGCCCCGAACGGGCATTCAAACCGTCGATGTCTACGAGAGGCTGGGCGTGATCGCTGGTAGTGAAAACGATCAGGCGCGCGGGAGAAAAGCGGCTTCTGGAGACAGATCACCAGTTAGCCGAGGACGCTGTCGCGATCGGAATTCAACAGGAGAGCGGTGCGAAGGGTCTTTCCCATTCGGAGAGATAGCGGTAAGGGTCAACATAGCCTCAGGCCTTTTCAGAGAAGGTTGCGGGTTAGGCCCTCGGTTGATGTTTCCGCATCGGCGAGGGCCGCTAAGTCACTGCAGAAGTTAATCTTCTGCCGACCACCCAGACATAGTCCGGGCTTCCGTCTCCGGCAAGTCAATTGGAACACTTCCGGAACAAGAGCACTGAGATGGTTAACAGTGCACGCGGCCCGTTCATGCAGTCGGGTTAGATAACGCCCTCAATAGTCGCCAAACGAAGGACGATGAAAGATAGGACGCGGACCTTAATTGTGGCGAAAACTAATGACCGAAAAGGGGCCGGAGTGGACTGTCGGGTTCTGGATGGCTCACTGAGAGCTGACATTCGTCGACCCCATTACGGCCATTCACGGCTGTATAGCGAAATCCTGCAAGGCGCTTTTTTGTCCAGCTCAGCAAACGAGTGCGTCAGTCCACTCCCAACTCCAGGCGCGCGGGTTGGAGCGAAATCTGGTAGGGGCCTGTACATCTATCAAGAGCTGAACCATCGATACCGGAAGAACAATCGCCCTTTTCTACGTGTGAAAACGACATTATTGTCAGCCATTCGTGTCGGCGATAGCGGGAAGGTGCGTGGTGCCTGAGTACAAGCGAAACGTCCACACCGGCATCCTCAACTATGACCACGTCGATCTCGACGCTGGAGTGATGTTTTTCTCAAACGCACTGCGGAAACGAATCTGCCCCTGCTGCTCGATTGGCTTCCTCGCGTTCGAGCACGAACTGCCTACCCAGCCACTCAAACCCGGACACATACAATTTCTATGGCTCACGGTAGAGATTTGCCCATCGTGTGGCTGGTGGCACTTTCGCCAAGATAGTGAGGTGTCACTCCCCGACTATCCGAGCAAGGTGTCCCGAGCCACGTGGTGGCAACTCACCCACGCTCTCCAGTCAGAGATCGATCTCGGCGAGACGACGCTTCCCATTGAAACGCTTCAGCGACATCTGGTGAAGCGCTGGGAGGACAGGACCCTGTTGTCGGCACAGCAGGCGGAAGACTTGGTCGCTTCCCTCCTGCAGGAACACCATGGCGGCCAGGTCATCAGGGTCTCCGCGAACGCCAACAGTGCAGACGGGGGGATCGACCTCTATCTTGCGTCGGAGGGCGGAGCGATCCGACGAGCTGTCCAAGTGAAGCGCCGTATCACGTCAGAAGCCGAATCCGTTAAAGAGGTCAGAAACTTCGTAGGTGCAATGGTTCTCGAACGGGTAGACCATGGTGTCTTCGTGACAACGGCCTCCCATTTCACACGAGTGGCGCAAGCGATGCCTGCAAAAGCCGCTGGCGCAAAACATAAGCTTCGTCTGGATTTGGTGGACGGTGATCGCCTCCTAGAGATGCTCCGGGAGAGTAATAGGGAGAAGCCAGCTATGTTGCCGCCACAGGTAAAGCCCTCCCAAGAATGGCGCGACGCAAGAGGCCAAATCATCTCCGGCCAGGATTTGTTTAACGGCGACATCAGGGAATGGGCCGGAGCCGCATCTCGAAGACCATGAGGCACAATAGGTCAATTGGGCGTCCGATCCGATCGTCACTCCGGAATCGCGTCTTTGCCGTCGCTCTGCTATTGTATAAAAAAGCATTAAGATCGGTTGCGTATGGACTCCTATCTCGACATAGCAGAACGAGTGCTGAGAGCTTCGAAGAGGCCGATGAGCGCGCGCGCCATTATAAGCGCGGCGTATAGGGCTGGGATCGTGCCCGATCATTTGTACGGCAAGACGCAGTTCAAGACCTTACAGGCAAGGCTTAGCGAGGAGATACTCCACAACCGTCGTCACACGCTGTTTTATCGGACCGAGCCAGGCGTATTCTTTCTTACCGAGTTTATGTCCGATCCGTCGATCCCGCAGAAATTCAAGACGGCGTTCCCGGCGCGGCGGCGCACTCGCGACCTATTGAACGAGCCGAGTCTCGCGTTGGCGACCAAGTACGTCATGTCGGACCGGTTCTCGAAATTTCATAGTTGGCATGACCTCGTCGCAGACGCCGAACGCCACGACGCAGTCAAGTATGTCGATCCGAAACACACCTCATCCGACTTCATCATGATCTGGTCGTTCTCGCTTGTGCGGCGCGCCCAGTGTGTCCTCTCCTATCGCGTAGGACGATATCGGGATGACCGCGACCAGTTTGTCAACCGTCGCACGATCGGGTTTCCCGGGATCGTTGGCTTTACCGACAATACGTTGTTCTCGGATGGCGACTACGGTGCGGCCGAAGGTGCGCTTGAGGCATTGCTGACCGACCTTGATCTCTCACTGCGCTCCTTAACGAACGAGGGACAAGTCGAACTTCCCACGTCAACAGACATCGTGAGGCTTGATTACTCGGGCGACAAACCGACAATACTGCTGATAATGCAGTGGAAGTGCCCTGAATGGTTTGAGCCTACCACTCGGCGTCTATCCCTGAATGATGTATGTTGGTTCGATATGTCATCGCGGGTGAACAATATCGACGACTTCGAACCTTGGTCTCGCGCTGCATTGGACTGTATCCGTTAACAACAGAAATAATTAATGGCGCTTTCACCGGTTATCACCACTCAACAGACGGCGTTTCTCAGGTTCGAACTGGACCACGGCGACATACGTCGCAAGAAGAAGGCGCTGCAAGACGTTTCCCGAATGTACCGCGGTGGAGCGCGCTTCAACGCCGAAAGCTTGGAGGCTGTTGAGACCACCATTGACGGTCTTTTGCTTCAAAGCAACCAAGACCGGAAGGTCGTGCGCTGGAGCCTCAACGCATTGGGCCAATTGGGTCGAAGGACGAAGTCCGACAACCCAGTTAGGCTGGCTCTGAAGCATTATGATGGTGATCCAGAAATTACTGCGGCTGGTATTGCTGCTTTGTCGAGTATGCATGGCGGTCGGATAGAGGAGATTGATCTATTTCAGAACTGCGATCCGTGCTTGCGCACACTCGCGGCACTCCAAAACACCGATCCAAAGTTGCTCGACCTTTCCAATGTTCGGATCGACATTGACAAAGCAGACAAGGAAATTTTGAAGCTAGCTCTGATAACAGTAGGGCTGAACCGGGATGTCGACAACCTCTTCCACCCGAAGCACAGTAACGGGCAGATTATCAAGGCGCTTGGAAGCTACCCCGACGATATCGTAGTACAGTACTCCGTGTGGGCAATAATCGAGAATCAGAAGCTTGGGATGCACGATCTGGGCGTGAGCACACACACGGTAGATGCGCTGCCACCAAACGTTCAGGCGAAGATCATGCAGCTTGTCGCGATGCGCGAGACCGATCATGACAAACGACATGCTCTGATGCTTGACGGACCGTACCTACCCAGCGCCGACGCGCGTGAAGGGATGGCGAAGGGACTGCTGTCGGTCTACTACGAAGGGCTCGAAGGCATCATGCTTGACTGGTCCAAGCAGGAGTCTGTCGAATACGTTCGCAAGCTGCTTGCGCAGCATTTCGCTCGGTTCTCCAACGTATGTGTGATGTACGAGGAAGAAGCCCTGAAGCTATTTGATGCGAACCCCGAACTACGCGACCATCTTCGGCTTGGAGCAGAAGGCAAGCCCCTCTACAAAAAATTGCTTCTGCAGGACCTACGCACAGGCACCGCCGATCTCTTCGGCGAGGAGGACGATTTAATGCAGTCAATCAAGAAAGCTAAGCCGGTGAGGCAGGCCATGAAAGCGCTAATGCTGTTGGCAGCGCCGAAGGACGCCGATCGCCTGCGGCTCGACGAAGAAGTTCGCGATCTCAAGGACAAACTGAGGGTGGTTCAGAATGCAGTGGTCGATATTGTAGTCGTTAACGAGTGGGCTGTTCGCGTAGACCAGATTCAAGACGCCCTTTTCAATGAGAAGCCGCAGGTGCTGCATTTCAGCGGGCATGGCGATACTGGCACGCTGTTTTTTGAAGATCGTAACGGTGACGCAGCGCCTGTGGACGCGAAATCGTTTGGGGAGTTGATTAGCCTCCACGCGGATACGGTTAAATGCGTGATCCTCAGCGCATGTTATTCTGAGGATGTTGCGAAGGCCGTTCGAGCGCATGTGCCGTGGGTGATCGGATGTGACCAGTCGATCGCCGACGACGCTGCGATTGCGTTCTCTCGTGCCTTTTATCGCGCCCTGGCAAATGGTCAGGACTATCAGAAGGCATTCCGTCACGCGCGCAACGAGGTATCACTAAACGGGATGAGCGTCGAGGCCGACAAGTACAAGCTTCTCTAATAGCCGCGTCTTTGCTCACAGCAGGTCGAATGCCTTCGAGCCGACTCGTTCCGCGATTCCCAAGCAAATCGCCTTAGCTGTCAACGAATAGTAACCTTCCTACGAAACATAGCGAAACCCTAACTTCACAGCTGACTGAGGGCGCAACCTACCTCGATGGGAGGGACTGGAGCGTTCCCTCACAAAAAGACGCAAATGCTGCTTGGACGTCCGCGGTGGAGGCGCAAAGCGGAAATGATTTCCGCTTCCGGGAAACTCTTCACGTTATCGGACTGACCGGTATCGGCGGGGAATTCGAGAAAGCTGACATCCAACATCCGACAGGCACGCAGTCCGCGCGGCATTTCGCGCAGGTTCAATCGAATACCGGGGTAGAAGTGCAAATCAGCGAGAGCCCTCTTTTATGTGCCTTATTTGGTGGGCTTGCTAGATTTGCTAGGTTTGAGGGACGGTGTATTCCCTGGTGTGCTTTTGTTATCACGGCGGCGCTGATCCGGTTTCCCTGTGGATTTCGCTATCGGCTTTGGTCCTGGTTTAAGTGCCATGAATGCTCTCCTTTTTGGATTTAAGAAAATAAGCCTGCGCGTAACTTCTGACGGGGGCTTAGGACACAGCAATACTACGTAACAGTCCACACTAGTTCTGGCTGAAGTCAAGGCCCAATGGATATTCATACAGTAGCTAAACCCCACGAAAATCGGCAGGCCAGGCCGGAGGCACTTTGCCTCACTGTCCCTGTCAGCGGCGGTGAGGACGATCGGGTTATTCGGTATGGACGAAGTTTCTGAGGGCCTGCTGTCGGCCAAGATTGGCGTCAGCCTCGGCCGGTCACATTGATTGTGGTGCTACCGTCTGTTTCAGGAGCAAAGCCTGCTCCCTGCGCTGTCCTTCACTACCAGGGCGGCGCACCGACCGGCAGCTCTCTGCGCATTGCTGCCGTTTGTCTAGGATGCAGCGAACGACAGCTCCCTGCCATTCTTGGTCCTTCGCGTCGGCGCGTGCGAACGACGGCTTTCAGGACGGTTCGGGAATCGCATGAACGACCGACATTGAGGCGAGAAGTAGACCTGTAGCGACTGCCAGCCGAACGTCCCGCATGGCCCACATAATATGCATCATCCGAAGCTAGCCAGGTAACTCGTTGCCGCTAATTCCACATGAGCTTCGAGCGGCGGACGTAGTTCAAAGGCCTTGGGAGAGCGTGCAAACTCGTAGAGGCGAAAGAGATGCCAGTCCTCGCGGCGAGCCTCCGCGACGTCCAGTTCGTTCCGCGAGATATGGATAGGCGTTCGCTCCCAGCCATTTGTTGTCTTGACTTCGATCAGGCGCTCACGGCCCTCCTGTGTGAAGCTGGCAATATCATAGCCCGCGCCATCGCCATCTTCCTGGGAAACCCAGCGCACGCGGCTGGCGAGATCACTGCGGCCCTGCTGAGCGAGTTGCGTCCGTTCTCGATGAAACACAAGCTCCTCACCGGCACGACCAAGTGCCCTGTTGCGCTCATCGCGCCCTGCAACATCAAAGCGCCGAGCAACCGCCTGCATTTGACCCAACTCGTCTGGCGGCGGTGTGTTTCGAAGCGTTGGTGCGATCCCAATGAACAACGATGACGCCTGGGCCATACCTGATTGCCTGGGCTGAGACAGGTCTGCCTCCCATTCTGGATGTCGCACCAGCCAGCGCGAGATCGCCTCTGCCAAGGACATTTGAAAGTTGAAGCGGGGCTGGTAGCCTTTGATGATCGGGAGGCCGAAGCATTTTGCAGCGGCAGATATGTTGCAGTGTTTGAATTCCACAGACCCACGGCTACGTCCGGTCTGTTCCTGGAGCAACCGGTTGTTGGCCGCCTTGTTGTAGGGATGATCAGAGAGCTCATTGCCAAGCATCGAAAAATACAACGCCACCGCGGCGTCGTTCTCCGTATCTGACCAATCGTCTGAACTCATGCTCGCAACAATATTCTGCCGGCCTGGCTGTGTCATCTCGAATAATGCGCAACGAAGTCTCTCGAGGATGATGAGGCATCGATTTCGGCACTCCAATCCTGGCTCGGTTCCAACGCAGTGCTGCTCCATCAGGGCGGCATTTATATCTTCAATAAATACTCCATTTTCATTTCAAGAGTCATGCATAAAAATCACACACCAATAGATTGCTAAAATAAATCTTTTTTCTTTCACATCATAAATATGGACGAAAATCGATGAATATTGATGAATGTCGCATATTGATTTATGAATTATCCGCACTTAATTGAACAATACAGATGATATGTAATAACGCTCGATTTGCTACAACCAATACTATTGGAGTAAAATAGTTCAGTCGGCAATAATGCGGGCATTCTTAGTGAAAGGGTTTTATCATGGCTTCAATCGACCGACAGGTGCAGCGCGCAGGTGCTGCAAAGCAGGCAAAGGAAACGCGCAAAAAGGTTAGCGCGACAGCGAAGAAAAAGGCACGCGAGATTGTCGTGCCGGTGGCACATGACCTGTCTCTTGCGCCAGAGGTGCAGAAACGGCTGGACGAGATCGTCGCGGAAATTGTCTCTGTGCACCGCAGGACTACCGGTCAGGTCTTTGATGTCGGGAAGTGGATGGCCGAGGCAAAATCGCTTCAGCCTGAAAAGCGATATGGCCGGTGGCTCAAAGAAAGCTGCGGCTACTCCGTTCGATCTGCCTGGAGCTTTATCTCCGTTCACGAGCGGCTTGGTGATTACCGTGCGCGTCTCGAAAAGCATGCTCTCGGAACGACAGCCCTGTTTGATCTCGCCACGGGCGAGCCCGATCAGATCAACGCCGTGCTCGACAAATTTGATGAGGGCAAGCGCCTGACGGGTGGCGAAATCAAGGCAATCATCAGCAGGAAGGAAGACGCTGCAGAGGTTACCGATCCCGCGCTGATCGGCGGCAGGGCGGGACTACAGAAAATGGTTGAAGCCAAACGTAAGCCGAGCATGGCTGATTTTCATAGACTAACGGCTGCCGTCCTGGTTGGGGTCGAGAACGCTATTGCCAGATTCAACGACGGAAAGCGGATCGTCATGTCGACCCTTGCCAGTGAAGTGGAAACAGATGCACGGCATGCATCTGATATTTTCAAGGACCTCGCCGTCCCTCTCTCTCCAAACAGCTACATGCCGAAAGCCAATCTTCAGCATGCCAGTCTTGGATCGGTAACCGGCTGGGGCGCGGTCCAGCACAGTCTCTACCGATTGGGTGGCGCAGGCTCTTGGCCAGCGCGCGACGAGATGGAGAAATGGGTCGTGGAGGTCGCACACCCAGCCCTGCGCTTCGCGGTACACGGAGACCCATTTGTGATGAACTCGAAGCCCTCCGATCCTCACGGCGTCGTCGCTGCTGAAACAGACGGAGCCGTGAAGGAGAACGATGAGCCAGTGCTCGATAGGGAAGGCGACCGTGAGGAGGGGACCCCAAGCGTCTCCGACGCGGAAATGGATGCAGCCCTCAGCAGTCTGATGGCGGGCACCAATGCCCCCGTCACATCGAGTATGTCGAGGTAGCCGGCTACCGCAACTTGACGCATCGCGCGTGATCGCTTGCCCAATCCCCCAGAGCCCCACTTTCATCCGTGGGGCTTTTCTCTGCCTGGTCAACACTCCGAGCGAGGTAGGCCTCACTTCGCTTCCGTCGATCAATGGCAAGTGAGGAAAGAGTCCATTTGGCGGAAACCTCAGAGGTTGGGCGAACGGCGGGTCTGACAGCCAGGCGAGCTACCAGGTTGCCGTGACCCCGTTTCCCAAGCCAGCTGCCGCCCCGTCGTGGGCGACCGCACCTTGCCTCAACCGGTAGCCTGCTTGCGCGTCTGCCGCGGCGTGTGGGCAAGAACCTGAGGCAGCAGTCGAACCGGTGCCGGTTCAAGTCCGGCACTCGGCCTGGGAAGCTTCTGAAGACACCTCCGCATCAGCCGCAGTCGGGCCACCTGTGAATAGGTGCCCTCGTTCACATCCTTGTTGATGTGACCGAGAATGTCTTTGCGGATTTCTGAACTGACACCCTTCTGTTTCATCTCGTTGTTGCACCAGTGGCGGAACGAATGAAACACCTTTCCCTCTGCCTTCGCCAGCGGCATCGCCAGGTCTTTCATCTTCTGCCAATCGTCGTTGAAGACATCTCCCATCGGCGTCGCTTCCGCGACCGCCCGAAGTTCTGGGAACAGCAGGAAATGGCCAGCCTTGCGCAGTGCGTCAGCATAATCGAGGAAACCAAGCCGCATCAGTTCAGGGTGAATGGGAATGTGTCGTTTCGCCGCTTTCGACTTAAATCTGCGCCCCTCTGATGGGATAAACTTGAACCCCCAGATGCCTTCGAGGTCGATGATCTCATCGAGCCTAAACCCGCAAATTTCCTCTCGCCTTGCACCCTGATATGCTCCGATGAGGGGCACCCAGTAGCGTGCATCATGGAAAATCTCGCCAGCCGGACTGGCATCATTGGTGCCCGTGGCTGCACCGGTCCAGATCGGAAGACTGAACAAGGCCTCAAGATCGCCGGTGGTGAAGGACGGGCGTTCGTTCTCCGGTTCTCCGCTGGTTTTAGCGCGAAGCTTGGAAATGCCGTTGTAGCTCTCCCAGGAATAGCCATAGGCCTCGCACATGCCCGCAATATTGGCCATGTTGTTCATGTGACGATTGATCGTTGCCTTTGTCAGGCCGACCTCTGCCTTGGGAAGCTTCTCCGCTCGGGCGAGAATGTCGCTGACGGAGATGACATGATCCCGCGGCGACTTGCCGTAGTTCTTGGGGAATTTGAGCAGGATATCGCGAAACTGTGCGAGGTGCTTTTGTCCGACACGGGTCGGGTTGTCGTGTCCAAGGAAGCGCACGAACAGCTTGGCGAGCTGGATATGTTGTTTGAGTGTCTTGCTGTCCCACTGCTTGAGCGTAACCTTTGCTTCGCCGGCCGCCGTAACGATATCGATCAGGCTGCGATAGCTTTCATCTTCGATGTCAGTGAGGCTGTCGATATCGTCGGCATCGTCGCTGATCGCCACCTCGGCGGTGACCGGAGCAGCGGGTGATATTTCGGGAGGAGGCGTCTGCGGACCTTTGGCCGGGGGCACTGGAACACTGACTGGCTCGACGGGAGCAGGGGAGCTCAGTGCAGTGGGGATACCGGCAGGAACAGATTGAGCGATCGGCCTTCGTGCTTCTTCTAGCAGGCCTGATTGGAGAAGAAGGTCGTCATCATGACGCAGGCCGGTCCAGCGGCGATCGGCGTCGAGAAGTGCTGCCGCCATTCCACGAAGATAGAGCTGCTCGGCCTGCTGAACGTTCACCCGTGTTTCGGGAATATTGAACTCGGCCATCAGGCCCGCAATCCGCTTGCGCTTCGGCGGCATGGCCCCCTGTTGCCGCAAGGTTACAATCGTCTGGGCGACCAGCGTGATCGTCTGTGCTTCAAGTCCTGCGGCCAACATTTCCTTTTGCTCTATCTGCCCAACAGTTGCATCGACACCTTGAGCCGCGAAGAGGCGGTATGCCCAGCCGGTCGCGATGTCCGCGGTCCGCGCATTCTTGGCGTTGTCGCCGAAGGCCAGTTCAGCGGCAGAGACACCGTCAAGCTTGGCGCTATGGGTGATAGCCACTTTGGTCAGGATACGACGGGCGTCATCAGGAGAGATCATGGATGGGCTCATTCCGTGTAGAAGGTGCTCGCTGGCCCTCGTGACCTCGGCGGCGATAGAACGGGCAATGTTCAGCGACGTTGTCCGCAGGCTGACTTCAATCCTCGAACGGCAATCGGTCCGAAGTTGTACGGGCAATCGCCGCCTCCACCAATAGACCGCTCCGCGCCGGAATACATATTGCACGCTCATGCCAACCTCCGTTTGGAGGTGACGGATTCTCCAACTTTTCCGTCTGCTGGACACCAATGTAAGACACGCGTGGGGGACACCCGTGTAAGACAGTACTGTCCACCAGACGGCAAAATCTATCCCCAGCTAACGAAAAAACGCTGGAAAATCAATCTTGTTCAGGGCTTGAAGAGGGAGATTGGCTGGGGAACCTGGATTCGAACCAGGACTAACGGAGTCAGAGTCCGTGGGTCTACCGTTAACCTATTCCCCAACGCTGGCCGGGCCGGAAATTCCGGGGGCGCGGGCGGCTTATAACCAATAACCGGCGCGGATGCAAACACAGTCTGTGCAGTTTTTTCGCAAGCGCGGTCAGGCTCCGGCGCGCTTCGCAATTCGGCGCGCGCGAGGCCCCGTGAAGCCGGGCTCCTTGCCGCCCAAAAAGAATTTTGCGTTCTGCGCGCCGCTTTGCTAATCTTTGTCCAACGACAAACCGTGAAGCGCAATGCGGGCCACCTTGCTCGCCGCGCATGACAGGACAGACCGTGACAGACCTTCGGGACGGCGAAACGCCAAACGCGGGGGTATCACTGGCAGGTGAAAGGCCATCTGAGCGCGCCAAGGCAGCGACGGATGGTGTGGAACGGAAACGCGGGGACTCCGCGGTTTCAGGCTCCGATCCGGATGGCGCGCCATCCGGGCGAGGTCCAGCCAGCATATCCGCCAGCAAGGAAGCCGGTGCCGCACCGGTGGGACGCCGCAGGCGGCGGCGCAGGAAAAACGCGAACAAATCCGGCGCCACAAACGGCAATCAGTCCGCGACTGCGCAGGCTGGCGCAGTACCGTCGGTGCCCGGAGACAGGCACGGCGACGGGCGGGATGCTGGCCAGGCCGAAGGCCAGGGCGGCAGGCCGGCGGTCAAGCCGGGCGAGAAGAAAGGCCGCCGCCGGCGGCGGAAAACAGGCCGTGAGATCCAGGGCAGGCCCTTGGCGCCGCAAAAGGCGCCGGGTCAGGTGCGGCCGGTTTCCCGTGCCGCAGCGGCATCAGGCCAGGCTTGCGCAGCCCCAACTGCGGCCCCGGTGACCGGCGGTTCCCTCGCGACGGAGGCGCCCGCGGTGCGCAGGCCGGTGGATGATCTGTATGCGGCGCTTGATCTCGGCACCAACAATTGCCGCCTGCTGATTGCCCAGCCGACCCGGCCCGGCCAGTTCCGCGTCGTCGATGCCTTTTCCCGCATTGTCAGGCTCGGAGAGGGGCTGGACGCTACGGGCCGGCTGTCTGGTGATGCCATGGACCGCGCCATCGAGGCGCTCAAGATCTGCGCCGGCAAACTGAAAAACCGCCCCGTCCGCGGTCACAGGCTGATCGCCACCGAGGCATGCCGCCAGGCGCAGAACGGTGCTGAATTTCTCCACCGGGTCGAGGCGGAGACCGGCCTGAAGCTCGAGATCGTCACCCGGGAGACCGAGGCGCGGCTGGCGGTAGCGGGTTGCTCCTCGCTGGTCGGGCGCGACACCGACGGTCTGGTGCTGTTCGACATCGGCGGCGGGTCGTCGGAAATCGCCATGATCGATCTCACCGAAAACCGCACCAACCGCCTGGCCGATCACATCAAGGCCTGGACCTCGCTGCCGGTGGGTGTCGTCACCCTGTCCGAGCGCCATGGCGGCTGCCTGGTGACGCCGGAAGTGTTTGCGGCCATGGTCGAGGAGGTTGATGCGATGCTCGACGCCTTCATCCCGCCGGCCTTGCCCGCTTTCTCGGGTCTTGGCGACCGCCGCATTCATCTGCTGGGCACGTCCGGAACCGTGACCACGCTGGCTGGCCTGCATCTGGATCTGCCCCGCTACGACCGCCGCAAGGTCGATGGCCTCTGGCTGTCGAATGACGAGGTCGACCGCATGCTCGAGCGGCTGTTGTCCTGGGATTTCGAGGCCCGCGCCGCCAATCCCTGCATTGGCGCCGACCGGGCCGACCTGGTGCTGGCCGGCTGCGCGATCCTGCAATCGATCCGCAAGCGCTGGCCGTCCGAGCGCATGCGCGTCGCCGACCGGGGGCTGCGTGAAGGCCTTCTCAACGAGATGATGGCGTCCGACGGCGCATGGCGGCGCGCCGGCCGCAATTTCCGCACCCGCAACCAGCGACCCAGCCCGGGGGAATCACCATGACCCGTCCACCCTCAGGCCCGACCGGCCGCAAGCTTGGACAGAAGGTCAAGAAGAGCAAGCTCAAGGCGTCGTCGCGGCGTTGGATCGAGCGGCATCTCAACGATCCCTATGTGCAGCAGGCCAAGCAGGAAGGCTATCGCTCGCGCGCGGTCTACAAGCTTCTGGAGATCGACGAGAAGCACAAGATTCTCGACAAGGCCCGGCGGATCATCGATCTCGGCGCCGCGCCCGGCGGCTGGTCGCAGATCTCCGCCCAGGTCACCGATTCCACCGATGCAGACCCCAAGGTCGTGGCGATCGACTTTCTCGAGATGGACGGCCTGGCCGGCGTCAAGTTTCTGAAGATGGATTTCCTCGACGATGCCGCGCCGCAGGCACTCAAGGACGCGCTGGGCGGTGCACCGGACGTGGTGCTGTCGGACATGGCCGCACCCACCACAGGGCACCAGCGCACCGACCATCTCAGGACCATGCATCTGTGCGAGGTGGCGGCGCATTTCGCCATTGAAGTGCTCACGCCGGGCGGCCATTTCCTGGCCAAGACCTTTCAGGGCGGCACGGAGAATGACCTGTTGACGCTGCTCAAGCAGAATTTCAAATCGGTGGTGCACATCAAGCCGCCGTCCTCGCGCGCCGAATCGGTCGAGATGTTCGTGCTCGCCAAGGGCTTCAAGGGCCGTCGCAATGAGGGATCAGTCGCGGACGGGTGAGGCTGCGCGCGAGCCGGCGCGTTTCAGGCCGTGACCGGAGACGACCTCCCCGGCATTGGCGGGCAGGGCCAGGAACGGGATCAGTGCCAACGCCGCGATGGACGCGATGATGAAGAAGGCGATGTGGAACGCGCCGAGCGTTAGCTCTCCGCCATTGTAGGTGGTGACGATATCGAGAATGCCGCCCGCCAGCGCCACGCCCACGGCGATGGACACCTGCTGCATCGCCGAAGTGATCGCGCTGGCCTGGGCCGCATTGGTCTCGTCGATCTCGGCGAAGGTCAGCGCATTGGCAGAGGTGAAGAACATCGAGCGGACCAGGCCGCCGAAAAACAGCACCGCCATGATCAGCAGGACGGGCGTCGACGGCGTGAAGAAACCGTTGACGGCAATCGACAGCGCCGATCCGCCCGCCGCGACAAGCAGTGTGCGGCGGAAGCCGCCAAACCGGAGAAGGCGCTGGATGATGAACTTCATCAGGATGGCGCCTGCGGCCGAAACGAAGGTGATCAGGCCGGACTGGAACGGCGACATGCCGAAGCCCAGTTGCAGCATCAGCGGCAGCAGGAAGGGCACCGCCCCGGCGCCGATGCGGAACAGGTTGGCGCCGGTCAGAGACAGCGCGAAGGTCCTGTTGCGAAACAGCCTCGGATCGAGCAGTGGCCTTGGATGCCGACGCGCATGCTTCAGATAGGCGATGAAGCAGACAATGCCTCCGGTCGTTGCAGCAAGTCCCCAGACCGGCGGCAATACGGGCAGGCTGATCACCGAAAGGCCGAAGACCACCCCCGAGGCGGCGGCGCCCGAGAGGATGAAGCCGATCCAGTCAACGCGCTCGCTTTTCCCTCCGTCATCCTTCGGCAGGACCGTGAGCGCAAAGACGATGCCGGCGAGGCCGATCGGGATGTTGATCAGGAAGATCCAGTGCCAGGACAGGAACGTGGTGAGAAAGCCGCCGACGGGCGGACCGGCGAGCGGACCGACCAGGGCAGGAATGGTCAGCCACGCCATGGCGTTGACCAGGTCCGATTTCTTCGTCGACCGCAACAGCACCAGCCGCCCGACCGGCGTCATCATCGCGCCGCCCATGCCCTGCAGGAAGCGCGACAGCACGAATTCGAGCAGGCTTCCGGACACCGCGCAGGCAAGCGAGCCGACGAGAAACACGCCGATGGCAATCGCAAAGATGCGCCGCGAGCCGAACCGGTCGGCCATCCATCCGGAAATCGGAATGAAGATCGCAAGCGACACCAGATAGGCGGTCAGCGCCAGCTTCAGCGCAATCGGGCTGGTGTCGATGTCGGCGGCGATCGCCGGCAAGGCCGTTGCGATCACGGTGGAATCCATCTGCTCCATGAACAGGGCGACAGCGAGGACGAGGGGTATGCGGCGGTTCAAGATGCGTATCCGATGCGGCGGGGCTGACTGTTTTGGTGCTTTTGGAGCCCCGGTCAAGGACTGGGCGGTCATCTCAAACGCATTAGCGTTCAGGATTGGTGGACACAATGTCAATCACAATGGCCCGGGCAGTCATTGTCCGGTGATCGCGCTGCGCTACTTGTCCGGTATCGAAAGATGAGAGGGAGTTCGAGATGAAGTTTACCAGACGTTCCATGTTCAAATTGTCGGCCGCGGGCCTCACGTCACTGGCCGCGCCGCAGATCCTGGTTCGCGCAGCGCAAGCGCAAGTGCCGATGTCGGCCACCATGCCCGCCGCGTTCAAGCGCTTCACTCTTGGCGAATTCGAAGTGACGGTCCTGTCCGACGGCCACCGCGTCGTTCCGGGACCGCAGAAGATCTTCGGCACGAACCAGTCCGAGGAAGACGTCACCGCCCTGCTTGAGAGCAATTATCTGCCCGTCGACAAGATGCAGTTCACCTTTGCGCCGACGCTGGTCAACACCGGAACGGATCTGGTGCTGTTTGACACCGGCAACGGCGAGGGCGGCCGTGAAGGCGGCGTCGGCCAGACGCTCGCCAACCTCAAGGCATCGGGCTACACGCCCGAACAGGTCACCGTGGTGGTGCTGACCCATCTGCATGGCGATCACATCGGCGGCCTGATGGAGGGCGATCAGCCCGCTTTCCCGAACGCGCGCTATGTCACCGGCCAGGCCGAATACGACTTCTGGTCGGCAGAAGATCGCATCGGCACCGGCGCGGAAAACGGCCACAAGGGCGTGGTCTCCAAGGTGGTTCCGCTGGCCGAGAAGATGAGCTTCCTCGGCGACGGCGACACCGTGGTGTCTGGCATCACCGGCATGGCCGCCTTCGGCCACACCCCCGGACACATGATTTATGGTCTGGAATCAGGCGGTCGCAAGTTGATGCTGACAGCCGACACGGCCAACCATTTCGTCCTGTCGCTGCAGCGTCCGGACTGGGAAGTGGTGTTCGACACCGACAAGGCCGCCGCCGCGGCGACGCGCAAGGCCGTATTCGATATGATCGCGACCGACCGGCTCGCCTTTGTCGGCTACCACATGCCGTTCCCGTCGGTGGGCTATGTGGAAGCGGCCGGCGAAGGCTACCGGTTCATCCCCGAGACCTACCAATTCGACCTCTGAGCATCAGGTCGGATATGTGTGAGAGCCAGAACCCGGGCAGCGATGCCCGGGTTTTGTCATGAGGCAAGACCCCAATGTGTGCAGTGCGGCGAATTTCGGTGCGCAAACGCATTCGTGCTCTTTCCCAAGCGATGGAAGCATGGTACTTGCCGCTGCCAACGCAAGAGACCCGAAACAGCACGGGCTGCCTGGTCCGGGCCGCCCAGAACAGACGGAACCGACAGGCGATGGCGACCATAATTCAATCCATTACCGGCTTAGAAGCGCTGACATTCGATGACGTGCTGCTGCAGCCCGGCCATTCCGAGGTCATGCCCGGCCAGGCCAATATCGCCACGCGAATCGCCCGTGATTTCGATCTCAATCTTCCCATCATTTCCTCCGCCATGGATACTGTCACCGAAGCGCGGCTCGCCATCGCCATGGCGCAGGCCGGCGGCATTGGCGTCATTCACCGCAATCTGACCCCGGAAGAGCAGGCCGAGCAGGTCCACCAGGTGAAGAAATTCGAAAGCGGCATGGTGGTCAATCCGGTGACCATCAGCCCGGAAGCAGCCCTGTCCGAGGCGCTGGCGCTGATGAAGGCGCATGGCATTTCCGGCATCCCGGTTGTCGAGCACCGCGGCGGCCCCGCCGACCCAGGCCACCTGGTGGGGATTCTCACCAACCGCGATGTGCGCTTCGCCACCGATCCGCATCAGAAGATCCGGGAACTGATGACCCATGAAAACCTGGTCACGGTCACGGAAAGCGTCGAGCAGACCGAAGCCAAGCGGCTGCTGCACACCCACCGCATCGAGAAGCTGGTGGTGGTCGACGGCGAGGGCCGTTGCGTCGGCCTCATCACCGTCAAGGATATCGAGAAGTCCCAGCTCAATCCGCATGCCTCCAAGGACGAGCAGGGACGGCTGCGCGCCGCCGCAGCCACATCGGTCGGCGAAGACGGCTTCGAGCGCGCCGAGCGGCTGATTGCGGCCGGCGTCGACCTGCTGGTCATCGACACCGCGCACGGCCATTCGCAGCGCGTGCTCGACGCGGTCACCCGCGCCAAGAAACTGTCCAACTCGGTTCGCATCATGGCCGGTAATGTGGCGACCGCAGAGGGAGCGAGAGCGCTCATCGATGCAGGCGCCGACGCGGTCAAGGTCGGCATTGGCCCGGGTTCGATCTGCACCACGCGCATCGTCGCCGGTGTCGGCGTGCCGCAGCTTACGGCCATCATGAGCGCTGTCGAGGAAGCACACAAGCACGGGGTGCCGGTGATCGCCGATGGCGGCATCAAATATTCGGGCGACATGGCCAAGGCGATTGCCGCCGGTGCCTCTGCCGTCATGGTCGGCTCGCTGCTTGCCGGAACCGATGAGAGCCCGGGCGAGGTCTATCTGCATCAGGGCCGCTCGTTCAAGGCCTATCGCGGCATGGGCTCCGTCGGGGCGATGGCGCGCGGCTCGGCCGACCGCTATTTCCAGGCCGAGGTGCGCGACACGCTCAAGCTCGTGCCCGAGGGCATCGAGGGCCAGGTTCCCTACAAGGGGCCGGTTTCGGGCGTCCTGCATCAGCTTGCCGGCGGCCTCAAGGCGGCGATGGGCTATGTCGGCGCCGCGGACCTGAAGATTTTCCAGGAACGCGCCACCTTTGTCCGCATCTCCGGCGCCAGCCTGCGCGAAAGCCACACCCACGATGTCACCATCACACGGGAAAGCCCCAACTATCCCGGCGCGATGTAATGAAATGGCTCTGGCTTGGCTGGCTCGTGTGCGTGATCACGGCCGGCCTGTTGGGATACATGGCCCTCGTCGAGACGCCCGCGCTCAGTGCATTGCTGGGCGGAATGACGGTGCCCGACGCCAAGCCGCTTGGCCATGACGAGGAAGCCACGCGTGCGCTCTATGCCGCCTTCCAGGCTGACGCCGCACGGGCCGGGGCCGAGGGCAGGCAGAGCGCTTCGGCAGCCTATGTGGCCATGCATGCGCGCTCCGACCTGGTGTTTCCGCCGCTGCTGGCCGCAAGCTTGGGCTTCCTGGCCTTTGCCTCGGTCTATGCCGGGCGAAGGCTGGCCGAGCCCTCGCGGGCAGTCAGCATCGGCATCGGACTGGTTCTGGCCCTGGCGTTCACCTATCTCGCCTGCGATTTTCTCGAAAACGCCGTGGCCGATGCGATGTACGGCCCGGAGGCGATGACAGCAGGCTTCAACACCTCGCTCGTTTTCGTGCTGCAGGTCCTGACCCGCGGCAAGTACATCACGCTCGCCCTCGCCGCCGTGCTCATCGTCGCGCTCTGGGTCGGCCGCTGGAAAGGCCCGCGCCAACCGGCCGCGCCGGACACCTAGTGTCCGGGCTTCGGACCGTCGACCGCCCGCCCTTGCCGTTGCCGCAGGCCCGGTCTAGGGAAGGCCGGATTGTTCACACTCGTTCAGGTGCACGCCCATGACCGCATCCACCGCAATCTTCTGGCCGGTCCTGGCCCAGGTTCTCTTGACCTACGCGATCTACATGGTGGTCTCCGCGCGGCGTCTCGGCGCGGTCAAGGCGGGCACAGCCAAGGTCTCGGATTTCAAGGTTCCTTCGATCGAACCCGAGCCAAGCGCCACTGCCGCGCGCAACCTGACCAACCAATTTGAATTGCCGGTGCTGTTCTACGCAGCCTGCCTGTCGCTGTTTGTCACCGGCGGGGCAGGGATTGCCGCAGTTGTCGTCGCCTGGGCCTTCGTGCTGGCGCGCGCCGCCCATGCCTATGTGCACGTGACATCAAACCGGGTCCGGCTCCGTCGCCGGCTGTTCATCGCGAGTCTGGCCGTCAATTTCGTGCAGTGGCTGCTCTTGGCTGTTCATATCGCCTGATCAGGTTCCTGGCGCTCATCTCTCGGCACCATTCACCAGGCAGGCACCGCATCGATGTCCGGGCGCCGCAGCTCCCTGCGCGACGATGAGCCGGACATGGCCGACATCGGTTTTTCATCGGTCCCCACTGGTGTGATGTTGTCGAGGCTGGCGGCGATGTGGCCGCAGATGGCGTTGACCAGCGCCGCCGGCGCGCCCGGACGTTTCATCAGGCCGATCTGCGCGGGTTGCAGCGAGGGGAACCCGTCGGCGGGCGACAGGATCCGCATGCCCGGCCTGACGGCGCATTCGGGCAAGAGCGACACCGCCAGGCCCGACAGTACCGCCGAGGCCACCACCGTCGCCGACCAGCTGGTGAACAGCACCTGGTAATCCCTGCCAGCCGAATCCAGCGCCGTGCAGGCGAGGTTGCGCCAGTTGCAGGAGCGGCGGCCCACAGCCAGCGGCACCACGGCATCCTCATGCACGGTGTGGTTCATCGAGGTGACCCAGTAGAGCGGTTCGGTGCGCACCACTTCCGATGTCCGCTCGCGCGGATTGTGTGTGACAAGGGCTACATCCAGTTCGCCGCGGGCGAGCCTTGCCGCGAGTTCGGCCGAGGGCTCGCATTCGATATAGAGTTCGACATTCGGGTTGGTCTTGGCGAATCGGGCGATGATGCCGGGCATGTAGCGGTCAGCGTAATCATCCGGCGTCCCGATCCGGATCGAGCCTTCGAGCTGCTGGTCATCGAAGGCGGCGATGGTCTCGTTGTTGAGCCGGATGATGCGTCGCGCATAGCCGAGCATCCGTTCGCCATCTTCGCTCAGCCGGTTCAGGCGGCCGTCGCGGACAAACAGGGTTTTGCCGACGCGTTCCTCCAGCCGCCGCATCTGCATCGACACCGCGCTCTGGGTCTTGAACACCTTGTCTGCCGCGCGGGTGAAGCTGCCGGTGTCGACAATGGCCACGAAGGTTTGCAGCTGATCGATATCAAGGGGGGCAGGCATGGTTGTTCCTATCAATAGTTCTGATGATAAAGATTAGAAACATTCGCTGGTATGATCAATCAGTTTTTGAGACATAGGATTTGCAAAGGGGGTTGTGCGCCGGCCCCCCGTCAAACGGCGCGATGTATCAAGGATGATCACCATGAACGCCCGCAATCCTGCTGCCGCCCGGGCGTCTGCCAGCTCCATCAGCTTTGGCCCGGGTTCCCTGAATGCTCTTCACGCCGTGACCGCCAGGGTGAAGGCTTTGCTGCGCGCCCTGTTCAACCGCCGCGTGATCGGCAATCTGGAACAGCTTTCCGATCATCAATTGTCGGATATCGGCCTGACCCGTGACGATCTGCGCTTTGGCAGATCCGTGCCTTTCAACGCAGATCCGACAACCGAACTGGCCCGCCGCGCGCGGCGCAACATTTGCCGCTAGTCGACTTTAGGTCCCCTGCGGGATACTGCCCTGTATCCCGCCTTTACCCGGCCGCTTGCCTGCTCCCCGAGAGCCAGCGCGGCCGGGCTTTTCATATCCCGTTACTTTGACCGGTTCATCCCCTGAAGGTACTGGTCGAATATCGAGTCCATGGTCTTCTGGTAGCCCTTCTGAACTTCGCGGCCCGACTCGAACATCTTGCCGAACAGATCATCATAGGGGTTGCGCTCACGCCCCGACGGCATGCGGTCCGGTTGCTGTTGCGGTTCCGGCGCCTGCTGCGTCTGCCCGCCACCCATGGCGCCGCCGAGCATGTCCTGGAAAATCTGGCCGAGCGGATTGTCGCCAAACGGATTGCTTGCGCCCGGCTGCGGCTTCGGCGCCTGCCCCCCGCCAAACATGCCCTCGAGGATCTGTCCGAGCGGATTGTCCATGGGTGACGCCTGCGGCGCCGGTTGTGGCCGCGAGCCACCCATGCCCTGCCGCATCATTTCGGTGATCAGGTCGCCGATCGGATTGGAGCCGCCCATGGCGCCAGCCTGCCGCTGACCTGCGGCTTGCCCGGTCGCCTGCTTGAACAGTCCGCCCATGATCGATGTCGCGAGCACCGGCAGCATCTGCTTGAAGATTTCCTGTCCGATCCCGGTCGCGGCTTCCGCCTGGGCGGCGACCGCCCGGCTGACCTCCTTGGAGCCGAATATATGGCCCAGGATGCCGTTGCCCTCCTCCCTGCCTTGCGGGCTGAAGGCTGCCTGCATGTTCTCGAAATATCCGGCATGGTGGCCGCTGGCGAGCGCTGACAGGAAATTGGACATGTCCATCGGATTTGCGGCATTGCGCCTGAGGCCGGTGGAGAAGGCCGGCATCAGGGCTGCCGTCGCCTGTTCCATCTGGCTTTCATTCAGGCCGAACTGCTTTGCCATCATGCGCATGGCCTCGCCGTTCTGGGCATTCATTATCATATCGTAGAGTGGCATCATGGACTCGTCTCTCCTCCAGCGCCAATGTGGCCTGGGAAAAGACTATACCGCCGAATGGGGCCTGCCTAGTGGAGCGATCCAGCAGATCAATTGCCTGGGGGCTGACTTTTCGAAACAGATGGGAGCCATCTGTTTCGGTCAGACCACCGGGGTCGCATGTCCTGCGCTCACGAGATCCGCCCGGCGCCGATCCTCAATAAGCATAGTCCTCAAACACCGGATCGACGCTGCCGTTCCAGCGCCCGTGATACAGCGCCAGCATTTCCTCGGCGAGCGTCGTGCCGCGGGCGATGGTTTCCTCGAGCGGCGCCAGGAAATGGCTTTCGTCATTGCCCTCCGAATTCAGGCACGCCCGGTTGACCAGTCCACGCCGGGAGATGCCAAGCACCTCGCGGCCGATGTCGCGCAGCGAATGGCCCTTGATCCGTGCGTTCAATCCTTCTTTCGGCGTGCTGTCGCGGATCGCGTTCACCTCATCCAGGCTCCAGTCGCGCACCAGCTCCAGCGCTTCGTTCAGCGCGTTTTCATCATACAGCAGCCCGACCCAGAGCGCGGGCAGGGCGCAGATCCGCCGCCACGGTCCGCCATCGGCGCCGCGCATTTCTATGAAGCGTTTCAGCCGCGCATCGGGGAACAGGGTGCCCAGATGGTTGGTCCAGTCGCCCATCGTCGGCATCGGCTGGTCCAGCTCGCCCTTCAGTGCGCCATTCATGAACTGGCGGAAGGTGACATGCGTGGCCTCGTGATAGCGGCCGTCGCGGAGCACGAAATACATCGGCACATCGAGCGCCCATTCGACGTAATCCATGAAGCAGAAATCATCGGAATAGACGAACGGCAATTGCCCCGAGCGCTGGTTGTCGGTGTCGCGCCAGATGTCGCCGCGCCAGGAAACCAGGCCATTGGGCTTGCCTTCGGTGAAGGGCGAGGCGGCGAACAGGGCGGTCGCCAGCGGCTGCAGCTTCATGCCGAGCTGCATCTTGCGGCGCATGTCGGCTTCCGAGGAGAAGTCGAGATTCACCTGAATCGTGCAGGTCCGGTACATCATGTCGAGCCCCTGGCTGCCGACCTTCGGCATGTAGCGGGTCATGATGTCGTAACGCGATTTGGGCATTCTGGGGGTTTCCGCCAGGGACCACGACGGGCTGCCGCCCATGCCCAGAAAGCCGATGCCGAGCGGTGCCGCGATCTCGCGCACTTGCGCCAGATGCGCATTCGATTCCCGGCAGGTCTGGTGGATGGTTTCAAGCGGCGCGCCCGACAGTTCGAACTGCCCGCCCGGCTCCAGGCTGATGGCGCCGTGCCCCGTGGGCTCCACGAGTCCGATGATCTTTCCCGCGTCGATGATCGGCTCCCAGCCCAGCATCATCGCCATGCCTTCCAGCAGCGCCCTGATGGAGCGTTCGCCCTCGTAGGGGACGGGTTCGAGCGATCCGGTGAAAAACACGAATTTTTCGTGCTCGGTGCCGATGCGCCATTTTTCCTTCGGCTTGCAGCCTGCGGCCATCCAGTCCGCCAGCTCGCTGACTGTGCTGATCGGGGTATCGTCGGTGGTGTCGCGCGCCATATCCGGCCCTTTATCGTCTGGTCATTGCCGCGGGTTCAAACCCCGCATGCTGATGCTGCTTGGACCGGAACCGGTCCGCCATGCAAGCGAAAATGCCTGATCGTTCCATCAAAGAAGATTGATGTGAACGGGCGCCTGCACCCCTACCAGTCACCAATCGTCATCTGCACTGCGGTCAGGGCTGCCACGGCTGCCGTATCCGCTCTCAGGATGCGCGGTCCGAGCGGGATCGGCGTGACAAACGGCAGGGAGGTAAGCTTCTCCCGCTCGCGTTCGGAAAACCCGCCCTCGGGGCCGATCAGAAGCGCCAGATCGTGCTCGGTGATGGCCGAAAGCGCAGCGGCTGGATTGTTGCCGGCCTCGCTTTCATTGCAGAAGATGATCCGTCGCGCCGGATCCCAGTCTGCCAGCAGGGCCTCCAGCTTGACGGCTGGCCCGAGCTCGGGAATCGCCAGATTGCCGCATTGCTCGGCGGCTTCAAGGATGTTGGCTTCAAGTCGCGGACCATTGACCTTGTGTAGCTGGGTATGGTCGGTGAACACCGGCGTGATCCGGCCTACCCCCATTTCCGTGGCCTTCTGCACCAGATAGTCGAGCCGGCCGACCTTGATTGGCGCGAACAGGAAATCGAGGCGCGATTGCGGAGGCTGCACGCGGGTCTGACCGCCGATCTCAAGATTTGCGGCCTTCTTGCCTTGCGGCCTGAGCGTGGCGGCAAATTCGCCGTCGCGGCCGTTGAACACGAGCACTTGCGCACCCTCATCAAGCCTGAGCACGCTCAGCAGGTAATGCGCCTGATCCTTTCCCAGCGGCTCGGTCTCGCCGGATGTGAGCGGCGCATCAATGAAAAGCCGTTGCAGTTTGTAATTGGCGCGCATTTTTGCGTCCCTTCGCGGTGCCGCAGATCGGGCGGATGGCTTGATCAGGCGCGCCGGGTCAGGGCCGCGGCGACGCCGGCCATCATCAGCAGCGATCCGCCGGTGCGCATGGCAACTTTCATCACCTGCGGGCGGCGGATGGTCTGCCGGGCGCCGGCGGCCAGAAAGGCGAACATCGCCGCATTGAGAATGCCCAGCACGGTGAAGGTCGACACATAGAGTGCGGCCTGCGGCGCATAGGGCAAGGCGGGATCGATGAATTGCGGCACGAAGGCCACGAAAAACAGGATGCCCTTGGGATTGAGCGCCGTGATCAGGAACGAATCGCGGAAAATGACCGCGGGCCGGCCTGACCCGGTGGGAAGGTCGGCTTCGTGCATGTCGGGAATGCTCACCGGTGCGCGCCACATCTTGTAGCCGATCCAGATCAGATAGGCGGCGCCGACGAACTTCAGAGCCTGGAACAGCGAGGCGGATGCGGCCAGAAGTGCACCCGCGCCGGCAATCGACAGCGAGGTCGCAACCAGATCGCCAAGCCCAACACCCATCACGCTTGCGAACGCCACCTTGCGCCCGTGCGCCAGCGCTTGGGTTACGACCATGATGATGGTCGGGCCGGGAATGATCAGCAAGATGATGCTGGCCACGACAAAGGCTGCGAAATGTTCGGCTGAAACGGGCATGGCGGGACTCCGGATCGTGGCAATTCAGAATGGAGCTAGATCCAAATCCCACCCATCGTCAAGCGGGACGGTGCACCTGTGGCGTCGCATCGCTCAAGGCGTTCACTCCACCACAACGATATGCAGCGCCTTGGGTCCGTGGGCGCCCAGGATGATGGTCTGCTCGATGTCGCCCGAGCGCGACGGCCCGGTCACCAGGTTGAGGGCGCGCGGCATGACGCCCTTGCCCAGATCCATGCGCATCATCGCCCAGACGCTTTCCATGTCGCCCTTGATGTCGCCGGCCTTGAGCACCACAATGTGATGCTCGGGAAGGAAATTGATGGTGGTCGGATTGGCCGCACCGGAATGCAGCGCCAGAGTACCGGTTTCGGCAATGCCCGCCATCGCGTGGCTGACACCCGCCAGGTCGCCGCCGTCCGACGCGCCGTGGCGCACCTCGAGGGTTTTCTCCGAACTCCAGTCAGCCTTCGCCAGGCGTTCGTCGGCGCCCATGCGGATTTCGGAAGGCAGGTTGCGGGTTCGCAAATAAGCGCTGATTTCTGCGGGCACCTTCTTATAGTCGCTCACCCGCGTCACGGTCGCGCCAAATTTCGAGGCCATGGTGCAAAACAGCTCCAGCTGACCCGCCATGGGCAGCTGTGCTCGTGCCGGAATGACGCCGGTGGGCGTTTGCTCAAGCCGTGCGGCCACGGTTGTCTTGCGGGCCTCATCCGCGCCCGAGACCCCGATCGAGGCCCGGATCTTGCCCAGCACCGTATCACGGCCACTCAAAGTCCCGCCTCCTGCTTGAGCGCATCGCGCTGCGCCCACGCCTGCAGGAATGTGCGGCCCTCGGGGGCCGGCAGGTCGCGATGGCGGGTCCAGCCGCCGGCGAACGGCAGGCTGTGAAAGCGCCGCGACGAGCCGCCGAACAGCGACAGCACGGGCATGCCGAACGAGACGACAAGGCGGTAGAGCTTCGGCCGCTTGGCGAAAAAGGCCCAGACCTTGAGGCCGTAGCGCGCGGTCAGCGGCGTCAGGTTGCGCTCGAATTCGCGCTCGCGCCAATGCCGCATCATCTTGGGCAGGGGAATCCGCATCGGGCACACCGCCTCGCAGCGGCCGCAGAAGGTCGACGCGTTGGGCAATTGCCCGGTCTCCTCGATGCCGTTGAGCGACGGCGTCAGCACCGCCCCCATCGGTCCGGGATAGACCGACCCGTAGGCGTGGCCGCCGACCGCGTGATAGACCGGGCAATGGTTCATGCAGGCGCCGCAGCGGATGCAGCGCAGCATGTCCTGGTACTCGGTGCCGAGCATGGCCGAGCGGCCATTGTCCAGAAGCACGACATGGTATTGGTCCGGCCCGTCCGGGTCCTCGGGGCGTTTCGGCCCGGTTGAGAAGGTGGTGTAGACGCTCATGTCCTGGCCGGTGGCTGACCGGGCAAGAACTCTGAGGATCTGCGAGGTATCCTCCAGCGTCGGCACGATCTTCTCGATGGAGGCGACAACGACATGGATCTTGCCAAGCGTCTGCGTCAGGTCGCCATTGCCTTCATTGGTGACGATCACCGAGGTTCCGGTCTCGGCGATCAGGAAATTGGCGCCGGTAATGCCGACATCGGCGGCGAAGTAGCGCTGGCGCAGCACGTCGCGGGCCTCGCCGAGCAGCGCCACGGGATCGCTCAGATCGCGCCCTTCGGGCAGATGCGTGTGCACCCGGCGGAAATCGCCCTCCACCTGCTCCTTGTTCAGATGCACCGCCGGCGCGATGATGTGGCTCGGATATTCGCCGCGAAGCTGGATGATGTACTCGCCCAAGTCCGTTTCCACCGGCTCGATGCCATTGGCGGTCAGATGATCGTTGAGCGCGATCTCCTCGGTGATCATCGACTTGCCCTTGGTTACCGTGCGGGCGCCCGCCTTCTGGCAGATCTCGAGCACGATGCGGCGCGCATCCTCGGCGGTTTCCGCCCAGTGCACCACGCCGCCCGAGGCCGTCACATTGCGCTCGTACTCCTCGAGATAAAGATCGAGATGGGCGAGGACATGGTTCTTGATGTCGCGGGCGTTGTCGCGCAGCGCATCGAATTCCGGCAGCGCGTCGGCGGCTTTCTGGCGTTTGTCGATGAAGCCCTTCTCGACATTGCCGAGAGCCTTCTGCAGTTGCGCGTCAACAAGCGCCTTTGAGGCGCTGGCTTTGAAGTGTTTGGCGGCGAGTTGCATGGATTGTCTCCTGTGTCCCGCCTACTTGCCGCTGCCGGCAATCGGCGGCTGGCTGGTCATGCCGGCCAGGACTTCGGCAACGTGGCGAACTTCCACACTGGATCCCTGGCGCTTCAATTTGCCGGCCATGTTCATCAGGCAGCCGACATCGCCTGCCAGCAGCATGCCTGCCCCGGAGGCGTCGATATTGCCGACCTTCTTGGTGACGATGGCATTGGAGATGTCCGAATACTTGATGCAGAAGGTTCCGCCGAAGCCGCAGCAGACGTCGGAATCCTTCATTTCCCGGAGTTCGAGGCCGCTGACATTGGCGAGCAGCTTGCGCGGCTGCTCCTGGATGCCGAGTTCGCGCAGACCCGAACAGGAATCGTGGTAGGTGATCTTGGCATTGAGCGAAGCGCCGGTGGTGCGCACCATCATCACGTCGGTGAGGAACGAGATCAGCTCGTGGCATTTCTGGGAAAAACGCTGCGCCCGGTCCTCCCAGGCGGCGTCGCCCGCAAACAGGCCCGGATAATGCTTCTTCAGCATCGCGGCGCAGGACCCGGACGGGGCGACGATGAAATCGAACCCCTCGAAGGCCTCGATCACCTGCATGGCGATCTCCCGCGTGTCGGCCCTGTCGCCGGTGTTGTAGGCCGGCTGGCCGCAGCAGGTCTGCGCCACCGGGACATGCACCTCGCAGCCGGCATCCTGCAGCAGCTTGACGCTGGCAAAGCCGACAGAAGGCCGGAACAGATCGACCAGACAGGTCGCAAACAGCCCCACACGCGGCTGCCGGGCATCCCTTGTTTCACTCGACGTCAATCTGCGGCCTCCGGTTGTTTCATTATGGCTTTCTTGCCGGCGCCCGAAAGATCGGGAGCGCGTTGCTGCAGGCGAAGCTGGGACACCCGCTCCCAGTCGCCTGAGCGTTCTGCGTCCATCATCGCCCTGGCGACGAAATCGATATGGGCTTGCGCGGCGCGGCGCCCGGCGTCCGGGTTGCCCGCCATCACGGCGTCATAGATCGCCACATGCTGTTCGAGCAATTTCTCGCGCGCTCCCGACAGATTGTAGACCATGGCGCGGTTGTAGAACACACCCTCCGCGAGCAGCCGGTAGCACGAGCGCAATGTGTGAAGCAGAATGATGTTGTGCGCGCACTCGCCGATCGCACTGTGGAACTCCACGTCGATCGATGCTTCTTCCTCGAAATCGTCTTTCTGATGCGCCGCCTTCATGGCGGTTATGATGCGGCTCAGCAGCGCCTTGTCGGCTTCCGTGGCGCGCCGGGCGGCAAACTCGACGGTGATGCCTTCCACCTCGCGCCGGTACTCGAGATAATCGAGCGTGGCCTTCTGGTGTCGCGCAATCAGCTCCATCACCGGCCGGGTAAACACCTGGCCAATGACATCGGCGACAAATGTGCCGCCGCCGTGCTGGGTGTTGAGCAGGCCGCGGCCTTCCAGGACCTTGAGCGCCTCGCGCAGGATCGGCCGCGACACATGAAACTGCTTGGCCAGTTCACGCTCGCCTGGAAGCCTGTCGCCGACGCGCAGGATTCCCTCGAGCACCAGAATCTCGATCTGATGAACCACTTCATCAGCGGTCCGGCTGTGCTCTATTCGTGCAAAAATGTCGGTGGCCATTGACGTTTCCCGGGGAGCGGCTTGTCGAGACCGTAACAAGTTGCGGGAAAGGTGGTCAATAATTTTATCCAGTTTGTGACAAGTTTACCTTGCCGGGGCGGGATGGGCAGCTCTGCTGCAGCCCGCTTCTCAGCGTCGCACCAGCCCTATTCCGCCGCATCATAGGAGCGGGGGCGGTTTTCGTTGCTGCCGTCTTTTGTGGCGTGCAATCTTCCGTCAGGCTCCCGGAGGCCTTGATCGGCTGAAGCCGAAGCGGCGGTCGGGGCTGATGTGTCAGGGATCGGATTTTCCCAGTACGGCGTAGGGCCGTAGAGTTCGGCCAGGTAGTCGATGAACAGACGCACCTTGGCCGGCAGGAACCGGCGGCTGGCATAAACCGCGTGAATGGCCACATTGCGCGAGCCCTCATAGGCGGGAAGAACCTGGACAAGACGGCCGTCGGCCAGTTCGGTGCCGATGTCCCATGTCGAGCGCAGCGCGATGCCGACGCCGCCAATCACCGCTTCACGCACCACCTCGCTGGAATTGGTTTGCAGCGGCCCGACGGGGCGATGGATCAGCTGGCCGTTCGGGCTTTCGAGCTTCCAGGGATCATTGTTGTGCGGCGCCAGGCAAATGTGCGTGTCGAGATCCTCGATATTTTCGGGAGCGCCATACCGCTCGAGATACCGGGGTGCTGCGACCAAAATCCGGCGAACCGGCGCCAGTTTGCGCGCTACGAGGCTGGAATCGCTCAGTTCCGCAATGCGGATTGCCAGATCATAGCCGTCGCCGACAATGTCGACGAATTCATCGCGCAGCATCAGGTTGACGCCGAGATCCGGATTGGCCTGCATGAAGGCGTTGATATGGGGCGCAATATGCATGCGCCCGAACGATGTCGGAGCGGAAACCTTGAGCACGCCACGCGCCAGCGCGGAGCGTCGCGAAACAAAGGCCTCGGCCTCCTCGATGCCGGCAAGGATCGCCACAACCCGTTCGTAAAAGCCCTGACCTGCCTCGGTCAGGGAAATCTGCCGCGTCGTTCGCTGCATCAGCCGCGTTCCAAGCCGGTCTTCCAGACGACGAAGCCTCTTGGAGACCACGGCCGGGGAGAGGCCGAGTTCGCGGCCTGCGGCCGACATGGACCCAGCGGAGACAACGCGGGCGAAAATTTCCAGGTCTCCGAGATTGTTCATGACGGACCGTCCCCCTTCTTGCAAAAACTCTGTACCCTTACGTAAGCTGGGTCGTTCCAGATCACTCTGTATGAGAAAACAGGTCGGAGCCGGGATGCGAGCGAGCCGCGGCAAGGCGGGCGCAGGAATACGCATTGCCGCTGGAGGGAATAAGTGGTAAACAAAAAATACCAGTTATGCTTGCGCGTCAAGTCCATGCTGCCAATGCGAAGTGCGAGGAGGAAACCATGCCGGAACTGATTTCTTTTCTGGAGCCGGATAGCGCAGTCATCGGCCGCCGTCCCGCGATCATCGCCGATCTGGCGCAATTGCTGCCCGAAAGCTGCCTGATTACCGAAGAGCGCGAATTGATGCCGTTCGACACCGACGCTTTTGTTTCCTACCGGCGCATGCCGCTGGCGGTGGTCCTGCCCGAAACCACGGCCCAGGTTGCCGCAGTGATGAAATATTGCAATGACAACGCGATTTCCGTGGTGCCGCGCGGCGCCGGCACGTCGCTGTCGGGCGGCGCCATCCCGCAGGAGGACGCCATCGTCATCGGCGTGTCCAAGATGAACCGCATTCTCGAGGTGGACTACGCCAATCGCGCGGCGCGGGTGCAGGCGGGCGTCACCAATATTTCCATCAGCCAGGCGGTGGATGCCGACGGCTTCTTCTACGCACCCGATCCGAGCTCGCAACTGGCATGCACCATCGGCGGCAACATCGGCATGAACTCCGGTGGCGCCCATTGCCTCAAATATGGCGTGACCACCAACAATCTGATCGGCGTCAAGATGGTCATGTTCGATGGATCCATCGTCGACATCGGCGGCAAGGCGCTCGATTCGTCAGGCTACGATCTGCTCGGGCTGATCTGCGGGTCGGAAGGCCAACTGGGCATCGTCACCGAGGCGACCGTCAGACTCATCGCCAAGCCCGAGGGCGCGCGTCCGGTTCTGTTCGGTTTTGAATCCTCGGTTGCCGCCGGCGCCTGCGTCACCGACATCATCGGATCTGGCATCATTCCCGTCGCCATCGAGTTCATGGACAAGCCGGCGATCGAGATCTGCGAGGCCTTTGCGCACGCCGGCTATCCGATGGATGTCGAAGCCCTGCTGATTGTCGAGGTCGAGGGCTCGGATGCCGAGATGGATGCCATGCTCGCGCGCATCATCGAGATCGCCCGCCGGCACGGCGTCAAGACGATCAGGGAAAGCCAGTCGGCCACCGAAGCGGCGCTGATCTGGAAAGGCCGGAAGTCGGCCTTCGGCGCAACCGGCCGCATCGCCGATTACATCTGCATGGACGGCACTGTGCCGCTCGGACAATTGTCCTATGTGTTGGGCAAGACCAGCGAAATCATCGACCGTTACGGCTTGCGCGTCGCCAATGTGTTTCATGCCGGCGACGGCAACATGCATCCCCTGATCCTGTTTGACGCCAATGACCCGGAAGAAAGCCTGAAGGCGGAAATGGCGGGCAACGACATTCTCAAGCTCTGTGTCGACGCCGGCGGATGCCTCACCGGCGAGCATGGCGTGGGCATCGAAAAGCGCGACCTGATGCGCCATCAATACTCCGATGTCGATCTGGCCCAGCAGATGCGCGTGCGCGCCGCCTTCGATCCGAAATGGATTCTCAATCCCTCCAAGGTCTTTCCGCTCGAGGGCCGTAACGGCAGCCAGCCGGGCAATCAGAGCGGGCTGGCCGAAGCCGCCCAGAGCGCCGTCGCCGGAAGGACAGCAGCATGAGCCTGGCCGAGATCCAGTACCCGGAGACCGAGGACGACGTCGCGCGCGTCGTCAGGGCGGCCAATGCAGCCGGCCTGCCGATCGAGATCAGGGGCGGCGGCACCCGCACCGGTCTGGGCCGCCCGTCCCAGACGGCCTCCGTGCTGTCGTTGGCGCGGCTGACGGGCATCACCAATTACGACCCGTCCGAACTGGTGATGGCGGCGCGAGCCGGTACGCCTTTGGCCGAGATCGAGGCGGCGCTGGACGCCAACAACCAGATGCTGACCTTCGAGCCGATGGATCACCGGCATCTCTTGGGCGCGCGTGGAGAGCCGACCATTGGCGGCGTGTTCGCGGGCAACATCTCCGGTCCCCGGCGCATCCAGGCGGGCGCGGCGCGCGACAATCTGCTGGGCGTGCGCTTCGTCAACGGCTCCGGCGAGATCGTCAAGAGCGGCGGCCGGGTGATGAAGAATGTGACCGGGCTGGATCTGGTCAAGCTGCTGGCAGGTTCCTGGGGGACGCTCGGCGTGCTCTGCGAAGTGATTTTCAAGGTGTTGCCGAGGCCTGAAACCGCGGTCACCATCGCGGTTTCAGGCCTCAATGACGCCGAAGCGGCTGAAGCCATGGCGGCGGCCATGGCGATGTCCGTTGAAGTGTCCGGTGCCGCGCATCTGCCGCTCAGCGTCGCCTACAAGTTTGGCGATACACTCAAAGGCGAGACAGCCACGGTACTCCGGCTCGAAGGCCTCACGCCGTCAGTCGAAGTCCGCACAGAGCGGCTTATCGCCGAAATGCGCCGTCGTGGCGCGGTCTCGGTGCTGGATGCCGGCGCCACCCGGGAGCTGTGGCGCGACATCAGGGATGTCATGCCCTTTGCCGCTCAAAGCACAAAACCCGTCTGGCGCGTGTCGGTGGCGCCCAGCGCCGGGCATCAGCTTGTCGCGGCGCTGCGTCTCAAGACCGGGGTCGATGCCTTTTATGATTGGCAGGGCGGGCTGGTCTGGCTTCAGATGGAGGCGGATTGCGAAGCCGATCTTGTCCGCCAGTATATCAAGGCGCTGGGCGGCGGCCATGCGACGCTGGTCCGCGCCGATGCCGCGACGCGCTCGGCAGTGCCGGTGTTCGAGCCGCAGCCCAAGGCTCTCGACGCCCTGTCGCGGCGGATCAAGGATCAATTTGATCCGAACGGCATTCTCAATCCCGGGCGCATGACGGCTTCCATGTGATAGGTTGCAATCGTCGCAGATTCTCTTTCTGAACAAAGGAGCATGTCATGAGCAATCCAGACCAGGCGCCTGAACCGCGCCAGACCGATCGCTGGCTCGAGCCCGGCAAAACCAATCTGCAGGTCATCTATGTCCTGTATCTGGCGAGCTTCGTCATCGGTGTATCGGGCATTGTCGGAATTGTCCTTGCCCATATCAATCGCGGCAAGTCCGAAGCGTGGCTCGAAAGCCATTACACCTGGGCGATCCGGACATTCTGGTTGGGCCTCCTCGGCGCGCTGGTCAGCGCGATGCTGATGGTGGTTCTGATCGGCATGCTGACAATGGTTCTGGTCGCGCTCTGGGTCATCATCCGCACCATCATCGGGCTGCAGAAACTGGGCCGCAACGAACCCATCGACAATCCGCAAAGCTGGCTGCTCTGAGCAGCCCGGCATCAGACCTGACGTAACCGGCGATCCCGCCATCAGGGTGGCGGAATCCGGCCCGGGCGCACAGAGTGAAAGACCTGAGGTAACCGCGACATGCAGACCAATTTCACCGCCGAGCAGTTGGCCGATTCCGGGGTCGCCGAATCCGAAAAGATCCTGCGGAAATGCGTGCATTGCGGTTTCTGCACCGCGACATGCCCGACCTATGTGACGCTCGGCAACGAACTCGACAGCCCGCGCGGACGCATCTACCTGATCAAGGACATGCTGGAGAACAACCGGCCCGCCGACAAGCAGGTGGTCACCCACATCGACCGCTGCCTGTCGTGCCTCGCCTGCATGACCACCTGCCCCTTGGGGGTCAATTACATGCATCTGGTCGATCACGCCCGCGTCCACATTGAAAAGACCTACAAGCGGCCTCTAATGAACCGGATCACGCGCGCGCTCCTGGCCATGGTGCTGCCCTATCCCGCCCGTCTCCGGGCTTCGCTCTACGCCGCACGTCTCGGGCGACCTTTTGCGCCGCTGTTTCGCGCCGTGCCGGGCCTCAAGCCGATGGCGGCGATGCTTGAACTTGCGCCCCCCTCCATTCCCCGGCCCTCGGAGATTGCCAAACCCGGCACCCATGCCGGCGCCGGCGAAAAGCGAGGGAGGGTGGCCATTCTGACCGGCTGTGCCCAGCCTGTGCTCAGGCCCGGCACCAACGAAGCGACGGTCCGGCTGTTGAACCGTGTCGGCGTCGAGGTTGTGGTGCCCGAAGGCGAGGGCTGTTGCGGCGCGCTGGTGCATCACATGGGCCGCGAGCATGATGCGCTCGATGCGGCGCGCAAGAACATCGACGCCTGGACGCGGGCCATCGACCAGGGCGGGCTTGATGCCATCATCATCACCGCATCGGGTTGCGGCACCACGATCAAGGACTATGGCTACATGCTGCGCGAGGATCCAGCCTATGCGCAGAAGGCGGAACGCGTCTCCGCCCTCGCCAAGGACATCACCGAATATCTCGCCACCATCGAGTTGCCGGCGCCGGTCAATGGCGCGGGCCTGGTCGTGGCCTATCATTCGGCCTGTTCCATGCAGCACGGCCAGAAGATCACCGTGCAGCCCAAGGCGCTGCTCAAGGCGGCCGGCTTCACCGTCAAGGATCCGCCGGAGGGACATCTGTGTTGCGGGTCCGCCGGCACCTACAACATCATGCAACCCGAGATCGCCCGCACCCTGCGCGACCGCAAGGTCGCCAATATCGAGCGCACCAGGCCCGACGTGATCGCCGCCGGCAATATCGGCTGCATCACCCAGATCGCCGGCGGAACCGACATTCCGATCATCCACACGGTCGAACTGCTTGACTGGGTCTATGGCGGCGAAAAGCCGGAGGGCTTGCGAGCGCTCAAGACGAGGACGCTGGAAGCAGCCGAATAATGTGCCGCCCGGGATGAGCGGCCGCTATTCTTCGTCATTCCGGCCTTGAGCCGGAATCCAGCCAAGGCGCGTCGGCGCCGTGAGAGAATCTTTTGCGATCAAGGACTTGATCGCGCTGGATGCCAGCCTTCCATGGCATGACGGCTGGTGATGGACCGCCAACACAAACAACAAGACCCTGTCGTTGCGGGCTTTGTCAGCAGTCTGCGGCGGCGTCCGGGAACGCCGCCTTTCTCGTCAGATTGAGCTTTTCCGGTCAGCCGCCGAACAGCGTGCCGAAAAAATCCATGCCGCGGTCGCTGTAGAGCTTCTCCGCGCCTCGGCCGTTGGGGCCGATCACGATGACCTTGGAGCCGACGCCGGCGCGGTTGTAGAGATGCTGCACATCCTCGTTCATCATCCGGATGCAGCCCGACGACATGTTCTGGCCGATGGTCCAGGGCTGGTTGGTGCCATGAATGCGGAAAATCGTGTCGCGCCCGCCCTTGTAGAGATAGAGCGCGCGGGCGCCTAGCGGGTTGTTGGGTCCGCCCTTCATGTGGGCGGGCAGGATGCGCCCCTTGGCCCGCTCGCGGGCGATCATCGACGCCGGCGGACGCCAGTCCGGCCATTCGGCTTTGCGGCCGACATTCACGGTTCCCGACCAGCCGAAGCCATCGCGGCCGACGCCGACGCCATAGCGCGTGGCGCGATTGTTGCCTTCGACGTAGTACAGATACTTGGTGTTGGTATCGATGATGATGGTGCCGGGCTTCTCGCTGGTCTGAAGCCGAACCTTCTTGCGCCAGAACTCGGATTTCGGCTTCTTCGACTGCTGAACCTGCACCACCGGCAGCGAGGTTTCGGTCGAAGGCGCAGTTGTGCGCGGCAGGGCATGGGCTTCCGGCAGGACCGGTGCGATCAGAAGCCCCAGGGCGCTCGCCGCAAGGATGGCTAAACGGGTTGAACGGCGCAGCAATGTCATGATTCCCCCTCTTTGGTGCTTGGACCCTTTAAAAAAAGGTACCACCGATTTTCACGGGATCAACCTTCATCAAGGTTAAAGTGACGCCTTGTCTTGGTCCCCGGCATGAAAAACCCGGCCTGAGCGTAATAGCCGGGCCGGGTTTCAAGAAAGTCCGAAACAGACGCTTGGCTACATCACGATAACCTTGGCGCCAACAGACACGCGCTCGTAAAGCTCGGTGACATCCTCGTTGCGCATGCGGATGCAGCCCGACGACACTGCCTGCCCGATGGTCCAGGGCTGGTTGGTGCCGTGAATGCGGTAGAGCGTCGATCCAAGATACAGCGCCCGGGCGCCAAGCGGATTTTCCGGTCCGCCGGCCATGTGCACGGGCAGGATCCGGCCTTCCTTCTCGCGCACGCGCTTGATCATTTCGGCCGGCGGGCGCCAGTCCGGCCATTCCGCCTTGCGGCTCACCTTCTCGGTGCCGCTCCAGGCGTGCCCCTCCTTGCCGACGCCGACGCCGTAGCGACGCGCCTGGCCATCGCCCATGACGTGGTACAGGAAACGCGCTCTGGTATCGATGATGATGGTTCCCGCCTTTTGGTTGCCCTCATAGGACACCGTCTGTGGCAGGAACTGCGGATCGACCTGTCGGACAGGTGCGGGTTTCGCCCGGGGTGCTGCCAGCGCCGCATTTGTCACCCGGCGCGGCTCGCTTCTGAGCGTGCGGTTCTGAGGTGCAGGCGCCCGGACGACCTTTGGCTGGGTCCGGTAGACCACGCCGCCGCGCGGCGCCGCCTGGCCGCCGAGCTGCATGACCCAGGGCGCGGACAGGTCCGGGCTCAGCACCACCGGCGGGCGCTGGCCGTAGCGGTCGCTTGCAAGGGCGGGTGTTACGAGGGAAGCGAGGCTGAACGCCGCGCCTGACATCATGAGAAGAGCGATTTTTTTCATCGGACGGACCCAATACCTTTCGTCTGATTCTGGCAGAACGCCACCGCCGCTTCGCGCCGCCGGCCCTGCATCCGGGGGCATGCTGGGGTGCGGGTCGGAATCAATTGGTGAATCGGCATTCATAAACTGCCGCTTTGTCCGGAAACCTCTTCTTAGGGTTATCGCCGCCTTGCCAAACGCGGTGAACGCCAGCTTAATTGCCGCCGATTCCCGATTAACCACGGGCGACGGCAGGTCGATGGAGCAAAATCATGGCGCATGACAACGGTCTGATCGTTTCGGAGGATGGTCAGACGCGCTGCTTCTGGCCTGGCACTCTGCCCGATTACCTGACCTATCACGATGCCGAATGGGGCCGTCCGGTGACGGATGATATACGGCTGTTCGAGAAGATCTGCCTGGAGGGGTTCCAGTCGGGCCTGTCGTGGCTCACGATCCTGCGCAAACGCGAGAATTTCCGCGCCGGCTTCGCGGGCTTCGATTTCAACAAGGTCGCCCGTTTTGACGACAGCGACATCGAGCGGCTGCTGGCGGACAAGGGCATTGTGCGGCATCGCGGCAAGATCGTCTCGACCATCAACAATGCCAGTCGCGCGATCGAGATGGTCGACGAATTCGGCTCGCTCGCCCGCTATTTCTGGAGCCATGAGCCCGGGCCCGATGAACGCCCCGCCACGTTGGACTACGCCACCTTGACCGCCAATCCGACCACAGCCGTCTCCACCCGGCTCTCGAAGGATCTGAAGAAGCGCGGCTGGAGCTTTGTCGGCCCGACCACGGTCTATGCCTTCATGCAGGCGATGGGGCTCGTCAATGATCACCTCGAAGGCTGCTGCTGCCGCGCCGAGGTCGAGGCCGCGCGGGCGGCGCTCAAACGCCCGTGATGAAACCGACGGAGTTGAAGACGCTGATCCATGACGTGGCGGCGGCGACGCCGAACGTCGGCCCGCTTGCCGAAAGCCTGATATGGGGAGAGCAGAGCTTCACCCCGGTCGGGGCCGACATCGGCAGTTCGGTCCGGATCCGGCCGCGCGCCGGCGGGAATGTGGCGCTGATGTTCATCTGCCACACAGGTCTGGTCGAGGAATTCCGCGCGCTCCATTCGGACACGCTCACCTTTGAGGGCAACAGAGCGATCGTGATGCAAGCGGGACAGCCGGTTGACAGGAAGCGCTGTCCCATTGCATCCGCCTTGCGCTGACCCACAAGCTGCGCAAGCGCGGCAAGGCTTGAGGCTTGAGCCACATCGGCGGGTATATGTGATGCCGGGAAGTGCAATGGAGTCCGGAGACGCCATCGTTGTTGGCTGTAACAGAATGCTCAGCGCCTCCGCGCGGCGAGCAACAGCACGTTCATGCCGCCAAAATCATCGGCGGCTGGGTCAAGAGCGGGACCTGCCGCGCATTGCAGCCGTGACTTGGAGTTCAAACCCTTCGCTGCTTGGCCAGGATCGCCATGGCCACACCGCCCAGGATCAGCAGTGACGACAGGATCAGCCGCAGCGTCCAGTCTTCGTCCAGCAGCAGCACGCCGCCGATCGCCGCTATCACCGGCACGGTCAATTGCACGATGGCGCCCTGGGCCGCGCCGATCTGCCTGAGGGCGCGGTACCACAGCGCATAGCCAAGCCCCGACGTGACCGCGCCCGAAAGCGTGGCGAGCGCCAGGCCGCGCAGGCTCGCGTGCACCGGCAGTTGCGCGGCGAGAACGACGACCGCCAGCGGCGCGACGAATGCCGATGACATGAGGAAATTGCCGGCTGTCGCCTTCAGCGGATCGGCCAGGTTTCGGCCGCGCAGTGAATAGACGCCCCAGGCGATGCCAGACAGTGCCATCGCAGCTGCCGCCAGCGGGTCCGGCGCCGATAGCCCCGGCGAAACCAGCCAGACGAACGCGCCAAAGGCCGTGATCAGTCCCAGCCATTCGATCCTTGACGGCCGGTCGCCTTCCCTGAGGCTCCAGCCGATCATCGTCGCCTGCACACAGGCAAACAGGATGAGCGCGCCGGTGCCGGTGTCGAGCGCCACATAGGCGTAGGAAAACGCTGTCGCATAGGCAAACAGCGCAAACGCAGAGCCCCAGGAGCCCGACGGCGCAAGCGCCTTGCCTTTTCCCCCGTTGCCGGTAACGATTACCAGCACCCACAGCATCGCGGCGCCGCTCAAAAGCCTGACGGCGGAATAGCTCGCCGGATCGATCAGCGCCGTGGCGCCGGAACCGGTGGCCATCCGGCCGAGGACCGAATTTGCGGCAAACGCCATCATCGTGAGGGCAGTGAGCAGAACCAGGCGCAAGTCAGCACCGCTTTCGCAGGAGTGCGGGGAAGGCGAAGCCACCACCTATTGCGCGGCTGCCGCGGCCTGTCGATCCGGTCTTTCGATATCCACAGGCAGGACGCGCCGCAGCGCGGGGGCGGCGCTTCCTGAACGTGCGATGAACGGACAGTTCAGAGAGCATTCAATCCGGCAAGCCTATACTTGTGACTGACGATCACCGCATTGAAAAGCCAAGGACATAACAAGGCTCAGGGAAACGAGATCGATTTCGCACCGGTCCCCCGATCGTCGGCCTGCACCCGGGTCAGGTTCCCCTCGCGGTGAGGCAGAATCGCGCAGGGCCAAAGGAACCATCACTCGCCCACCGCGTTGAATGCGTGACGGGACAAATGTAATGCGACATGAGGAATGAGACATGCTGAAAACAATAATGAAGACCATCGTATCGGCATCTTTCTGCCTTGCGGCGATCGCGCCCGCAGGCGCTGCGCCGATGATCGTGCAGAAGCCGGCCATTGAGATCACAAGCCCCACCGGCCTTGTCGAGGTCCAGTACCGCGACAACAGGCGTTTTGACCGCCACAGCCGCCGCGACTTTCGCGACAGGCGCGACTACCGCGACCGGCGCGACAGTCGGCGCGGCTTCTACCGGCACAACAACCATGGCTACTACAATGGACACCGCGGCTATCGCGACAAGCGTCGCGGCTATCGCCAGTACAATGGCTACTGGTTCCCGCCGGCAGCCTTCGCGCTCGGCGCGATCATCGGCGGCGCCATGAACAACAACAATATCATCGTTCGCCCGGGCAGCTCCAACCCGCAGCATGTGAGCTGGTGCAGCGCCAAGTACCGCTCCTATGATGTGCGGTCCAACACGTTCCAGCCTTACAACGGCCCGCGCCGCGAATGCCGCTCTCCCTATTATTGAGGCTTTGTCAGGATCGTCTTCAGGATAGGTGAGGGGGTCTGGCCGGAAACGGCCAGGCCCCAACCCCAGGACCGCGCAAGCCTTGCAGCAAAAGGGCCTGTCGGATAGGAGAAGCGCAACAAACCGTTTCTCCTTTCGCAGGCCCTTTTTCATGTCCGACACCAAGCAGAAGAAGCCCCAGAAGCTCAAGGCCCGGCTGGCGCGTGGATTTCCCGACCGCTCGCCCGGCGATATCCGCGCCACCGATGAGATGATGGGCAAGATCCGCCAGGTCTATGAGCGCTTCGGCTTCGAGCCGGTGGAAACCCCCTTCGTCGAATACACCGATGCGCTGGGAAAATTCCTGCCCGACCAGGATCGCCCGAATGAGGGCGTGTTCTCCTTCCAGGACGATGACGAGCAGTGGCTGAGCCTGCGCTACGACCTGACCGCGCCGCTCGCCCGCCACGTTGCCGAGAATTTCAACGACATCCAGCTGCCCTACCGCACCTACCGGGCGGGCTGGGTGTTCCGCAACGAAAAGCCCGGCCCCGGCCGTTTTCGCCAGTTCATGCAGTTCGACGCCGACATCGTCGGCGCGCCGGGCGTCTCCGCGGACGCCGAAATGTGCATGATGATGGCCGACACCATGGAAGCCCTCGGCATCGCCCGCGGGGATTATGTGATCAGGGTGAACAACCGCAAGGTTCTGGATGGGGTGATGGAGGCGATCGGGCTTGGTGGCGAGGAGAACGCCGGCAAGCGGCTCACCGTGCTGCGCGCCATCGACAAGCTCGACAAGTTCGGCATTGAGGGCGTGAAGCTGTTGCTCGGTAAGGGCCGCTGGGATGGTGGAAGCGAGGGCGAGGGGGACTTTGCACCAGGCGCAGGGTTGACCGACAACCAGATCAACATTGTTCAAGCCTATTTGATCTCTCAAAGTAGTTCTGGTTGGGCTCGGAAGGATGATGATCGTTACCATGTTACAGAGGACGAGCTGTCTGCATCCCACGACTTCGGCACATCTCCGCCGGAGGAATTCTGCTACTCCAACATGAATACGATTGTGGGTTTGGAGGCGACCGTTGGCGAGACAGAGGCTGGAAGGAAAGCTATTCAAGAGCTTGAGGAAATCTTCAAATTGACGGCAGCCGCAGGCTACGGCTCAAAGCGGATCCGATTTGACCCCTCCGTCGTCCGCGGCCTCGAATACTACACCGGCCCGGTCTTCGAGGCCGAGCTGTTGTTTGATGTCACCAATGAGAAGGGCCAGAAGGTGCAGTTCGGCTCCGTCGGCGGCGGCGGGCGTTATGACGGGCTGGTGTCGCGCTTCATGGGCCAGCCAGTGCCTGCCACTGGTTTCTCCATCGGCGTGTCGCGGCTGATGACGGCGCTGAAAAATCTCGGCAAGCTCTCGGGCGAGGCGGCCTCGGGCCCGATCCTCGTGACGATCATGGACCGCGACCGCGTCGGCGATTACGCCAGGATGGCGCAAGAGTTGCGCACCGCATTGAACCCGCTTGATGCCGACGGCCAGCCTAAAGGCCCCGCCATCCCGGTCGAGTTGTTCCAGGGCAACCCCAAGGACTTCCCCAAGCAGCTCCGCTACGCCGACCGCCGCGGTGCGCCGATCGCCATCATCCAGGGCGGCAACGAAAAGGCGGAAGGCAAGGTCATCGTCAAGGACCTGATCGAGGGCAAGCGCATCGCCGAGACCATCACCGACAATGCGCAATGGCGCGAGGCCAAGGCGGGCGAGCATCTGGTCGACGAGGCCGATCTCGTCGTCACCGTGAAGCGCATCCTCGCCGAACAGGCGTCGGATGCCCAGGATGTATGACGTGGGAGCCTTTTTACTGAGTCTGAAAAAAGACCCCTCCCCAACCCCTCCCCACAAGGGGGAGGGGCTTAACCTGGCTCGCCCTTCAGGTTTAGTCCTCTGGCTTCGTTTGATGGCTGTTGGATTTCTTGGATTCGATTTGCGACGGACTAGCCCCTCCCCCTTGTGGGGAGGGGTTGGGGAGGGGTCTTCTCTACGTCAGATTGGGGAGGGGTAATGACCCAGTTGGGAGCCCCCGTGTTCGCCACGGATCTCGCAAGCGCGCTTGAATCGCTTCAAGCGACCCGCGTCGACATCCCGGTGATCCAGCCGGCCGAGCCGTTCCTCGACATGGCCGGCGAGGATCTGCGGCGGCGCATTTTCCTCACTGAATCCGAGACCGGCGAGAGCCTCTGCCTCAGGCCCGAATTCACCATTCCGGTCTGCCGCGCCCATATTGCCGAAGGCGTGGCCACGCCGCGGCGCTACTCCTATCTCGGCCAGGTGTTCCGCCAGCGCCGCGATGGCGCCAACGAGTTTTTCCAGGCTGGCATCGAGGATCTGGGCGAGCCTGACGAGGCGCGCGCCGATGCAAGGGCGGTCTCCGATGCGCGAGCGCTGGTGGCGCAGTTCGTGCCGGGTCGCGCGCTCACGATCACACTCGGCGATCAGTCGGTGTTCGAGGCTGTCGTCGCCGGCCTTGGCCTTCCCGCCGGATGGCAGAAGCGGCTGATCCACGCCTTCGGCAACGAGCAGGCGCTGAGCGCCATGATCGCGCGGCTGGCAAGCCCCGAAGAAGCGGCGGCACCCGATGGCGCGGTTGCGGAATATCTCGCCAGCGGCGACGCGCGAGGCCTCGAGGCGCATATCGAAAGCGTCATGGAGGCCACAGGCTATTCGACCCACGCCAGCCGCTCGCCCGCCGAGATCACCGCCCGGCTGATGGACAAGCAGGCGCTCGCCTCCACCCGGCTGTCGGCCAGGTCGCTGGAGGCGCTGAAGGCGTTCCTGACGCTGGATGTGGCCCTCGACCGCGCCGCCGGCGCGCTGGCGGATTTTGCCCGCGACGCGGGGCTTGATATCGCCGCCGCGCAATCGAGTTTCGAGGCTCGCCTTTCCGCCCTGTCCGAGCGCGGCGAGGATCTGGCGCAGATGCACTGGCGCGCGGCGTTCGGCCGTCCGCTTGATTATTACACCGGGCTCGTGTTCGAGGTCGCGGCAGGCGAGGCGGGTCTGGTGCTTGCGGGCGGCGGCCGTTTCGACCGGCTGATGGCGCTGCTCGGCGCGCAAGACCCGATCCCCGCCGTGGGCTTTTCGCTGTGGCTCGACCGGATCGAAACCGTGAGGGCAGGCCGATGACATTGACCATTGCGCTTCCGTCCAAGGGCCGGATGAAGGAGGACGCCGTCGCGGTGTTTGAGCGCGCCGGACTCGGCGTGTCGGCGATCGGCAATGACCGCAGCTACCGCGGCCGCATCGAGGGCATCGACGGCGTCGAGGTGGCGTTCCTGTCAGCCTCGGAAATCGCCCGGGAACTGGGCGCGGGTGCCGTCGATTTCGGCGTCACCGGCGAGGATCTGGTGCGCGAGAGCCTGCCGCGCGCCGACGAGCGCGTCGAAATTGCCGCGCGGCTTGGCTTCGGCCATGCCGACGTGGTGGTGGCCGTGCCCGACATCTGGAAGGATGTCGACAGCATGGCCGATCTGGGCGACGTGGCCGCCGATTTCCGCGCCCGCCACGGCCGCCGGCTGGCGATCGCCACCAAATACTGGCGTCTGACGCAAAGCTTCTTCTCCACCCGCCATGGCATCCAGCTTTACCGGATTGTCGAGAGCCTGGGCGCCACCGAGGGCGCGCCGGCATCGGGCGCCGCCGACATCATTGTCGACATCACCTCGACAGGCTCGACCCTTTCGGCCAATCATCTGCGGATCCTGTCCGACGGTGTGATCCTCAAATCAGAAGCCTGCCTGGTGCGCGCCCGCAAGCCGTCGCATGACGCGGACCCCCGCGTTGGCGCCCTCATCGCGGCGGTCCGGTCCGCGCTCTGAATTTCCCCGGCGATACCCCAAAAAAAAGGCCGTCTCACGAAGAGACGGCCATGGCGACGGGGGATCGGGAACCCCGACAACCAGATAAGCCGCAGAATGTCAGATCGGGGGGGAACATCGTCTGCGGCCTATGCAGAAATTTACGCGGCGCTTCCCTGATCGGATCACCGGACGGTGCAAAAAATCCAAATTATATTTGTCGGGCGCATGGGGGACCTGCTTGAATTTTTTCGGCGTTGAGGCAAAGTCGCCTGATCCGGGAAAGACCCGGCCTGCACGCGTCCTTCGCATCCCTCCGGCCAAGTCGCTGGCGCTGCGGATCCCCGAATGGCTCCGCCAACCAAGAAGCCGCCTCTCCCCCGGTTCAACCGTCCCGCAGCACCAGGCGTTTGATCAAGCGCGGATTGATCGAAAGCGCAGGGGCCGCCGGGCACTTTGGATGTGGGGTTCATCATGCAATTCACACTTGGATCGGCAGTGTTTCTGTCGTCACTGCTTCTGCTCGCCATTCTGACCCGCCTCGCCGCCGCCAACCCGGACCCGGCAATCCTGCGCGGCGAGTTCGCGCCGGCCATGCTCAGCGTGCTCCTCACAAGCGGCCTGACGATCGGGCTGTTGTTGATGGTCACCGGCGGCAGCGGCTATTTCGGATCACCGACACTTGAACTGGCTTCGATCTTCGGCTTCGCCATCGCGTCGATCTGGATCATCGTCAGACTGGTTGGTCGTCCGGCGCGAAGGCCGGCGGCGTGATGGCCGGTCTCTGACCGGCGCAGCAAGAAGCCCGGCGCCTTGCGGCACCGGGCTTTGAGATCGATGCTTGTCGTATCGAAGGATCAGGCGCGGCGCGCATCCACCGAATAGGCGCCTGCGCCAGCCGATGCCAACACCAGGAAGCCGCCGGCGAGGCCGAGGTTCTTCATGAAGCTGATCATCTGCATCTGATCGTCGGGCTGGTAGTGTCCGAGATAGCCTGAAGCGACACAGAAGGCGGCCAGCGCCCAGGCTGCGTAGCGGGTGAAGAAGCCGACGAGAATGGCGATGCCGCCGAGGAGCTCGAGTGCGATCACGAGCCAGACGGTGAGGCCAGGTGCGGGAATGCCCATGCTGGCGATGTAGCCGGCCGTGCCTTCGACGCTGCCGAGTTTATTGAAGCCGGACACGATGAAGATGATGCTCAGCAGCACGCGGCCGACGAGAAGCTGAAGGTTGTTGGACATGGGGCGTCTCCTGTTTGAATCTTGGCGGACACCTACATGTATTCTTCTTATTATAAAAGCTGAACAATAATGAACATATTGTTCACAATAGTCACCAGTGGGTGGTGCCGGGCGCGCCTTTCACCGGACCGGAAATATTGGCGGTCATCCAGCCGCCGTAGAAATTTCCCGGCTGCGGGATGACACGCTCGCCAGCCACCAGGATCTCGTCCATCGGCTCGGCATACAGGGCGATGTGATCCTTGATCGCGGCATAGGTCGGCGAAGGCGCGCGGTAGGTCCAGGCCGCCCGTTCGGCGACCCGCCCGCCCGCCACGACATCGAAATAGCTCGCCTGGCCCTTCCACTCGCACAGCGTTGTCCGCCCCATGGCGGGCCTGAGCGCGCCGGGCGAGAACGCGGCGATCGGCAGGTAGTATGTCGGCGGATGAAAGGTCTCGAGGATGCGGAAGCTTGTCATCGTCTCCGCGATCACGGATCCGGCGAAGCGCACCAGGATCGCGCCTTCAAAGGCTTCGATCGCCGGCGGGCGCGGATAGTCCGCCACATTCTCTGGCTTCAGCATGGTGATTTCGGGCTCCTTTATGGGGAAACTGGAGTGAAACCGCGGAAAGCAAAGCGAGGCACTGAAATTCAACGGGCGCTGCCGCCTGGCATTATTGCTTGTGAGGCGGCTGTTGCTGGTTCAGCATGAATTTCGGGAAGATGAAGATGCCATTGATGGCGCCGCCGCCATCATCCGAGAAATTCGATGATTCACCGGTGCAGATGACCAGCGTGTGGCTGCCGTCCTCATGAATAATGGTCGTGGTAAAACAGAATGACGAAGGGCTCGTGGCCGCAACCTCGAAAAGTTCCAGCACATTCTGCCGGTGCTGCCCATCGTAGCACTGCACCAGATTGAGCAATCCGAAATCGCCCTGTTCGGGAAGGCCATGGTGGTGACGGGCCGCGGCGCCGATGAAGAAGACACCCGTAGCAAGATTGGCAGTCCAGCTCTCGATCCGGCAATAGTGCGAAACAAGCTCGGGGTCAGGCATGTCAAAGCCTTTTGGCGGCGTGCCAAATCCCGCTAAATCTTTCGCCTTCGTAATCTTGAACACTGTCCACCTCGGCAGAGCGTGATGAATTCGAACATGTGAATGTGCCCTATGTGCCCGGAGGCGCCTCATGCGCGGTCCGGTTCGGCGAGATGTAAGGCCCAACTGGTTCAGCCGGTGAATGCCAAGGCCGGAAATCTCCGTCAATCAGTATCCATCATCGCGTCGGTGTCTTGCAATCACAGGGTCTGCTACGCAACCAATAACCTGCCTGCGCTCTTTTGACTAATGATGTCCTTTATTTTCAGTTTATGGTTAATCTATTACTAAGTTCAGAAATTTAAATTTGGCAATGCCCGGCCGGGTTAATTGCTGTTTTCCACTGTAAAACAAGCCTTTCACAGCAAAAAGGGCGGTCCTGCGACCGCCCTTGATGTTCGTCTGGTGGGGCAATTTGTCCCGACAGATGGAAAGCATCTGTCGGGATCGCGCCACGAGGGAGCTTTTGTATCAGGGCTTGCGCCTGTTACATCATGCCGCCCATGCCGCCCATTCCGCCCATGTCAGGCATGCCGCCGCCGCCAGCACCATCCTTCTTAGGGAGTTCGGCGATCATGGCTTCGGTGGTGATCAGCAGGCCGGCAATCGAGGCCGCGTCCTGAAGAGCCGTGCGGACAACCTTGACCGGGTCGACGATACCCATGGTGATCATGTCGCCATATTCACCGGTCTGGGCATTGTAGCCGTAGGTGTCGCTCTTCTGGTCGAGGATCTTGCCCACGACGATGGACGCTTCGTCACCGGCATTGGTCGCGATCTGGCGGCAGGGTGACTGCAGCGCACGACGGATGATGTTGATGCCGGCTTCCTGGTCGGCATTGGCGCCCTTGACGGTGATGGCGACCGAAGCGCGCAGCAGCGCGGTGCCGCCGCCGGCAACGATGCCTTCCTGAACGGCAGCGCGGGTTGCGTTGAGCGCGTCGTCGACGCGGTCCTTGCGTTCCTTGACTTCCGTTTCCGTTGCACCGCCGACGCGGATGATGGCAACGCCACCAGCGAGCTTGGCGAGGCGTTCCTGCAGCTTTTCACGATCGTAGTCCGAAGAAGTTTCCTCGATCTGGGCCTTGATCTGGGTGATCCGGCCTTCGATTTCCTTCTTCTTGCCAGCGCCATCAACGATGGTGGTGGTTTCCTTGGTGATCGACACCTTCTTGGCGCGGCCCAGCATTTCGAGGGTCACGTTTTCGAGCTTGATGCCGATGTCTTCGGAAATCACCTGACCGCCGGTCAGGATGGCGATGTCTTCGAGCATGGCCTTGCGGCGGTCGCCGAAGCCGGGAGCCTTGACGGCTGCGATCTTCAGGCCGCCACGCAGCTTGTTGACCACGAGCGTTGCAAGGGCTTCGCCTTCAACGTCTTCCGAGATGATGAGCAGCGGCTTGGAGGTCTGCACCACGGCTTCGAGCACAGGCAGCATGGCCTGGAGGTTCGAAAGCTTCTTCTCATGGAGAAGGATGTAGACGTCGTCGAGCTCGGCAACCATCTTGTCGGGGTTGGTGACGAAGTAGGGCGACAGATAGCCGCGGTCGAACTGCATGCCTTCGACGACTTCGAGTTCGCTTTCGGCGGTCTTGGCTTCTTCGACGGTGATGACACCTTCGTTGCCGACCTTCTGCATGGCTTCGGCAATGTCCTTGCCGATCTGCTCTTCGCCGTTGGCCGAGATCGTGCCGACCTGTTCGACTTCTGCCGAGGTCTTGATCTTCTTGGCCTTCTTCTGAAGGTTGGCGATGACTTCGGTCACGGCCAGGTCGATGCCGCGCTTGAGGTCCATCGGGTTCATGCCGGCGGCAACGGCCTTGCCGCCTTCGCGGACGATCGACTGGGCCAGCACGGTTGCCGTGGTGGTGCCGTCGCCGGCGATGTCGTTGGTCTTGGATGCGACTTCGCGCACCATCTGTGCGCCCATGTTCTCGAACTTGTCTTCCAGTTCGATTTCCTTGGCGACGGTGACGCCGTCCTTGGTGATGCGCGGAGCGCCGAAGGACTTGTCGATGATGACGTTGCGGCCCTTGGGACCGAGGGTCACCTTCACCGCATCGGCGAGAATGTCGACGCCGCGGAGCATTTTCTCGCGGGCGGTACGACCGAATTTAACTTCTTTAGCAGCCATTTAACTTAACTCCCGGGCCTGGGGCCCATCGTGTTGAGGCAGATTGGATAGATTGGGCAGGTTCGGCTCAGCCGAGGATGCCCATGATGTCGCTTTCCTTCATGATCAGAAGGTCTTCGCCATCAATCTTGATTTCGGTGCCGGACCACTTGCCGAACAGCACGCGGTCGCCGGCCTTGACATCGAGCGGCTGGAGCTTGCCAGCGTCGTCACGGATGCCGGAGCCGATGGCGATGATTTCGCCTTCCTGCGGCTTTTCCTTGGCGGTATCCGGAATGATGATCCCGCCTTTTGTTTTTTCTTCGGACTCAACACGACGAACAACAACGCGGTCGTGGAGCGGACGGAACTTGGTTTTTGCCATTGTCTAAATTCCTTGATCGAATGACAGAAGCGGCTGAGAGCCCCGGTCGGGCTTCACTGCGATAACGTTAGCACTCACTTCTGTCGAGTGCTAACGGAGCCGAGATAGGGATGAAGCCTCGAAGAGTCAAGACATCGGACTTTATCAGGTCCGGCGTTTGTCGCCCGGATCGCTAAATATCGCTTGGGTCTTGTATTCGGCCGCAAGCTGGGCGACATCGTTGTGCCGAAAGGAACCGCCCGTCCATGCCAGCGCCAATGCCAGCCAAGATTACCGATCTTGATCAACTCACTGATCGCGCCGACGTCTTGTTATGCGATGTATGGGGCGTCATCCACAACGGCGTCAACCCGTTCCTTTTATCCGTCGAAGCCCTGAAGGCTGCCCGGGCGCGCGGTCAGACCGTTATCCTGATCACCAATTCGCCCCGTCCGGCAGAGGGCGTGATCCGCCAGTTCGACACCATCGGCGTTGATCCGGACTGTTGGGACGACATCGTCACGTCCGGCGACGTGACCCGGCGGCTGGTTCAGGATGCGCCGCGCGCCATTTATTTCCTTGGGCCCGAGCGCGACAGGGCGCTTGTCGAGGGGCTGGATATCGATCTCGTCGGGCCGGAGGCCGCTGACGCCGTGCTCTGCTCCGGCTTGCTGGATGATGAGAACGAGGCTGCCGAAGACTACCGGGACATGCTTGCAGGCTTTCAGGCCCGCAATTTGCCGTTCATCTGCGCCAACCCGGACCGCGAGGTCGAGCGCGGCGACCGCCTGGTGCCCTGCGCCGGGGCGCTGGCTGATATTTATGTCGAGCTTGGCGGTCAAACCCGGATTGCGGGCAAGCCGCATGCGCCGATCTATCAGGAAGCAATGGCGCGTGCGCGGGCGATCAGGGGCCACGTCGATGCTCGGCGCACCCTGGCCATTGGCGACGGCGTGGCGACCGATATTCGCGGCGCGCTCGACAACGGCATCCCGGCCCTGTTCATCGCCCGCGGCATTCATGCCCGCGAATATGCCGATGGCCGCGCGACCGATCTGGCCCGCCTGCACAGCTTCCTGGAGGCCGCAGGCGTTGCCCCGGCCTATTGGATGGAATGGCTGGCCTGAGCGGCGCGAGGTGAGGAATTCAATGGCGCAACGCGTTCAAGATTTCGAGGAGTTTCCGGACAGCCTGAAGGGCGGCGTCGTCGCGATCGGCAATTTCGATGGCGTCCATCGAGGCCACCAGGAGGTGCTGTCTCAGGCGGTCGACCGTTCTCGCCGTCTTTCGCTCGCCACCAATGTGCTGACCTTCGAGCCGCATCCGCGGACTGTTTTCCGGCCCGATGAGCCGGTCTACCGATTGACGCCGGCGCCGCTCAAGGCCCGAATTCTGGACCTGATGGGTTTCGATGCCGTCGTCGAGCAGGGGTTCGACCGGGACTTCGCCTCCCGCTCGGCGGAAAACTTCGTCACCGACATCCTTGTCTGCCGCCTTGGCGTGAGCCACGTCGTCACCGGCTATGATTTTCATTTCGGCAAGGGCCGCCAGGGCAATCCGGATTTTCTGATAGATGCCGGCAAACGCTTCGGCTTCGGCGTCACCCTGGTCGAGGCCTATGCCGATGAAAACGCCGAAGTCGTCTCATCGAGCCGGATTCGCGATGCGCTGGCGGGCGGCGACCTCGGTCTCGCAAACGGCCTGCTCGGCTACCGCTATGCGGTGAGCGCCGAAGTGCTGCATGGCAAGAAACTTGGCCGCAGTCTCGGCTATCCGACTGCCAACATGGCATTGCCGCCTGAAACCGCGCTGATGCCGGGCATTTATGCTGTCAGGTTCCGCCGCGCCGACGGATCGGTCCATGACGGCGTGGCGAGCTTCGGTCGCCGCCCTACCGTGGAGGATGACGGCGCCGCCCTGTTGCTGGAGACATTCGTGTTTGATTTCTCCGGCCATCTTTACGGCGAGACCTGCCAAGTCTCCTTCGTCTCTCGCCTTCGCGGCGAGGAGAAGTTCGAAGGTCTCGACCAGCTTGTGGCGCAGATGAAGACCGACGACGCCGAGGCGCGCGCCGTTCTCGGCGAACTCAAGCCGCTGTCACCGCTCGACGCCGCCATGACATTTGACATGACCTCCGGATCGACAGGATGATCGGCGCCGGGTCGCGCCGCATTCTCATTACCGGCGGCAGTGCCGGCCTTGGTCTGGCGCTCGCAAAAAAGCTCGCCCGCCACCACAAGATTCTGCTTTCGGGCCGCAGATCCGAAGCCGAAGTTGCGGACGCCTTGCCGCGCGGCGCCGGCTACATCGTTGCCGACCAGACCGACCCTGAGATCTCGACCTTGGCGCTTGTTCGCGGAATTCGCGATTTCGGATGGGACAGCCTCGACAATGCCGTGCTCAATGCCGGTATCGGCGTTGCGCCTGGCGGGGGCTTCGACAGCACCGAGGCGATCAGGCAGACGCTTGATGTCAATCTGCTGGCTGCGATCCTGCAGGCGCAGGCCCTGTTTCCGCTCCTTGAAAAGTCCCGGGGAACGCTGACACTGATCGGCTCGGTGGTGCATTCGGGCTCGGCGACGATCCCGGCCTATGCCGCCTCCAAGGCAGGGCTGCACGGGCTCGCCCGGGCGTTGCGCGCCGAGTGGAGCGGAAGGGTCGCGGTGCAGGTGCTGCATCCCGGGCCTGCCAAGACCGATATCCACGACAAGGCGGGATTTGATCCGGGCCGGATGCGGCCGCTGTTCCTGGAGGCCAATGATGTGGCGGCAATGATGGCTTCGGCCATCGCCTCGCGCCGGTCGCCCGCAACCCTGTCCTGGGCGCGCTATCTCGGCGGCGGCGCATATCTGGGCCGGCGGCTGTGAGCGGGACTGTGAAACGTGCGCTGGTCACCGGCGGCAGCGCCGGGCTTGGAGCCGCGTTTGCGCGCCGGCTGGCTCCCGGCGGGTTCGACATCGTCATCCTCGACCGGCATCAGCCCCGGCCGGCGGAACCGCACGCTGACTTTCTGCAATGCGATCTGGCGAGCCGGAGCGAGCTTGACCGCACGCTGCCGGAACTGATTGCCGCAGGTCCTTATGATGCGGTGATCCTGAACGCCGGCATCAGCGCGACCGGGCGGTTCGAGGCCATCTCGGCGCAGACCCATATCGATGTGCTGCGCGTCAACACCGAAGCCCCGATGGTGATCGCTGCCCGCCTGCTTGAGGCGGGCGCGCTCAACCCGGGCGCCATGATGGTGTTTGTCTCGTCCCTGTCGCATTTCACCGGCTATCCGGGCGCTGCCTCCTATGCCGCGTCCAAGGACGCGCTGGCGGTCTATGCCAGGAGCCTGCGGAAGGTCGCGAGATCCTGCGGCGTGACGATCACCGTGGCCTTTCCCGGCCCCCTGCGCACCGATCATGCTGAAATGCATTCTCCCGAGGGCGCCGATGCGGGCAAGCGCATGGATCCCGATCTGGCGGCAGGCCTGATCATGGGGGATGCGCTGGCCGGCCGGAAACATTCGATACCGGGGCGCGGCAACCGTCTTGTCGCGATTGCCGGCAGGGTTATGCCCAAGTCCATGACGGCGCTGATGCGCCGGCTTGTCTATCAGCGTCTCCGGCCCTGAGCGCCAGACCGCTCTTGCCTGCGTCTTAAGGCCGTCTTCATGAAATCAATTATAGATTGCGCGTTCTGAGACAAGACGCCGGTGACTCACTCGTGACCTGACCGGGCACGGAGTTCGCTGGCTGATCGAGCCGGTGCGCCATGTTGGACCTGAAGACGATCTTTATCTACTCTGCCGTGCTCAATCTATCGATTGTGCTCGTGACAACGATCGCCTGGTGGCGCAGCCCGTCGCAGAAGGATGTCCTGTTCTGGTTTCTGGCCGGATGGTTCATTGTGCTGGGCGGATTGTTCATGAGTTCGCCCGAACTGCTGCCCTACAACATCATGGAATATATCGGCGGCATGCTCTATGTCGCCTCGACCGGCATGATCCGCCTGGGTTTCAAGGATTTTCACGGTCACCGCTACCGTCTTTCCGAGGCCTTTGTTGCGGCCGGTATCACCGGTCTCGCGCTGATGCTCGCCCGACTGCTGGACGATCCCATGCCCGTGCGTGTCGCCGTCATCTATGCCGGCTCCTCCATCAATCTTGCGCTGACGGCAAAAGTCTTGTGGCGTGGCACAAGCGGCGAAAAACTGCCGTCTCGCTCGCTGGCCGTGTTGGTCTTCACTGCCTATTCCCTTGCCAATGCCGCCATCGTGCCGGCAGCGATCGCCTATCCGATCACTTTCGTCGACCGGGTTCCTGTATCGGAGTGGTTCGGCTATTCCAGCGTTTTGCTGGTGCTTTTCAACATGGCGAGTTTCCTGATTGCCGTTGTGCTGAAGCTGGAGCGCGCCAGCGACACGCAGCGGCAACTGGCCGAGCAGGACGCGCTCACCGGGATTGCCAACCGCCGCCTGTTCATCCAGCAGGCAGGCCTCCTGTCGCGAACGCCTCCCGCCACCGTCGCAATTCTCGATCTCGATCACTTCAAGCACATCAACGACACTTTCGGTCACGCCGGTGGTGACGACGCACTTGTGCAGTTCGCCGATCTTGTTCAACGGCTGCTTCCCGACGATGCGGTGTTCGGCCGGCTGGGCGGGGAGGAATTTGGCATCTGTCTCCCCGGCTGCGATCAAGCGTCCGCGATGGTCGTGCTGGACGATGTTCGCAAAGCGGTCGACGCGCTGGAAATCGTCAGCGGCGTCAGGCGTTTCAGGCTGACCGTGTCCTGCGGCTATGCCGTGATGAATGATCCGGCGCGCACGCTCGACACCTGGTTGGCGGAGGCGGATTGCGGTCTCTACGCGGCCAAGCACGCCGGCCGCAACCGGGTCATTGCTCATTCAGGTGCCCCAGGCCGGGAACAGCCTGACGAGCCCGCAGCCGACCACCGGCAGATGGTGCTCGCTGGCTAGCCGCCGATTGAAGACACGCGCTCTTCCCGCGCCGTGCTGCCGAGTGCACTTGGCCGCGGGCGCTCGCGGTCACAATATTGCGTCATACCTCTTTCTTTCCCACGCAAAAGCACCTAAACAACAGCCGCCATGGCCCAATTCCGGTTGATATCCATATCCCGAATTATTGGCCCGGCCTTTGCCGCAGCTTGAAGCAGCGCGAGGGTCCGGGGCATCCGTCGTGCCGACCGCTTCTGGCGCGACTTCTTACGATATTACTTGATTTGCCGCCGCTTGCGGCCAGGACACTGGTGAGACAATGACCGACACCACCGACACGATCGACTATTCCAAGACGCTCTATCTGCCCGAGACCGATTTCCCGATGCGCGGCGGGCTGCCGCAGAAGGAGCCGGAGCTGGTGACGCGCTGGCAGGAGATGCGGCTTTACGACAGGCTGCGCGCCTCCGCCGCCGGACGGCCGAAATACGTGCTGCATGACGGCCCGCCCTACGCCAATGGCAACATCCATATCGGCCACGCGCTCAACAAGATCCTCAAGGACGTGATCACCCGCTCGTTCCAGATGCGCGGCTTTGACAGCAATTACGTGCCGGGCTGGGACTGCCACGGCCTGCCGATCGAATGGAAGATCGAGGAGGAGAACTACCGCTCCAAGGGCAAGGAAAAGCCCAATCTCAAGGAACCGGCGGCGATGCTCGAATTCCGCAAGGAATGCCGCGCCTATGCCGAGCACTGGGTCTCGGTCCAGTCGGACGAGTTCAAGCGGCTCGGCATCGAGGGCGATTTCGACAAGCCCTACAAGACCATGGATTTCCACGCCGAGGCGCGGATCGCCGGCGAACTCCTGAAGATCGCCAGGTCCGGCCAGCTCTACCGCGGCTCCAAGCCCATCATGTGGTCGGTGGTCGAGCGCACCGCGCTTGCCGAGGCCGAGGTCGAGTACCAGCCCTACGAGAGCGATACGATCTGGGTGAAGTTTCCGGTAACTGGTGGTTCGGGCGATCTGTCTGATGCCTCCGTCGTCATCTGGACCACTACGCCCTGGACCATCCCCGGCAACCGCGCGATCTCGTTCTCGACGCGTATCGGCTATGGACTCTATGAGGTCACGGCGGCCGAAAACGACTTCGGCCCGCAGCCCGGCGAAAAGCTGATCTTCGCTGATGTCCTCGCCGAGGACTGCTTCGCCAAGGCCAAGCTCGAATTCAAGCGGCTTTCAGATGTGAAACCGAGCGACCTTGCAGGCATGATCTGCGCTCACCCCCTCAAGGGCCTCGGCGGCGGCTATGATTTCCCCGTCCCGGTGATCGCCGGCGATCATGTCACCGACGACGCCGGCACCGGCTTTGTCCACACCGCTCCCGGTCATGGTCGCGAGGACTTCGAGGCCTGGATGGATGCGGCGCCCGCATTGCGCGCCCGCGGCATTCCGACCGATATCCCGTTCACCGTCGACGACGCCGGCTTCTACACCAGGGACGTTCCCGGTCTCGGCCCCGATCGCGAAGGGGGCGCGGCGCGCGTCATCGATGACAAGGGCAAGAAGGGTGACGCCAACCAGGCCGTGATCACCGCGCTGATCGAGGCTGGAAACCTGTTTGCCCGCGGCCGGCTCAAGCATGACTACCCGCATTCCTGGCGCTCGAAGAAGCCGATCATCTTCCGCAACACGCCGCAATGGTTTGTCCACATGGACAAGGATTTCGGCGACGGCACGACGCTGCGCTCGCGCGCGCTCTCGGCCATCGACGACACAAGATTTGTGCCGTCAGGTGGCCAGAACCGTTTGCGCGGCATGATCGAGGACCGGCCCGACTGGGTGCTCTCGCGCCAGCGCGCCTGGGGCGTGCCGATCTGCGTCTTTGCGGACGTCGACGGCAACGTGCTCTTGGACGAGGCGGTCAACGCTCGCATTCTCGAGGCTTTCGAGTCCGAAGGCGCCGATGCCTGGTTCGCCGAAGGTGCGCGCGCCCGTTTCCTGGGCGATCTCGCGAGCGATCCGAAATGGGTCCAGGTCACCGACATTCTCGATGTCTGGTTCGATTCGGGCTGCACCCATGTCTTCACGCTCGAGGACCGGCCCGATCTCAAATGGCCGGCCGACGTCTATCTCGAAGGCTCCGACCAGCATCGCGGCTGGTTCCATTCCTCGCTCTTGGAAAGCTGCGCCACCCGCGGCCGCGCGCCCTATGACGCCGTCATCACCCATGGCTTCACCATGGCCGAGAACGGCCGCAAGATGTCGAAGTCGCTGAACAACCAGGTGTTCCCGCAGGACGTGATGAAGGAATCCGGCGCCGATATCCTGAGGCTGTGGGTGATGAACACGGACTATTGGGAAGACCAGCGCCTCGGCAAGACGGTGATCAAGACCAACATCGACGCCTACCGCAAGCTTCGCAACACCATCCGCTGGATGCTGGGCACACTGGCTCATGATGCGGGCGACGCCATTGCACCATCGGACATGCCCGAACTCGAGCGGCTGATGCTGCACCGGCTGTCGGAACTCGACCAGCTGGTCCGCACCGGCTACGACAATTTCGACTTCAAGCGGATTGCCCGCGCGCTCACCGATTTCTCCAACATCGAGCTTTCGGCGTTCTATTTCGACATCCGCAAGGACGCGCTCTATTGCGACGCGCCGTCGAGCCTGCGCCGCCGCGCGTCGCTGCAGGTGATCCGGAAGATCTTCGACTGCCTGGTGACCTGGCTTGCGCCGATGCTTCCCTTCACCATGGAAGAGGCCTGGCTCTCCCACAAGCCGGATGCCGAATCGGTTCATCTCGAGCAGTTCCCCGAGGTGCCCGCAGGCTGGCGTGACGAGGCGCTGGCGGCGAAGTGGAAGAAGATCCGCACCGTGCGGCGTGTGGTCTCGGGCGCGCTTGAGATCGAGCGGCGCGACAAGCGCATCGGCTCGTCGCTGGAAGCCGCGCCCATCGTCCACATCACCGACCCAGCGCTGGCCGAGGCGGTCGGCGACAGCGACTTTGCCGAAATCTGCATCACCTCCGGCCTGCGGGTGGAGACAACGGCGGGACCCGAGGATGCATTCCGCCTCGACGATGTCAGCGCCGTCGCCGTCGTTCCGGCTCTCGCCGAGGGGACGAAATGCGCCCGCTCCTGGCGGATCACGGGCGATGTCGGCTCAGATCCGGCGTTCCCCGACGTTTCCGCCCGCGACGCGGCCGCCCTGCATGAACTCAAGGCGCTTGGCCGCCTTTGATCCATGGCTTGCCCGGCCCGGATCATCCGCGGCCGGGCGGGGTCAGCAAATGCTGCAGAGCGAATTTTGCCGGGTCAATTGCTCTCACGGCGGCTATCCGATAAAACCCTGCCTGAAAAAGGCCGGATTGTCCGGCGACAAGCAGCCGAATTCACAGTGACTGTCTGAAACGGGACCCAGTGCATGACAATGAAGACAAAGTATCGCGCCGGCGTGACCATTGGCGCACTCATTGCCGCAAGCCTGACACTGTCAGGCTGCCTTGGCCCGACCTACGGCACTGACAAGTCGTCGACCGAGCAATTGATCGACGATCTCGGCAATATTGCCTCGCTCGGCGGCACCAACAAGGCGGAAGCCATTGAATACAAGCCCCGCCCGGCAATTGTGCAGCCCGCCAATACCGCGAGCCTTCCTGCTCCGCAGCAAAATGTCGTCGAAGGCAACCCTGCCTGGGTGGAATCGCCTGAGGAAACCCGCAAGCGGCTGATCGCCGAGGCTGACTCCAATCCCAACAGCATCAGGTCGCCTTTGGCCAGGCGCGTGGCGTCCTCGAGCGGTGCAACCCCTCAGGTCTCTGGCAGGGCGGGTGACGGCCCACCCACACCTCATGACGTCCTCAACACTGCCGAACAGCGCAAGGCCTATCAGGAGAGCCGAAAGATCCAGCAAGGTGCCTATTCGGATCGGCGCCGCTTCCTGTCCGATCCGCCCCTGACCTATCGCCAGCCAGCGGAAACTGCCCCGGTCGGCGACCTTGGCGAGCCTGAAAAGGTCAAGGAACGCCGCCGTATCTCAGAGGCCAAGAAGGCAGGGACCGGAAAGCGCAGCTGGTGGCCCTGGTAGGCTGCCGAGACTGATTAGCGCCTGTCTCTGAAAAAATCCTTGAGCAGCCGCATGGCGTCGCTGGAGGCCATGCCGGGGTAGATCTCGGGGATGTGGTGGCAGGTGGGCTGGTTGAAGAACTGGACGCCGCTGGTCACCGCCCCGCCTTTCTCGTCGTCAGCGCCGAAATAGAGCCTTCGCAGCCGGGCAAAGGCGATCGCCGCGGCGCACATGGTGCAGGGTTCCAGCGTGACATAGAGATCGGCGTCCGTCAGCCGCTCGCTTCCCAGATCCTGGGCTGCCTGACGGATGGCGAGGATTTCGGCGTGGGCGGTCACATCATTGAGTTCCCGGGTCCGGTTGCCCGCGCGTGCGAGCACGACACCGTCGCGCACAATCACCGCGCCGACCGGCACCTCGCCGCGTGCGGCAGCGGCCCGGGCTTCCTCAAGGGCAAGATCCATATAGCCCTTGCTGATCATGAAAAGTCCGGACTGATGCTGACCACCGATGAAACCTCTTAACCCGGCTCGTCCAACCTGATAGACAGCCATTTAACCGCACACCCCGTCAGACCTGAAAAGGTCTGAAGCAAGGCCTCTGCGCAAACCGAACGTATCGAGCGGCCATGGCGCGTCAAGGACAACGCAGCTTACGCTGTGAAGGCAGGCAAATAGCAAATGACAGAACAAGACAAGCCCAAACGCGCCAAACCGCACTCCGCAAAGGACGTGCCGGCAACGGCTGAGGCGGCCTCCGACAGCGGACGGATCGCCAAGATCCTGGCGCGTGTAGGCGTCGCCTCGCGCCGCGACGTCGAACGGATGATCGCGGAGGGCCGGATCAAGGTCAATGGCAAGATCCTCGACACGCCGGCCGTCGTGGTCTCGCTGTCGGACCGGATCGAAGTCGATGGCGAGGAAATCGGCGGCATCGAACGCACCCGGCTGTGGGTCTATCACAAGCCCGCCGGACTGGTGACGACCAACAAGGATCCCGAAGGAAGGGATACGGTCTTCGACAAGCTGCCCAAGCATCTGCCCCGCGTGCTGACCGTTGGACGCCTCGACATCAACACCGAGGGCCTGCTGCTTCTCACCAATGATGGCGGTCTGGCCCGCACGCTGGAATTGCCCCAGACCGGCTGGCTCCGGCGCTACCGGGTCCGCGCCTATGGCGACATCGATCAGGCCAGGCTTGATGAACTCAAGGACGGCATCGCGGTCGAGGGCGTGCTCTATGGCGCCATCGAGGCGACGCTCGACCGCAAGCAGGGCCACAATGTCTGGATCACCATGGGTCTGCGCGAAGGCAAGAACCGCGAGATCAAGAATGTGCTCGGCGCGCTCGGACTCGACGTCAATCGCCTGATCCGCATCTCGTTCGGACCATTCCAGCTCGGCGATATCCGCGAGGGCGAGGTTGTGGAGATCAAGAGCCGGATCCTGCGCGAACAACTGGGCGAACGCATGATCGAGGAATCGGGCGCCAATTTCGATGCACCCTTGAGCGAGCATCTCCCTGCGCCGAAAACGGACGCCAAGCCCAAGACTGCGGTCAAACCGGCGCAGCGCGAATGGATTTCCAGCTCGGAGAAGACCGAGCGCGCCCGCGCCCGGATGGACACCAAGCCCGGGCGGCCGTCGCGAGACGGCCCATCGCGGGATGGCCCATCGCGTGATGGCCCATCGCGTGACGGCAAGACTTTCGGCCGCGACAGGGATCGCGCACCTGACCGCGAAAGGCCCGACCGCGACAGAGGCGATCGCAAACCCTTCGGCGCACCAAGACCGGACAAGCCCGGTGGCGGACGCAATGAGGAGCCGGGGGAGAGGCCTGCAAAGCGCAGCTTTGTCCAGCGCAGCCGCGCCACCAATGTCTGGATGGCGCCCGGAGCGCGTCCGGTCGCGGACGCGAAGAAGGCCGAGGCTGAACGCGGCGGTGACAAGTCCGAGCGCAAGCCCGCTCGGGCGGACCAGCGCGCCGACACGCGCCGCGGCAGCTTTCCCAAGGACCGCGCCAAGCCGCGGCCCGCCGGTGAGGCTGAGGACGGCAGGCCTGCCCGGGATTTCAAGACACCGGGCGGCAAGCCGGGCTTCAAGGCCGCGGGCAAACCGGGCGGCGGCAAGTCATTCGATGGTCCTGCGAAGGGGCCGGGCAAGAGTTACGGCAAGCCGGCGGGAAAGCCCACGGGTGAAAATCGCGGCGGCAAGTCGTTCGATGGTCCTGCAAAGGGGCCGGGCAAGAGTTACGGCAAGCCGGCAGGAAAGCCATCTGCAAAACCCGCCGGTGAAAACCGTGGCGGCAAGCCGGATTCCGGAAGGGGACGCGGACCAGGTGCGGATCGTCGGCGGTGAATTTCGCGGCAGGAGCCTTGCCGCGCCGAAAACACAGGCGATCCGGCCCACCACGGACCGGAGCCGCGAAAGCCTGTTCAACATCCTGAGCCACGGCTACCCTGAAGCGCTCGATCAAACGCGCGCGCTCGATCTGTTCGCGGGCACCGGGGCGCTCGGGCTCGAGGCGCTGTCGCGCGGCTGCCGCAGCGCGCTGTTTGTCGAGAACGGCGTGGAAGGCCGCGGGATCATCCAGAAAAACATCGAAAGCTTCGGCTTGCAGGGCCGTTCGCGCTTGTTTCGCCGTGACGCCAGCAAGCTGGGGCCATCCGGCACGATGGGGCAGTTCGATCTGGTCTTCGCCGACCCGCCCTATGGCAAGGGATTGGGCGAAAAGGCGCTCGCCTCCGCCGCCAGGGGCGGATGGATTGCGCCGGGTGCGGTGATCGTCCTCGAGGAAGAAGCCGCAGCCCAGCCAGAGCCAGGGCCGGAGTTCGGACTTTTGGAAACCCGCGCTTTCGGTGACACCGTCATGCGGTTTTTCCGCTATGATGCAGGCAAGTCGCTCGCGCGGCCGATGGCCGAAGACACCACTGAAAGCAGTCTGGACAATGGGTAAGATCGACACCACCGTTACGGACCTTCCGGTCAAACCATCCGGTCCCACCGTTGCCGTGGCTTTCGGCGGTGGCGGCGCGCGCGGTGTCGCCCATATCCATATCATCGAGACGCTGGACGCGATGGGCATCCGGCCGGTTGCGATCTCCGGGTCGTCGATTGGCGCCATCATGGGCGCAGCCATGGCCTCGGGTCTCACGGGCAGGGAAATCCGCGACCACACCATGCAGACGATCGGAACACGATCGAACGCATTCGGCAGGATCTGGAAGGCGGCCCGCCCGCTCGGCGTCAAGGACGCCATGGAAAACGGGCTTCGGCTTGGCCAGTTCAATGTCGAGCGTATTCTTGAGGAGTTTCTGCCCACTGGTGTCGCCCGCAATTTCGAGGACCTGAAAGTCCCGACCAAGATCCTGGTCACCGATTATTTCGGCCATTGCGAAGTGGTGTGCGAGACTGGCGAATTGCGGCCTGCGATTGCCGCTTCGGCCGCGATCCCGGCGGTGTTCCGCCCCGTCACGATCGGCGACCGGATCATGGTCGACGGCGGCATTTTCAATCCGGTGCCGTTCGACAAGTTGAGCGGAATGGCCGACATCATCATAGGCGTGGACGTCGTCGGCCTGCCGTCGGGAACGCCGGGACAGGCGCCGTCAAGCATCGACATGATGTTCGGCGCCAACCAGCTGATGATGCAGTCGATCATCGAGATGAAACGGCAGGCCTATCCGCCGCATATTCTTCTCAGGCCGGATGTGCATCACTTCCGGGTCCTGGATTTCCTCAAGGCCAAGGAGATCCTCAACGATTCGAAGGGTGTGGCCGAACAGCTCAAGCGCGACCTCGATGCCGCCTTTGCCTTCCACGACCTGTCCTGATGCATGTCGCGCCGTACATGCATCATTTCACTGCTCTAAAGCGCCGAAGCCTTGCCGCTGGTGAAGGCTGAATTCCCCGCTGGCGGGATTTGAACAACAGTTTCACCCGCCGCGCCGCCATCCCTGTCCTCGATCTTCGAAATCACCCGGAAGCTGACAATGACGGCGGCAAGGCCGAACACCACCGCGCCAAGGCCATAGCCCGCGAGCGCGCCCGGCGCTCCATACCAGTGCGCCCCGAACCAGACGAAGGGTATCACTCCGAGCGTCGAACGGCCCCAGTTGAATGCGGTGGAATGAAGCGCATAGCCCAGATTGTTGAAGGCCGCATTGGCCACGAACAGCATGCCGTTGAAAATGAAGCTTCCCGCAACGAACAGGCAGAAGAACACGATCACCGCGCGTGCGTCGTCCGTGGCGCCAAACAGATCGGCGATCTGGTTGCGGAACAGGGCCAGGATGGCCCATGCAACAAGCGTATAGATCATGATGAAAATCAGGGCGTCGCGCATCGTCGACATCAATCGGTCATAGCGCTTGGCGCCGTAGTTCTGGCCCAGAATCGGGCCGATCGCGCCCGACAAAGCAAACAGCGCTCCGAACGCGACCGGGATCAGACGGCCGACCACGGCCCAGCCGGCCACGGCGGCGTCGCCATGCTGTGCCATGGTCGTTGTCACGAAGGTGTTGCCCACGGGCGTGGCGATCTGGGTCATCAGCGCCGTCAGGCCGATGGCGAGAAACGGCCGGAATTCCCGCGCGATCACCGCCCTTGACGGCAGGGCGACCAGATTGTGCACCCGGATGAGCCCGTACAGGCCGATGCCCACCAGCGCAAACCGCGAGATCACCGTGGCAATCGCCGCGCCATGGATGCCAAGGTCGAAGCCGAAGATGAAGAGGGGATCGAGCGCCGCGGTCAGCGCGCCCGCGCCGAGCGTGACATACATCGCCCGCCTGGCGTCCCCGACGGCGCGGAGCAGGGCTGACAGGCACATGCCCATGCCGAGCACGGGCAGGGAGGGCAGCACGATCTGCATGAATTCCGTGGCGAGTTCCGCGGTCCGGCCTCTGGCACCCATCATCTGCACCAGTTCGGCCAGGAACGGATAGACCAGCGCCACCGTCGCGGTCATCAGGATCAACATGTAGGCGATCGACGCGCCGGCGATCTCGCGCGCCTCGCCGCGCTCGCCGCGGCCGAGCGCGCGTGCCGTAAGCGCGGTGGCCGCGATCGACAGGCCGATGGCGATCGAGGTGCTGAAGAACAACAGCGTGCCCGCATAGCCGATGGCCGCGGCAAGCTCCTGCTGTCCCAGGAGCGAGATGTAGAACAGGTTGAGCGCATCGACGATGAACACCGCCACCAGGCCGATCGAGCCGGTCGCGGTCATGGTCACCACGTGCCGCATGGTCGAGCCGGTGACGAAGACCCCGGGTTCGCCGCGGGGTCGGGTCGCTGCGGCCGCGCCGGGTGCCTGAGGCGATCGCGCGCTCAAGCGGCGAAAACCTGCCCCAGATCGGCAAATCCCTTGAACTCAAGCGCATTGCCGGATGGATCGCGGATGAAAAGGGTTGCCTGTTCGCCGGGCTGGCCTTCAAATCGCAGCGTCGGTTTCATGATCCAGTCAATGCCGTCCGCGGCTTCGAGCCGCGCGGCAAGTCCTTTCCAGTCGTCCATCTGAAGTACGGCGCCGAAATGCGGGATCGGAACCGAATGGCCGTCCACCACCCCCGGCGCGGCGCCGGTGCCCGCATCCGGGCGAACATGGCCGGACATCTGGTGCCCGAACAGATCGAAATCGATCCAGCTGTCGGTGAACCGTCCCATCGGACAGCCCAGCACGTCGCCATAGAAATGACGTGTCTCTTCAATGTTGCGAATGGGAAAGGCGAGGTGAAACGGCGTCATCATGGATTTGTCTTTCTTGCTGCAATCATGCGGGATCCGATAAGGAGATATCGGCTTCGAGAGGTTTGTCCAGTCGTTCGGATTCGCGTTTCGGTTTGATCAGCGGTTCCGGAGTAACCGGGCGGGTGAGCAATTTTTCCCTGCCGGCGAGAATGCCTTCCACCGCCTGCAGCGCCAGCCGCTCCTCGTCGCGGCGGCGCACGTCCTCGCTGATCTCCAGCGCCAGGTCTTCGGTTGTCCCCAGTGCTTCGAGCGTCTTGCGGCCGAACACCATGCCGGATTCGAAGGTTTCGCGCATTTCATACTCCACGCCACGGGCCCGCAGCGACAACGTATGGGTCCGGTCATAGGCTCGCGCGAAGATGCGGGCGGTGGGAAACTCCGCCTGGATCAGGTCGACGATCCTGTCGGTGATTTCCAGCTTCTGGGTGCACACGGCAACGATCTTGGCGCGCTTGATGCCGGCCGCGATCAGCACGTCCTTGCGGGTGCCGTCGCCGAAATAGATCTTGAAGCCGAACTTCGATGCTGACCGGATCCGGTCTGCGGAGTGGTCGATGATGGTCACGTCCGATCCTCCGGCAAGCAGCATCTGCGAGGCGATCTGACCGAAACGGGAAAAGCCGATCATCAGGACATCCGAGCCCGCGCCGGCGAAGTCTTCTTCCATCTGTTCATGGTCCGCCGTATGCATCAGGCGCCTGGCAAGGACCGCGGCCAGAGGCGTCAGCGCCATCGAAAGGGTTACAATGGCCACCAGCAGCGAGGCCGTGGCCGGACTGAAGACGCCTGCAGCCGCCGCCGCGCTGAAGATCACGAAGCCGAACTCGCCGCCCTGCGGCAGCAATCCGGCAATCTGGACGCTGTCATTGTGGCTTGATCCGAAGCCCCGGCAGGCAGCATAGATCACGAGCGCCTTGAGGCCCATCAGCACAGGTACGGCAACGGCGATGAGCAGAATATTGCCCGCAATCACCGAAAGATCCAGCGACAATCCCACCGCCATGAAAAACAAGCCGAGCAGAATGCCGCGGAACGGCTCGATGTCGGCTTCCAGTTCGTGCCGGTAGGAGGATTCCGCCAGCATGACGCCGGCAATGAAGGCACCCAGCGCCATCGACAGTCCGGCGACCTGCATCAGCATGCCCGAGGCCAGCACCACAAACAGCGCCGCCGCGATCATCGCCTCCTTGGCGCCCGCCTCGGCGATCAGCTGGAACAGCGGATTGAGCAGATATCGCCCGGCGATGAGCAGGGCCGCAATGGCTCCAATGGTGATGCCGATGTCGGTGACCAGCGAGCCGTCGTTGTCCGCCGTGACCGGGGCAACCAACGGCACCAGCGCCAGGATCGGCACGATGGCCAGATCCTGAAACAGAAGGATCGAAAACGATTTCTGTCCGTATCGCGTGTTGAGATCGCCGCGTTCGTCAAGAATCTGGACCCCGAAAGCCGTCGAGGACAGGGCCAATCCAAAGCCGATGATGATCGCCGCGGCCCAGGGTTGTCCGTCAAGCGCCATGGTTGCCGCGAGAATGACAGCCGCCGAGACCATCACCTGCGTCAATCCAAGTCCGAAAATGTCCCGCCGCATCTGCCACAGCCGCGAGGGCTTGAGCTCCAGCCCGATGATGAACAGCAGCAGAACCACGCCGAGTTCGGCGAAATGCAGGATCTCCTCGCCATCGGTGATGAAGCGGAGCAGCGGGCCGATGACAATGCCGGCCGCAAGGTAGCCGAGAACTGTTCCCAAACCCAGTTTCTTGAACAGTGGGGCGGCAACAATCGCTCCGCAGAGCAGGATCAGACCTTCGGTGAAAAGCCCGGCTTCGGCTGCAGCCATTCAATACGCTCCTTCTTGAGTTTCTGGTCCATCAGCCCAAGTTGGACTTGATGCTTGACCATCGGGACAATACATGAGAGCCAAGCGAAAGGCCAAAAAACATGAGCGAAACCAGACAATCCGAAGGCCTGTTGGCGACAGCAGAGCGGCTTATTGAGCGCGCCCGCGCCGCCGGCGCCGATCAGGCCGATGCGCTGGTGGTCCGCCGCCGGTCTCGGTCCGCATCCGTGCGCAACGGGCAGGTGGAAAATACTGAATCCTCCGAATCGGATGACTTCAGCCTCAGGGTTTTTGTCGGCCAGAAAGTGGCGGCCGTCCAGGCTGGCCATGGCGCCGATGAAGCAGCCCTTGCAGAGCGCGCCGTAGCCATGGCGCGCGTGTCGCCGGAAGATCCGCATGCCTGCCTGGCCGATACCGAAAGACTTGCCCGGAGCTGGCCCGATCTTGATCTGTTTGATTCCACCGAACCCTCGGCCGAAAGCCTGATCGAAGCGGCGGTTGCCGCCGAGGCGGCAGCGCTCGCGGTGCCGGGTGTCGCCAGTTCCATCGGCGCCGGCGCGGGCGCAGGTCTGTTCGGCATGGTGCTGGCCACGTCGCATGGTTTCTCGGGCGCCTTCGAGCGTTCCGGTTTCTCCCGTTCGGTCAGCGTGATTGCCGGCCAGGGCGTCAAGATGGAGCGCGATTACGATTTCGACAGCCGTGTCTTCTTCGCTGATCTCGATGACGCTGAAAAGATCGGCCGCAGCGCCGGCGAACGTGCCGTTGCACGGGTCAATCCGCGCAAGGTCAAGACTGGCTCGAACGTCACCGTGGTGTTCGATCCGCGCGCCGCGCGCGGCCTGATCGGGCATCTCGTGTCGGCCATCAACGGCGCGGCCGTTGCCCGCAAGACCAGCTTCCTCAAGGACATGATGGGCAAGAAGATCGCCATCGACGGGCTGACGCTTGTCGATGATCCGTTTGTCCGCCGTGGCTCCGGTTCCAGGCCCTTCGATGGCGAGGGCGTTTCGGTCGGCCCCCTGACCATGGTCGAGGACGGGGTTCTGCAGCAATGGTACCTGACCACCTCCGTGGCCCGTGAACTGGGGCTCAGGAGCAATGGCCGGGCAAGCCGCGGCAGCGGCGTTTCGCCGTCTTCCACCAATGTCATCGTCAATCCCGGCTTGCAGACGCCGAAGGAATTGATCGCTTCGGTCGGCCGCGGATTTTACGTGACCGAACTGATCGGACAGGGCGTCAACCAGGTGACCGGCGAATACAGCCGCGGCGCGTCCGGATTCTGGATCGAGAACGGTGAACTCACCTTCCCGGTTTCCGAGGTGACCATCGCCTCCAATCTCAAGGACATGTTCAAGCGCATGGTCTTTGCGGATGACATCGACCGCAAATACGCGATCGCGGCTCCCACCATCGCCGTGGAGGGCATGACGCTTGCGGGCGACTGAGCCCTATGCCGACGACCTTGCGCTGATGCTCGATGCATCGCGCCTGGCGGCTGATATCGCCATGGCGCATTTCCGCAAGGATCCCGAGGTCTGGTACAAGAACGAGGGGCGCTCGCCGGTCTCGGAAGCCGACATCGCCATCGATCGTTTGCTCTATTCCATGCTGCTTGCTGCGCGGCCGGATTACGGCTGGTTGTCCGAGGAGAGTGAAGACACCGACAAGCGGCTCTCCCATCGCCGCGTCTTTATTATCGATCCCATCGACGGCACCCGCGCCTATGTCTCGGGCAGGCCCGACTGGTGCGTGAGCATCGGTCTGGTGGAAGACGGAAAACCGGTGACCGGAGTGCTGGCAGCGCCTGCGCGCGGCGAGATCTGGCATGCCCGTGCCGGTGGAGGCGCATTCCGCAATGGGGTTCGGCTCCAATCCGGCCATGGCGACAAACCGGGCGCGCCCCTGCAGGTTGCCGTTCCGGACATGGTGGCCAAGGGGATGCGGCCTGGCGCCGAAGCAACGCTTGAAAAGGTATCCGGCGGGCCGTCGCTGGCGCTCAGGGTCGCGGCAGTGGCCCAGGGCAACATGGACGGGGTCTTTATCAGGCCCAGGTCTAGCGAATGGGATCTGGCCGCGGCCGATGCGATGCTGGCCGAAACCGGTCACATCCTGGTCGACGAGGCAGGCGTGCGCATGGTCTACAACGACCCCGATCCCTCGCGCGGGCTTCTGCTGGCGGCGTCGCGGGCGCAGGTTCCCGGATTGCTGGCGATGCTGGAGCCGTCCGACAGGCATTGACCTTTTTATGGAATTGCCGCAAACCGCGGCTTGTTTGGCGGCACCGTTTATTCCTGGAGCGACATCATGGCCGATGGCGATAAGAAGCAACTTCTGCATCTCGTGTTTGGCGGCGAACTCAAGAGCCTGGAATCCATGGATTTCAGGGATCTCGATGCGCTCGATATCGTCGGGATTTTTCCCGATTATGCTTCAGCCCACCAGGCATGGAAGTCCAAGGCGCAGATGACCGTGGACAATGCCCATATGCGCTACTTCATCGTTCATATGCACCGGATGCTCAATCCGGACGAAGACAGCAAATCCGCGTCCTAGGGACCCGGGCGAAAGACAAGAATGATAAAACCGGACGCCGAAACCGCGCCGCGGCTCAAGCAGCTCAGCGAGAAGATGAACCGGCGCCGTCTGGGCAAGAGACTGTTGCAGTCCGAATGGATCCAGCGGGCCGGATCGCTGTTGATCCATGGGATGCTGAGCGCGATCTGGCGCACCAACCGTGACAACGGCACGTCCAGTGACTGGGAGACGATGCTGGACGAGGCCTGGCCCGCGATCTTTGCGCTGTGGCATGGTCAGCACCTGCTCATTCCCTATGGCGGCCCGCGTGACCGGAAGTTCGTCACCCTGGTCTCTCGCAGCACCGATGCCGAGATCAATGCCCGCGTGATCGAGCGCGCAGGCTATGAGGTGATTCGCGGCTCCGGCGGGCGCGATGCCCGCATGGTGGCGGGAAAGGGCGGCGTGAGAGCCCTCCTTGGTATGCGCGACGCGCTCAAGCGCGGTGTCAGCGTCGTCATGATCGCCGATATTTCCAAAGGCGAGGCGCGCCAGGCGGGCGAGGGGATTGTCACTTTGGCGCGGATCTCCGGACGCCCGATCATTCCGGTGGCGCTGGCCACCAGTCGCCGCATTGTGCTTGAGAAGACCTGGGACAAGACCACGATCAACCTGCCCTTTGGTGTCCGCAGCGCACGGCTTGCGCCCCCGATCTATGTCTCGCCCAAGGCGGACGCGGAGGAAATGGCTGAGGCGCGGGCGAAAGTGACCGCCGAACTCAATCGCGTCACCGAAGAAGCGCAGCGCGCTGTCGGGATCCTCACATGAGCCGCGGGTGGGCAAGATGGGCGCTGTTCGGCTACCGCTGGTTTGGCGCGGGACTTTATCCGCTGCTCGGCCCCTATCTTGCGATCCGCGCCGCCAAGGGCAAGGAAGAGCGCTCCCGCCGCAATGAGCGCTATGGCCGGTCCAGAATCGACCGGCCGGTTGGCCCTCTCGTCTGGTTCCACGCCGCCAGCGTCGGCGAAACCACGGCGGTTGTGCCGCTGATCAGGGAAGTGCGCCGCCGCGGCATCTCGGTGGTTCTGACCACCGGCACCGTCACCTCCGCCGGCGTGGCGCGCGAACGGCTGGGGGATACTGTGATCCACCAATATGTGCCGCTCGACCTCAAGCCGGCGGTTTCGCGCTTTCTCGATCATTGGCAACCGGATCTGGCGATCATCGCCGAATCGGAAATCTGGCCGATGACCATTCTTGAACTGGGCGCCCGGCGGACGCCGCAGGTTCTGGTCAATGGCCGGTTGTCGGACCGGTCCTTTGCGCGCTGGAGCAAGCGCCCGAGCCTCGCCGATGCCTTGTTTGAAAACCTCTCGCATGTCGTTGCCCAATCTGATCTCGACGCAGAGCGGTTTCTGGCGCTCGGAGCCCGGCCTGTCTCGGTTTCCGGCAACCTCAAGGTCGATACGTCCGCGCCGCCGTGGGATGAAGAGGAACTCGCCAAGCTGCATATCCAGATCGGCAACCGGGCAACCTGGGCGGCGATCTCGACATTCGAGGGTGAGGATGAGATTGCCGCTGCGGTGCATCGCGCGCTCAAGCCGCGCCACAAGCAGCTGACCATTCTGGTGCCGCGCCACCCGGATCGTGCCGATGCCGTCGAGGCCATGCTGACAGCCCGGGGGCTGAGCGTTGCGCGCCGGTCGCGCGGAGACCGGATCGAGCCGTCGACCGACGTCTATCTTGGCGATACGATCGGAGAGATGGGGCTTTACCTCAACCTGACCGGAATTGCTTTCGTCGGGAAATCCCTCAAGGGTGGCGGCGGACAAAACCCGCTGGAACCAGCCATGCTCGGTTGCGCGGTCTTGTCGGGCAGCCAGGTCGAGAACTTCCGCGAAAGCTACGCCAAGCTCATCAAGAACGGCGGAGCACGGTTTGTTCGTGACGGCGAGATGCTGGCCAAGGGCGTGCATTACCTCCTGTCGAACCCGCAGGCCCGCCAGGCCATGGCGGCGGGGGGCGACAAGACCCTGCATGACATGCGCGGCGCGCTTCAATCCACCATTCGTGCGCTTGAACCCTACATCAACCCGTTAACCGTTAAAGCCCGGCTATTGCCGCGTGAAAACGAGAACATGGAGCACCGGGCGGGCGGTCAGTGGTAAGTGAGGCCCCGCCCTTCTGGTGGCAACCCCCCGGGGTCCAAGCGGCGCTGCTTTCTCCCTTCGCCTGGGTCTATGGCCGTGTGGCGCGGCGTATCATGGATCACCGGGTGCGCAGCAATGTTCCTGTCCCGGTGATCTGTGTCGGCAATTTTACCGTCGGCGGCTCGGGCAAGACCCCCACGGCGCTTGCGCTTGCCGAGACTGCAATCGCCCGTGGCCTCAAGCCTGGTTTTCTGTCGCGCGGCTATGGCGGCGGCATGCGTCATGCCACCGTCGTCGATCCCTTGAGGGACACGGCCCGCCTGGTCGGCGATGAGCCGATGCTTCTCGCCGCAAAGGCGCTCACGGTGGTCTCGCCGAACCGGGTCGAGGGCGCTGAACTCCTGGTGCGCGAAGGCGCCGATCTGATCATCATGGATGACGGATTCCAGAGCGCGCGGCTGGTGTTCGACCAGGCATTGCTGGTCGTGGACGCACGCCGGGGCATCGGCAACGGCCGGGTGTTTCCGGCAGGTCCGGTGCGCGCTCCGGTGATCGACCAGATCCGGCACGGGCATGCCCTGATCGTTGTCGGCGAGGGCGATGGCGCCGATCCGATAATCCGCCTGGCGGCACGCGCCGCCAAACCCATCCATCTGGCTCGCTTCCAGCCGCTGAATGCCGCAAGGTTCCGCGATCGGAATTGCCTGGCCTTCGCCGCCATCGGCGATCCCGACAAGTTTTTTGCAACGCTGGAAGACGCCGGCATCCGTCTGGCGCAACGCCGGGGGTTCCCCGACCATCACCATTTCTCCAGTGATGAAATCGAGGACCTGCTGGCTCAGGCCGAACTCTACGGGCTGGATCTGATCACCACATCCAAGGATTATGTCCGCCTGCAGTCAGGTCATGGACGGGCGCTGGATCTGCTGGCAAAAACTGCCGTTCTGGAAATAGAACTGGTTTTCGACAGCCCCAATGTTCCTGGCGCCATCATTGATGCGGCAATTGCAGCCTTCAAAAGGCGCCAGGTCGGCGCTTGACCCCGGCCTACCTCTGGGTCGGCAGGATGCCTGCGCGCTGATCGGCGGTCATCGAGGCGTGGACGTCGACATAGGCTTCCTGCCGCGCCACGCTCCAGTACTTGAGCTCTTCGATCGGGATCATTTCGCCGGTCACCGCGCACACGACATGGCTGCCCGGCATGAGGATTTGAAAATCTCCATCGAGATAGCGGATTTTTGCCGGTCGCGCGCCGGGGCCTTCAAAACGGTTCATGGCGAACTGCTCCCGTTTGCTTCATTGCTGGTCTATGCCGGTTTGCCGCCGAAAATGCAAGATTTGCGGGAACCAAGGCCGGCAGTCGCCGTCACCGCCGCGAAAACAGCTTCTCGATGTCGGCAAGTTTCAATTCGATATAGGTCGGTCGACCGTGGTTGCATTGTCCGGAGCCGGGTGTGCGTTCCATCTCGCGGAGAAGCGCGTTCATTTCTTCCGGGATCAACCGCCGTCCTGACCGCACCGATCCATGGCAGGCCATTGTCGAGGCCACCGCTTCGAGCCGGTCACTCAGGCCAGCGGTGCTGTCCCATTCAGCGATCTCATCGGCGAGATCGCGAACCAGGCCCACAACATCCGTGTCGCCCAGCATCGACGGCGTTTCCCGCACGGCGATCGCGCCCGGTCCGAACCGCTCGAGCACCAGACCGAACTCCGCCAGATCCGCCGCCCGTTCGGCCAGCCGGTCGCAATCATCCTCGGCCAGATCTATGATCTCCGGCAACAGCAGGATCTGCGAAGGCACCCGCCCGGAGCGCAGCGCTGTCTTCATCCGCTCGAACACCAGCCGTTCATGGGCTGCATGCTGGTCAACGATCACCAGCCCGTCCCGGGTCTGCGCGACAATATAGTTCTCGTGGATCTGCGTCCGCGCCGCGCCAAGCGGATGGGTCTCAAGCGACGGTTCGGTCTCCGTTTCACCCATCCGTGCCGAGGGCATCACCGCGCCGCTGATTTCCGGCTGGCCCTGTTCGGAAAATCCAGACGCAAACCCCGCCAGGGGCCGTGAGGGCGACTGACCAGCCTGCCCCCCGCCGTTCCCTGGCCTCGGCGCGCCGCCGAATGAACCGTGATGCGCAAGACTTGTTTGCGGCGCTTTGCCAAACGCCTCGGGAGACCGGAAGGCCTGCGCCAGGTCAGTGCTGGCCGATGGCGATGCCCGATCTCCGCCCGCAGTCAGCGCCTGGCGGATTGCGCCGATGATCAGGCCCCTCACCAGTCCCGGATCCCTGAACCGGACATCCGCTTTCGCCGGATGCACATTGACGTCCACCAGAGCCGGATCAAGCGTGATCCACAGCACTGCCACCGGATATCGTCCGCGCGGCAGGGTATCGGAATAGGCGGCGCGAATGGCCGACAGGATCTGCTTGTCCTGCACCGGACGGCCATTGACGAACGCGTACTGGGCGAGCGAATTCGCCTTGTTCCAGGTGGGAAGACCCACATGCCCGGCAAGGCCGACATCTTCCCGCATGGCGTCGAGGCCGATCGTGTTGGCGGCGAATTCGCTGCCCAACACCTGGGCGATGCGCGCCAGCCTGTCTTCGCCCGTCGCGGGCAGGTCGAGGGTGGAGCGATCCGGACCCGACAGAGTGAAGCGCACCGAGGGAAACGCGATCGCGATGCGCCGCACGACTTCGGTGATCGCCGCCGTTTCCGCGCGGTCGGATTTGAGAAATTTCAGCCGCGCCGGAGTGGCGAAGAAAAGATCGCGGACCTCGACCGTGGTGCCCTGGTTGGCGGCCGCGGGCTTCAGCGGCGTCGCAACGCCGCCCGCCAGCGACACCTCATTGGCATGCGCCGCGTCTCTGGGACGCGATCGCAGCGTCAGCCGCGCCACCGAGCCGATGGAAGGAAGGGCCTCGCCGCGGAACCCGAGCGTTCTGATGTCATCCAGCCGCTGATCGAGCTTGGAGGTGCAATGGCGGCGCACGGCGAGCGCCAGGTCCTCGGCGTCCATGCCGGAGCCGTCGTCAATCACGCGGACAAGCGCCTTGCCGCCGGCCGCCGTGGCGATCTCGATCCGGCGTGCGCCGGCGTCGATGGCGTTCTCAACCAGCTCCTTCACAACGCTCGCCGGCCGCTCGATAACCTCACCGGCGGCAATCTGGTTGATCAGGGTCTCTGGAAGCTGATGGATGCGCATGTCGCCATGTTGGCGGATTCGGACCGAAGCGCAACGGGTCGGTGTGCATTGGCGTGGATTTATGTGGGCTGAACGCCTGCGCCCCGCCTCGCAGACGATCGTCAACGCGCCAAGAGGTCGGCATGGCTGCCGGCACTTCGTGGTTAAGCGCGGCTTAACCCTCCTGTGTGATAGTTTTGCCAATAATTTAGGGGGGCTGATCCGGAGGCGCGGCATTCGCGAGGCTGCCGGGATCGGCTCCAAAATTGCACGTCCGGTGCGCATGCATCAGGTCGGAATCCCGGCTATCTGTTCCGGAATCGGATTGAAGTGAATGGCGTTTAGCGAAAAAGAGCTGCAAAGACACTGCTGTGAAGCCAGAACCATCGAGGGATTGGCTTCGACGCTCGATATTGCCATCGCCATTTTTGATCGCAACGACACTCTGATTGCCATCAGTCCCCAGTTCTTGAGCTTTTTCAAAGTTTCGCCCGACTTGCTGGTTCCTGGCGCCCGGCTGCGGGATCTCCTGAACGCGATGTATGACGCCGGCGCCCGGGTGCTCGGTTCCTTGAATGGGAACCCGCGCACGATTTCGCGAGAGGACTGGGTCGCCGAACGGATCGCCATTCATTGGCGCGAGCGCTATGAAAGTGTCGAACAGCTCACCGATGGACGATGGATCCGGCTGCGCAAACGAAGGTTGCCCGACGGGGTCCTGATCGCCACGTTTCAGGACGTGTCCGAGCAGAAACGCAGGGACGCCGAACTGTCGCGGATCCGGCATCAGGCGGAGCTTGCCCAACATATTCTCGACAATCTGGTCAACCCGGTCATCGTCAAGGACTCGGCGCTTCGTTACGTCATCGTCAACGAGGCCTTTTGCCGGATTCCGGGCCTGCATCCCAAGCAGGTACTCGGACGGACAGCCAAGGAGCTTGTCGAGCCCGATCTCGCCGCCCGTTTCGAGGAGGTTGAAGGGCACGTGCTGGAAACCGGAGCTCCGTTCGACGCCATCGAGGATATTTACCGCGCGGATGGATCGGTCATGCATGCCATCACCCGCGCGCGCCGATCCGGGACCCCGGGCCATTACTATGTGACTGTCTCCTTCGACGATGTCAGCGCCCTTGCGGTCAATGGAAAGCACCGTCCCGAGATCACATCCAGATATGATGGGGATTTACCCAAGGCCGAAATCGACGTTGAGGAGACAGACGCTTCGTCCCCGGCGCCGGCGGGCCGTATCCTGGTTCTCGACCAGGACCGTGAACGCTCGGCAATCCGCGTCGCCGCCTTGATGGAGGCCGGCTCGGACGCCGTCGCCATCGCCAGCGCGGATGAGGCGATGGCATTTCTCGACGCGGTGAAATCCTTCGATCTCACCATCAGCGGATTTGAAATCACCCTCGACATGGCCCGAAACCTGTCCGGGACCGGGCTGTCCGGTCACGATGCCCTGAGCAAGGCTGTCGAGGAACGATTGGCCGGTGAGACGCAGCCTTCGGCGCCCACCGGCGACATTTCGGCGCCTTCCATGTCCCAAACCGAGCCCGTTGCCGCAACGCAAGCCGATATACCAGCCGCAGCACCGCCGTCGACACCCGCTCTGGCGCCGGAAAGCGTCGACGGGTCGACCCAAGCCACGCCCGTAAGCCGCGGGCGTGAGCGCATCCGGGTGCTTGTTGCCGAGGACAATGACGTCAACCAGATCGTCTTTGAACAGATCCTCGAGGGGATCGGCGTCGATTTTCGCATCGTGTCCAATGGCCAGGAAGCGGTTGCCGCCTGGGAGACCTCCGTGCCCGACCTGATCCTGATGGATGTCTCGATGCCGGTGATGAACGGCTTGCAGGCCACGCAGGCCATTCGCGACGCCGAACGTGCTGGTTGCGGGGATCACCCTCATGTCCCCATCATTGCCGTGACAGCCCATGCCATGAGCGGTGACCGGGAGCGGTGTTTTGCCGCCGGACTGGATGATTACCTGTCGAAACCCGTCAGCCCGGAAAAGCTCGAATCCATCATCAAGAAGTGGATCGACCGCCCTGACCGGATGCTGGCGGCCGGGTGATGCCGCGTTCGGTTGGAATCCATCAATGGAATCTCATGGGTGCCCATATAGGACAATCTTAAGATATCTGCCGCATGTTTGAGCATATATTCATACGTGCGGACGAATTTGATTTTTATGACCCCAGAAGACGAAGCCATGGACGATTTGTCCCCCAATCCCAGAGCAGTTGCATATACGGATCCTTTGACCGGTCTGGGCAATCGCCGCCGGCTTATGGACAAGATCAGAAAACTTGCTTCCGAGCGGGCTGATGATCCTGCGCCGTTCACCATCGGCATTGCCAATATCGATGGCTTCAAGCCGATCAACGATCTCTTCGGTCACGCTGCAGGCGATGAGATCCTGTGCCAGGTGGCGCACCGGTTGCGTGCCTGCCTGCCTGACGGCGGGTTTGTCGCCCGCATCGAGAGCGATGAGTTCGCCTTCATCCTGCCTCTGGTCTTCGAGAAAAAAGGCGCCGAGAAGATCGGCCGCATGTTCAAGGATGTGCTTTCGGCGCCCTATGATCTGGGAGACCGCAATGTGCGCCTTTCGGCGTCCTTTGGCTTCGCCGTCTATCCGTTTGCAGGCGAACAGTTCGCAGAACTGCTGAAGAGCGCAGACACGGCGCTGTACCGGTCCAAACGCCGCGGCCGTGGCCAGATCACGGTTTACTCCGAGGAAATTGCCGACGAGATGCTGCGCGGAACCCAGATCGAGCAGGCGCTTCGCAGGGCCATCATCGCCGACGAGGTGGCGGTCCATTTCCAGCCGATCGTCAATCTGGCCGATGGATCGATCCAGGGTTTTGAAGCGCTTGCGCGGTGGACCGACCGGGAGATGGGTTTCATTTCTCCCAGCATCTTCATTCCGCTTGCCGAGGAACGCGGATTCATCGATTCCCTCACCGAGACCCTGCTCAAGAAGGCCGCCGAAACCGCCAAGCACTGGCCCGAGGATCTCTTCCTGTCCTTCAATCTTTCATCGGCGCAATTGATCGATCCGGCTACAGCGTTCAATGTCCTGGCCGTCATCAACCGCGTCGGGCTCGATCCGCGCCGCCTTGAGCTCGAGATCACCGAGACATCGATGATGAGCGATCCGGAGATCGCGGCCAAGGTCGTCAACGAGCTGCACAGTGTCGGCATCAGGGTTTCGCTCGATGATTTCGGCACCGGTCAGTCGAGTCTCGGCAGATTGCGTGAATTTGCCTTCAACAAGGTCAAGATCGACCGGAGTTTTGTGAGCGAAATCACCGTCGACACATCAGCCGAACACATCGTGCGCGCCATCCTGACCATGTGCGAGGGGTTGAACCTCAAGGTCATCGCGGAAGGCATCGAAACCGAGGAACAGGCTGCCAAGCTCAGGTCTCTGGGATGCAAATCCGGCCAGGGATGGCTCTACGGCAAGGCTGTGGACGCGGCCGCGACGTTCAATCTGATTGAAGCCCAGGAAATGGCCGGCGCCCGCAAAGCCAGAGGCTTCCTCGTCAGCCACTGATCTGGCGGCCTTCCTTGGTCAGCCAGCTCAGAACCTCCTGAGCCTGGGGCGTCAGCGGCCGGCCTTTTGGCCAGATGACATGAAACGCCGCACCGGTTTCCAGCTTGTGGCCGGTCACCTTGCAGAGCAGTCCCGTCTCGATCAGCCGCCCGGTCAGATGCCGCCAGCTCAGCGCGATGCCTTGCCCTTCCATCACTGCCTGGATGACCAGGACATAATCGTTGATCGCCAGTCCGCGGTTCGCCGTCACCCCGTTGACGCCTGCGCTCAGGAACCATTGCTGCCAGTCGCAGGCGGTGCGGAACGGCTCCTCGAGATGAATAAGCCTGTGCTGTGTGAGGTGGGCGACGCTTTCGGGCATGCCGTGCTTTTCGAGATAGGCAGCGCTCGCCACGGCTTCGATCACTTCATGTGCGATCAGCGCGCTGTCATAATCGGGCCAGTCCTGCGGCCGGCCGCCGCGCACGCCAAGTTCGATGGGCTCATTGCGGATGTCGAGATCCCGGTCCGCGGTCTGGATCCTGAGGTCGATGTCGGGCAGTTCATCGCGCAGCCGGTGCAGCCGCGGCAGCATCCACAGCGATGCGAACGCCGTGGACGCCGCCAGCGTCACGCTGTTTGCCCGGCCGCGCGCCCGGATATCCTCGGCTGATTTGCGGATGTGGCTCAATCCGAGTGTCACATCGGCATGAAACCTCCGGCCGGCTTCGGTGAGCGACACGGCGCGGTGGGCGCGATGAAACAAGGGAGTGCCGAGTTGCCGTTCCAGCGACCGTATGGCGTAGCTGACCGCAGCCTGCGTCATCCCCAGCTCCTGCGCGGCGCGGGTGAAACTCAACTGCCGTCCGGCCGCCTCGAAGACGATGAGATTGCCTGCCGACGGCAACAGATGGCGAAGGTTATCCATAAGCCCACCTTATCCAGAGCCTCAGAATTTTCCAGCGTTACATGCTGTCTTTCCGCTCCTAGACTGACGCTCCTGGACTGCCGGCCCGGAGCCGGTTCGGAGGATGTGCCATGGACGCTGCAGACATCATCGACCCTTCAGCCGCAGCCCCGCGCAAGCGGGAGAGGGCAGGCGGCCGCGATGGCCGCAGGTCCGGCCAGGGCTCGGCGCTGCCGCATCGTGCGGCGCCCTACATCATCCGCAACATCCCGACCTACGACATCCTGGGCGAGGAGAACCTACTCAAGATCGAGGCGGTGGCGGATCGCATTCTGGCGGAAGTCGGCATCGAGTTTCGTGACGATCCGGTGGCACTCGGGCTGTGGAAGTCGGCCGGCGCCCAGGTCGAGGATCTGCTGGTCAAGTTTGAGCCCGGCATGTTGCGCGAGATCCTCACATCGGCGCCCTCGAGCTTCACCCAGCATGCGCGCAACCCGGCCAACAGCGTCGAGATCGGCGGCAAGAGCGTGGTCTTCGCGCCCGCCTACGGCTCACCCTTTGTCATGGACCTCGACAAGGGCCGCCGCTACGGCACCATCGAGGACTTCCGCAATTTCATCAAGCTCGCGCAGTCGAGCCTCTGGCTGCACCATTCCGGCGGCACCATCTGCGAGCCCGTCGACGTGCCGGTCAACAAGCGACATCTCGACATGGTCTATGCGCATCTGAAATATTCCGACCGCTGCTTCATGGGATCGGTGACGGCGGAAAGCCGCGCCGAAGAATCCATAGAAATGGCGCGGATCGTGTTCGGCCGCGATTTCGTCGACCGGAACTGCGTGATCCTCGGCAATGTCAATGTCAACTCGCCGCTGGTCTGGGACGGAACCATGACCAATGCGCTGCGCGCCTATGCCCGCGCCAACCAGGCAGCCGTTATCGTGCCCTTTATCCTGGGCGGCGCCATGGGCCCGGTCACCAATGCCGGCGCCATTGCGCAATCGCTGGCCGAGACCATGGCCGGCTGCGCGCTGACCCAGCTCGAGCGCAAGGGCGCGCCGGTGATCTTCGGCAACTTCCTCTCCTCGATGTCACTCAGGTCCGGCTCGCCCACCTTCGGCACGCCCGAGCCCGCCATCGGCTCGATGGTGATCGGGCAATTGGCGCGCCGGCTCAACCTGCCATTGAGATGCGCCGGCAATTTCTCCAACTCCAAGCTGCCGGATGCACAAGCCGCGAACGAAGGCACCATGTCGATGCTCTCGGCCGTGCATTGCGGGGCAAATTTCATTCTCCACTCGGCGGGCTTTCTCGACGGCCTGTTGTCGATGTCCTACGAGAAGTTCGTCATGGACGCCGATTTTTGCGGCGCGCTGCATTCCTATCTCGCCGGTGTCGTGGTCGATGACAATACGCTCGCCCTCGACGCCTTCCGCGAAGTCGGCGTCGGCAAGCATTTTCTCGGCTGCGCCCATACCATGGAGAATTACCAGACGGCTTTCTGGGATTCTGAGATTGCCGACAACGAGCCCTTCGAGAAATGGGACATGGCCGGGCGCACCGATGCGGCCACCCGCGCCAATGCGCGCTGGAAGCGGACGCTTGCCGAGTACCAAGCCCCGCCGATGGACGAGGCGACAGACGAGGCGCTTGTGGATTTTGTCGAGCGCACCAAGGCGCAGATGGCTGACGCATGGTATTGAGAGGCGCTGTCCCAACCGGAGTCGCGCGATGCTGAAGTCCCTCTTTATGCTGTCCATGCTCGTTATCACCACTGCGCCTGCCGCCGCTGGCGAGGCCGCTGATGCGGTAAAGTTTTTCTACGACAATCTCGGCGATGAAACGCTCCCGGAGAACCGCAACCGATTCACCGGGCCGGCGCTCGACTTTCTCAACTCTGCGGACGCGGCCTGGGAGAGGGATGAAACAGTCTGCATCGACTTTGGTTTTGCGGTTGACGCTCAGGATTTCGACGATGTGGAAATTGCCAAAACCCTCACGCTTGATGAAACGGTCAACGGCGACACGGCCGACGTGACGGCAAGTTTCGAGAATTTTGGTCAGGCCACGCAGGTGGAATGGTCACTCAAAAAGAGCGCTGGCGGCTGGAAGGTGTCCGACATTGGCTCTGCGGTCAATGATTGGCGCCTGTCGGCCATGAGCTGCGAATGAAATCATAAGCGTCCGGAACTGGTCCTGCCGTCCCCGGACCGCCCAAACCCAGGAGCCGTCACCGATGGTGCAAGTCAACGATCCGCTGCTGCAGCCCTATCAGCTCAAGCACCTGACGCTGAAGAACCGGATCATGACGACCAGTCATGAACCGGCCTATCCCGAGGACGGCATGCCCAAGGACCGCTACCGGGCCTATCATGTCGAGCGCGCCAGGGCCGGAATCGCCATGACGATGACTGCGGGCTCGGCGGCGGTGTCCAGGGACAGTCCGCCTGTGTTCAACAACGTGCTGGCCTACAAGGACGAGGTCGTCGGCTGGATGAAGAGGCTCACCGACGAATGCCATGACCACGGTTGCGCGGTGATGATCCAATTGACCCATCTCGGCCGCCGCACCCACTGGAACAAGGGCGACTGGCTGCCCGCACTGTCGACCAGCCACCAGCGCGAACCGGCGCACCGGGCCTTCCCCAAGAAGATGGAAGACTGGGACATCGCCCGGGTGATCTGCGACTACGCCGACGCCGCCGAGCGCATGGCCGAAGCTGGCCTCGATGGCGTCGAGCTCGAATGCTACGGCCATCTGATGGACCAGTTCATGTCGCCGCTGACCAATGAGCTCGACGGTGTCTATGGCGGAAGCCTTGAAAACCGCGCCCGCTTCGCGCTCGATGTGATCGCCGCGATCAAGGCGCGCGTCGGGGACAGGCTGCTGGTGGGCGTCCGCTACACCGCCGATGAAACCGCCAGGGGCGGCATCACCGAGGCCGAAGGCGTCGCCATCGGCCACCTGTTCAAGGCTTCCGGCAATGTCGATTTCCTCAATGTCATCCGCGGGCAGATCCACACCGATCCGGCGATGACCGACGTCATCCCGGTGCAGGGCATGAAGTCGGCGCCGCATCTCGATTTCGCCGGCCGCATCCGCGCCGAGGTCGGCATGCCGACCTTCCACGCCGCGCGCATCCCCGACGTTGCCACCGCCCGCCACGCCATTGCCGCGGGCAAACTCGACATGGTCGGCATGACCCGCGCCCACATGGCCGATCCGCATCTGGTCAGAAAGATCATGGAAGGCCGCGAGCACGATATCCGTCCTTGCGTCGGCGCCACCTATTGCCTCGACCGGATCTACCAGGCGGGCGACGCGCTGTGCATCCACAATCCGGCCACCGGCCGTGAACTGACCATGCCGCACACGATCCTGCCGGCGCCGGCCAGCAAGCGCGTGATCATCGTCGGCGCCGGACCGGCCGGTCTCGAAGCCGCGCGCGTCGCCGCCGAACGCGGCCACCGGGTCACGGTATTCGAGGCGCAGCCGGAACCCGGCGGCCAGATCCGGCTCACCGCCCAGAACCAGCGTCGCAAGGAGATGATCGGCATCATCGACTGGCGCATGGCCCAATGCGCCGCCCGCGACGTCGAGTTCCGCTTCAACACCTGGGCCGAGGCCGCCGATGTGCTCGCCGAGACCCCGGACGTGGTGATCATCGCCACTGGCGGCCTGCCGCATACCGAGGTGCTCGAGCACGGCAACGAGCTGGTGGTCTCGAGCTGGGACCTGATCTCGGGCGACGTCAAGCCGGGCAAATCCGTGCTCATCTATGACGACGCCGGCGATCATGCCGGGCTGCAGGCGGCGGAAGTGGCCGCGAGCGCCGGAGCCATCGTCGAGATCATGACGCCCGACCGCAGCTTCGCGCCCGATGTGATGGCCATGAACCTGGTGCCCTACATGCGCTCGCTGCAGGACAAGGACGTGACCTTCACCGTGACCTACCGGCTCACCGCGGTCGAGCGCGACGGCAACGCCCTCAAGGCCGTTATCGGCAGCGATTACATGCCGCTGGCAAAGACCCGGAATTTCGATCAGGTGGTTATCAATCACGGCACCTTGCCGCTCGACGCGCTCTATTTCGAGCTCCGGCCGCACTCGTCCAACCTCGGCCAGGTTGACTACGAGGCCTTTATCGCCGGCAGGCCGCAGGCGCTCAACGGCGGTCCGACTGCCGATGCCGAGGGTGGCGGCTTCCAACTGTTCCGCATCGGCGACGCAATCGCCGCACGCAACACCCACGCTGCGATCTATGACGCGCTCAGGCTGATGAAGGATATCTGACGCGCAATGAAGATGTCACAAGAGGTAGTCAGGCTCGAAACGGCCCTTGACCTCGTGATCGAGCAGGAAGGTCAAGCCGGCATTCGGGTCCTCGGCCAGTTGGTCGGCCGTCAGGCTTTCCTGAGCCGTTGTCACCAGCAGCCGGTTCGCGTCTTCGCCGACGAAGGCCGGGCAACTGGTCTGGCTGGCGGGCACCTTGAGCGAGATCAGACGTTTTCCCTGTGATGAATAGCCGTCGATGCACCCGGCCCCCCAGCGCGCATTCCATATGGTTCCGTCCGCATCGCAGACTGCGCCATCCAGCCCGCCTTCGCCCCGATGATCAATGAAGACCGCCGGTTCGCCCAGCGGCAGCGCGGTGGCAGGATCGATCTCCACCCGCATCATCCGGTCGGTGTCGGTATCGGCAAAATAGGCGAGTGTGCCATCGGGCGAAAAGCAGATCGCATTGGGAATGGTGATATCCGGATAAAGCTTCGTCACCACCCCGCGCGCCACATGATAGATCGCGCCGGCCTGTTTTTCGGCCTTCTTGCCCATGGTGCCGATCCACAAGGCACCGCAAGAATGAACCCGCCCGTCATTGGACCGAGTGACCTCGTTGTCCGCCTCGATCGGGGTGATCAGCTCGAGATCGCCGGTGGCGGACTGGCGCAGATGCAGCCCGGTTTCGGTGGCGATCACCTGCCGGTGGTCATCGACCCGCGCCAGCACGCTGCCCATCACGGACAGTTCGTGGATCCGGACCGTGTCGTCCGCGAGCGCGTATTCGAACAGCTTGCGCCCGACAATGTCGAACCACCAGGCCGTCCCGGTATGCGGATCATAGGTCGGCCCCTCGCCAAGCATGCAGGCGCGTGCTTTCAGGATCGATCCGGCAAAGGCGATCTGGTCGTTGCTCATGGGCCGTTCTCCTCCAGCGCGTCATAGGCCTTGATCGCCGCCGCGCCGCGTCGCTGGACTTCACCCGGCTCCATGCCGGGCTGGTACAGGCTCGATCCAAGCCCGAAGGTACGGATGCCGACTTTCGCATAAGCGGCGAAATCATCGTTGGAAATGCCGCCGACTGCGCCGACCGCGACATCCTTCGGCAGCACTGCGCGGATCGCGTTGATTCCTGATGGTCCGAGCACGCTGGCTGGAAAAAACTTGAGCGCCGAGGCGCCTGCCGCGCATGCTGCCAGCGCTTCGGTGGGTGTGAACACACCGGGCATCGTCACCATCCCGTGCGACGCTGCCCGGGCGATCACCTGAGCGTCCACATTGGGGCTCACCATCAGCCGTCCGCCGACATCATTGAGCCGGTCGGCATCGTCCGTTGTGAGCACAGTGCCAGCGCCGATCAGCACATCTCTTGACGCCCGCCTGGCGGCAATCTCGATGGATTTGAAGGGGTCGGGCGAATTGAGGGGGATCTCGATCGCGCTGAATCCCGCCTCGATCAGGCCGTCAACGATAGCGGCGGTCTCGTCGGGCTTGATGCCGCGCAGGATCGCCACCAGGCTGCGTTTCATGGAAGGAAATCTGATCCGTATCATGCGCGCTTGAGATCCCCGCTCCGGTTTGAATACTGGTGCCAGGATTCCATCAGGCCCCGGCGAACGGCCACATCCGCGTCAATGTCGCGAACCGTGACGCCGCATTCCGACAGCGCCGCGTGGTAGAGCCTGTGAAGTGAACCGCTGGCCACCAGGCAGATCTGCTCGCCGCCGCGAACGCCGGCACCCGCCAGTTCCGCCCCGATCAGCAGGCCCGAAAGCCGCGCCCGGTTCTGTTCAGTCACCCGGTCATGCAGCAATTGTCCGGCGCGGATCGAGAACAGGTGATGTGTGGTTTTCTCGGGCCGCGTCCAGCCGTCACGGACGCCGGTCAGGAAGGCAGGATCCTGGGCGTCCACCCCGCCTGCGCCGCTGGTGGAATGGACCAGGATTGTCCGGGCGCTGATGGTCGCGAACAATTCGCCGGTCATGAAGGTTTCGAACCCGGTCACAATGGCGCCGTTCATGCTCACCCATTTCGAGTGCGTGCCGGGCATGCAATAGCGTTTGCCACCGGGCAGTTCCAGATGCGCGCCCAGCAGTTGCGTTTCCTCGCCGCGCATCACATCGGGTTCACTGAGCGAGCGCACAGCCAGACCCGGTATGATGATGATCCGGCGTGCCACGCCCGGAACGAGGACTGCGTTCTCTGCTATGGTCGTGACATCCGCCGGCGTGTCGATGTAACCGGTTTCCACCCATCCCTGCCGCGATCCGGCCATGCCGCAGATGACCACCGGAAGGCTGTCCGGGACCTGCAGCGCACTGAGGTGGCTTTCCAGAACCGTCTCGAAGCCGCGTCCGGCGACTTCGCTCATACCCTCGTGGCTGCGCTGTTCGGCCAGCACCGTGCCGCCATTCGACATCAGCCACAGCCGGAAACTCGACGTGCCCCAATCGACAGCAAGGATGGCAGGCGACGTGCTCACATCATGCCTCCATCGGCGATCAGCACTTGCGCGGTGATCATCGCGGATGCCTTCGAGGCGAGAAACAGGCATGGTCCGACCATGTCCTCGGGCTCGATTGCGCGCTTGAGGCACTGCCGCCCGATCATTGCCGCCAGCCCCTCGTCGGTGACCCAGAGCCGCTTCTGGCGTTCCGTCATGACCCAGCCGGGCGCGATGGCGTTGACGCGGATTCCATCGGGCCCAAGCCGTCCGGCAAGCCCCTTGGTCAGGCCGACAATGCCTGCCTTGGCGGCAGTGTAGGCCGGCATGGCGCCGATATTGAGCATGTAGGATGTCGAGGTGAAATTGACGATCGCCCCGCCGCCCGCAGCAATCATCCCGGGGGCGACCGCCTGGGCGACAAAGGCCACGGGCCTCAAATTGACGGCCTGGTTGGCGTCCCAGTAATCACCGCTCATTTCCAGAAACTCGTGCCGGTCATCGACTGCTGCATTGTTGACCAGCACCGTAACCGCGCCATGCGCCTCATCGGCCTTGGCGCAGGCGGTGCGCAACTGGTCGAGATCGGTGAGGTCGGCCTCGATGAACAGCGGCGCGTGGTCGACCTTTCCGGCAAGCCGATCCACCAGCGCAATGCTTGAGTCTGCGGCAATGTCGATGAAGGCGACGCGCGCGCCTTGGTGCGCAAACCCCTGCGTCAGCGCTGCACCGATGCCGGTGCCGCCGCCGGTGATCAGCACCGAGGCGCCCTTGAGATCTGGATACACCGTCATCTGTTCAGGCATTGCTTGCTCCCGCTCCGCTGTTTTCAGGCAGTTGGCAGATGGTAGTCCTTGAGCGTCTTGCGCAGAACCGTCTTCTGAATCTTTCCCGTCGCGGTATGCGGGATTTCCTCGACGAACACCACATCGTCCGGCATCCACCATTTGGCGATCTTTCCTTCCAGGAAGTCGTACAAGGATTGTTTGGTCGGCGACCGGCCTTCCTTGACCACGACCACCAGCAGCGGCCGCTCGTCCCATTTCGGGTGAGCGACGCCGATCACGGCGGCTTCGGCGACATCCGGATGCCCGACCGCCAGGTTCTCGATCTCGATGGTTGAAATCCATTCGCCGCCCGACTTGATCACGTCCTTGGCGCGGTCTGTGATCTGCATGTAGCCATAGGCGTCGATATGGGCGACATCGCCGGTGTCGAACCAGTTTTCCGTGTCGAACTGGTCGGCGCCGCGGCCCTTGTAATAGGACGACGAGACCGCCGGGCCGCGAACCTTGAGCCGGCCGAAGGTCTTGCCGTCCCAGGGCAACTCCTCGTTTTCATCGTCTGTGATTTTCATTTCGACAGTAAACGGCGGGTGCCCCTGCTTGGCCTGGATATCAAGCTTGGCTTCGCCTTCGAGATGGCTGTATTCCGGCTTGATCGAGCAGATGGTTCCAAGCGGGCTCATTTCCGTCATGCCCCAGGCATGGATCACCTCGACGCCGTAATCGTCCTGGAACGCTCTGGTAATCGCGCGCGGGCAGGCCGAACCGCCGATGACCACGCGGGAAAGATCCGGCAGGTCGCCGCCATGCTTTTCCATGTGCTGAAGCAGCATCAGCCAGATCGTTGGCACAGCTGCCGTGATCGTGACTCTCTCCCTGGTCAGGATTTCGTGAATCGATGCGCCATCCATTCCTGCTCCGGGCATCACCATCGTGCATCCCGACATCGGGCCGGAAAAAGCCGTTGACCAGCCATTGGCGTGGAACAGCGGAACCACCGGCATCAACCGGTCGCGGGACGAAAGGTTCAGCATGTCGGGCTGAAGTGCCGCCATGGCATGCAGGACGTTGGAGCGGTGGGAATACAGCACACCCTTCGGATCACCGGTGGTGCCGGAAGTGTAGCACATGCCCGCAGCCGTTCTCTCGTCGAACTCATGCCAGGCGAAATCGCCGTCGGCGTCAGCAAGGTAGCTCTCGTAGGACACCGCGTTCTTGAGCGTGGTCTCGGGCATGTGCGCATCATCCGTCAGAATGACGATTCGCTCGAGGCTCGGCACTTTCGGCGCGATCATCTCGGCCAGTTTGACAAAGGTGAGATCGACAAACAGCATTCTGTCTTCGGCGTCGTTCATGATCCAGGCGATCTGGTCCGGAAACAGCCGGGGATTGAGCGTGTGATAAATTGCGCCGATTCCCATAATTCCGTACCAGGACTCCAGGTGCCGCCAGGTGTTCCAGGCCATCGTCGCAATGCGGTCGCCAAGCCCATAGCCATCCCTGTCCAGCCGTTGAGCAAGTTTGAGCGCGCGGGCGCGAACTTCGCGATAGTTCGTCCGGTGAAAAGGTCCCTCCACCGAACGCGACACCACCTCGCGCTGGCCGTGATAGGTTGCGGCATGGTCAATGACCTTGTGGCAGAGCAATGGCCAATCCTGCATCATCCCAAGCATGTTATCCCCTTTGGTTCTCCTCGTCGGCTTGCGACACTATGACCTTTGGGGCTTGTCGGACAACACGAAACTATCTGGGGATCAAGGTTTTGCATCTCTTCAATTTTAGTATACTCTTAAGCATAAGGGAATTCAGACCGGCCATCTGGGGTGGGGGCTGGTGTGGAGGGGAGCAAACAGTTCGAAATGTCAGTTATGTGGAAGAATCCGGGGTTGCATGAAGCGCTTTCCGTACGAAGGTAAAGCCGGACCCGTTCGGGTCGGAGCTCAGTCAGGCAGTATCAAGAAGCGGGGGCGACTGGCGTGGTTGGAGGGCCGATGACCGGGCTCGCCTCGCGCGAGCAGGACATGCAGGTCATTCGCCAGCGTGTGGACCAGTGTGTATCCCAGTTCGATATCTTCCGGTTGCTCCGGGAGATCACCGAACAATTCGGCTTCAAGTATTTTCTTGTCGCCAACACGTCGGGCTCTCCAAGCGGAGCATTTTCCGAGGCGGTGGTCATCACTTCCGCGCCATCCGACCTCATTCAGGAATATGGGGTAAACGGATCGACGGTGGCCAATTCGCTGGCCGCGATGATCAGGGAGGTCGGTGCGCCGTTTGAATACCGGCATCAGGTTTCTGGTGGATCTCAGGCCGACGGCGGCCAGGCGCTTGCAGTTGCAGCCAAGACTGAAAATGCTCTGTGTTGCTGGTTCATCGTCCCGGTCTATGATCCGGACCATGGCGCTGCGGTCGTGTGTTTTCTGGGCAACCGCCCGCCGATCAGCGCCTGTGAAACCGCTGAAATCACGCTATACGCGCATCTGATGCACCACAAATTGCGGCAGGTTTCGGCCAAACCGATCAAAACCGAGTCCCCTCTGACCGACCGTGAGCGCGAGTGCCTGCTCTGGACCGCGGCAGGCAAGACATCGGTTGAGATCGGCCGGATTCTCGATCTGTCGGAACACACGGTCAATCACTATCTCAACAACGTCGCCCGAAAAGTGGGCGCGGTCAATCGAACCCAGGCCGTGGCCTACGCCATGCGCCATGGTTACATCGATTGAGTCGCCCGTCATCCCTCACGGCGTTGCAGGATACCAGTACCGGGCATTGGCCTCGCCGCGGATGATCCGTACATGCTGGTTGGCGAACACGCGGTAGGGATGGCTCCATTCCCCGTCGGGCCATTGCACGCGGATGGTCGCGCGTTCGGAAACGCCCACGCCGACATGCACGAAACCCGCCCGGCCTGAAGCATGCCCGCCGCCGACCTGGATCCGGCGGGTCTGGGTTCGGGTGCCGGTGCGCACGGAAATCAGCGATCCGACCGCGTCGGGATTGATCTTGCCGTTGTCCAGTTCGATTTTCACCCAATTCCCCAGCGGCCGGTGCCCCCAGTCCGTTTCCGCACCAAGATTGCGAAACAGGCTGACGGGATGTTCGCGGTTGACGACCAGCAGATCGAGCATGCCGTCCATGTTGAAATCCTCCACAACCGCACCGCGCCCGCGCGTGTCGAGCGCGATCCCGGCTTCGAGCCCTTTTTCGTGGAAGCTGCCGTCAAATCCACCAAGCAGCAGATTGTCGGGATCGAAACTGGCAAAGTCAGGCATGGATTGGACATTGCCCTTGGCGATGAACAGATCCGTGAGCGTGTCGTTGTTGATATCGGCGAACTGGCTGTGCCAGCCGGTCGAGGGCTTGTGGTCGCCGCCGGTATAGGGCCGCTGCGCCGTCACGCCTTTCTCAAAGGCGATGTCCCGGTAGGTCGGCCGGTCTTCCCCGGCTTCCTCGTCGAGCTTCTGCAGCTTGGTGTCACCCATGGAGGTCAGGGCATATTCTGGAAGACCGTCTGCGTCGAAATCGGTTTCGGCGATTCCCATGCCCCAGATGGTCAGGCGCTGCCAGCCTTGCGACGCCGAGTAAAGCCGTGGCGGACGGCCTTCGGACATCTGCCACAGCTGCTCCTGGCCTTCGCGGTAGTATTGCCGGTCGTTGGTGATGCGTAGATCCGGCTGTCCCGACCGGTTCCAGTCGGTAAACAGCATCGACAAGGCGCAGTAACCAGGCTCCAGCGTCAGCGGCTCCGAATAATCGGGCGAATCGCCTGGGCGTGACCGCAGCAAGTGATTGGGTTCGCAGGTACCAAAAGGCGTTCCAGGCGCTGAGCGATCGACATAATTGCCGATCGCGATGGTCGGGAAGCGGCTGTTCTTTTCCCAGATCGCGGACATGCTGGTCGACCAGGCCCTGCCGCCATCGATCTCGAAGCTTCGATTGGCCTTTTCGAACTGGCAGCCGGGTCCGCCCTTGAGCACAAGATTGCGGCCGAGCTTGAGCAGCACCAGATCCATGTGCCGGTCATTGTCGATGTCGAGCGGATAGGCGCCGAGCACGCCGGTGAGGTCGTCCGCGTCCAGTCCGGTATCAAGAGGCTTGAAGGCAAGCGTCCCGCCCGTAGTGCTCTCATTGACATAAAACCCCGCCGGCGATGTGCCGCCCGAGATCACCAGGTCGGGCAGGCGGTCGCCATTGCAGTCAAGGCTGGCCACGCCGCCGCCGACAAAGAACTCCCAGCCGCCGGTATAGCTGTGATCGATGCCGGCGCTCGCCGCTTCCTCCTTCAGGATCGGCACGTCGGCGGTGAAGGGGGCATCAGCAATGGCGGGATGAGCGAAGGCAGCCAGGCAGAACGTTCCGGCGGCAAGAATTGAACGCACACGCATCATGGGATGATCACCAGGGTCTTGAGGAATGCGATCATGGCCGATTTGTTGGCGTCCGTGGCCGCGGCATAGGCGTCGCGGGCTTCGCGCCCGGCGCCACCATGGGCGAGAATGATTTCATCAAGCGTGGTGAAGTCATTGCGGTGGCCATAGGGGCCGGTGGAGCCGACCCCCCACAATTCGGCGGTCTGGAAGAGGTTCCGTTCCACGAACCGCTGCGACAGAAGCTCGTTGCCGAGTGCATCGATCTGGTTGTCCGTCATCACATGCCGCTTCAGGTCGCCAAAGAGCGGCACCAGCACCCGGCCTTGCTCGTCACGCGGCAGCGTCGCCGCCCAATCGAGCAGGGAGAAATCATAGATCGCCGTGACCGCCACTTGCCGGTCGTTGAGCGTGCCGGCCTGGTCGAGAGGGCCGGGGTCGGAAAAGGACAGGCTCTCGAGCGGCAGGGCAGGGCGGTGACAGGTGGTGCAGCCGAAATCCGAGAACCTGTCTTCGCCGCGGGCCGCCGCCTCGGCCCAGCCATCCGCTTCCGGCAGCATCCGCACCGGAGCCGGCAATGTCGCCTGCCAGGCAACCAGCGCAGAGACATCGGCCGCCGACATTTCATTCGGTTTCCCGTCGCCGTCAAAATCATCCGATCCGGTCCAGCGTGCGCCAAAACGCTCATCGGGTTGCATGCCATGGTGTTGGTTCATCGCATTGACGGTGAACTGCCTGAGCGAGGTCATCACGCCTTTCTGGCTGAAAGGACGGATCACCAGATCGGTATCGACGCCGTCAAGCTCGTCAAGATTGACCGAGCCGTCGGGTTCGGCGGTGATAAAGCCGAACGCGACGCCCTTGGTTTCAAGCTTGCGGCGCACGGCGACGGCGCCTGCGCGCGCCTGAGCCAGGGTCTCCCCACGGATGGACTGAAGCTCAAAACTCATTTCCCGCGCCAGCAGCTCAACCAGGCCGGCGCCGAAAAGGTGGTTGGTGCCGCGCTCGTTGGAGAATTGAGGGTCGAGCGAATCGAAATCCGCGCTTTCGAACCCCTCGGAGGCAAAGACGTTTGTCACAAAATCGCCTGCGCCACCCACGACTGGCATGTTGTGGCAGGCGGCGCACGATCCCGCATCGGGACCCGCCGTGCGAAAGAACACCTGTTCCCGCGGGTGTTTTCGCCGGGTCGGATCGATCGCCTGCGTTGCCTGTGGCCGGCCCACGCCGTCCTGTGTGGTGAAGTTTGCACTGAACAGGGCCTCGCCTATGGCGGTAAGGTCTGCGAGTTCAGATCTGGACAGCACCCCCGATGGTATCTCGCTCAGCGCGCCGAGGGCTTTTGTGCGTTCAGCCCAGGGCTCATCCGCAAGAACAGCGGGCGCCCAGACAAGATGCAGCCCGAGGACCAGGGCGAGGCTGGCCGCTCCGGGGATCCTGTTCGCTGTAATCATGCTGCTTTCCTCCTTGCCCATGGATAGTCGCTTTTTCCACGGCAGCCTTGCCGTCAGTTCCTTGAGGTATCTCCAACCCGATCGGCCTGCGTGGCGTCGATCTCCAGGAGCGCGCCGATGCCGCAGCCTTCGAACACCAACGGCATTTCGTCAACATAGAGATCAATCGGAATGTCGCGCGCGGCGGAGGCGTTCGAGTTCTTGAGCACCGCGCGCAACGCCGGCTCCATCAGATCGAAGGCCGTCGCGCCATGGCCGACAAAGGCGACCCGGAACGGATCGACAAGCGCGAAGAGACCTGCAAGCCCAGATCCCAGTGCGCGACCGGCGGCAGCGAATGTTTCCGCCGCGAGCGTGTCGCCCGCTCGGGCGGCGTCGGCGATGCGGATGATCTCGACCGGCTCGACATGGCTTTGCGGTGTCGCGTTGACGGCTTCGCCGCGGTAACGGCGCGTGATCGCATAGTCGCCCGCATCGGCCTCAATGCAGCCGTTCGAGCCGCAGCGGCACAGGGCGCCGTCCGTCTGGTGCAGCATATGGCCGAATTCCGTCCCTGACGACCGCGTTCCATTGATGATCTGCCCGCGCAGGAACAGGCCCATGCCGACGCCGTGGGCCAGCAGGATGGCGGCAAAATTTTCGCTGTAGCGCTCCGGATCACGCCAATTGAGCGCACGGGCGATCAGGTCGCAATCATTGGCGAGCCGCGCCGGCACGCCGAATTCTTCCTCCAGCCAGAAGGCTAAGGGAATGTCGCTCAGCGGCGTCATCGGCGAGCGCAGCAGCTTGAGCCCGGCGATGTCGGTCGTGCCCTGCACGCCGATCGAGATACGGCTGAGTTGGCCGGCTGCAAGCCCGGAGGCATCCCAAGTCTGGCGGATTTTGGTGATCAGCGTGTCGCGGAAAGCCTCCATGGTGACATTGGCCATGTCGAGCTGAAAATGCTCACGGGCGATGACCGTGCCGGCATAATCTACGATGGCGACATTCACCGCGCCGATCTTGAGAATGATCAGCACGGCATGACAAAATTGCGGATTGACCGACAGGCCGGTGCTCGGACGGCCACGCCCCGCGCTCAGGCCGGTTTCGGCGCTGCGTGGGATGAGGACGCCCTCGGCGATCAATTCGCTCGAGATCGTCGACACGGTGGCAGGACTGAGTGCGGCGGACTGGGCGATTTCCCCACGGCTGATCGTGCCCCCGCGCCGCACGATCTGAATGATGCGCAACCGGTTGCGTCTTCGCATGTCATCTGAGCGAAGCACGATCGTCATATTCCCGGGCTGCCTCCTCACAGCCGGGTGCAATGCAAAAATTACGTTGCATTGCAGCAACTTGTCACAATTCCGTTTCATGTTGACATGCAAGCTATTTTGAGTCACGATTTTTTTTGAGGCTTGAATTAATAAGCTTCAAAGCTGTGCCCGGCGGTGGATTGCCGGGCGTGGTTGTTATTTTTGCATTGGTATGCACCCGGGAGGATTACATGAAAAAGTTACTCAGCACGCTGGTTGCTGGCGTCGTCATGACAGCCGCAATGGCAGGCGCCGCATTGGCGGAAGGCAAGACCATTGGGGTTTCTTGGTCGAATTTCCAGGAAGAGCGCTGGAAGACCGATGAAGCCGCAATGAAGGCTTCCATTGAGGCCGCTGGCGACACCTATGTTTCGACCGACGCGCAGTCGTCCGCCGCCAAGCAGCTCTCCGATGTGGAAAGCCTGATGTCGCAGGGCGTCGACGCGCTGATCATTCTCGCGCAGGACACCCAGGCGATCATTCCGGCCGTGACCGCAGCCGCCGACGAAGGCATTCCTGTCATCGCCTATGACCGTCTGATCGAAGACAGCCGCGCCTTCTACCTGACCTTCGACAACGTTGAAGTTGGCCGCATGCAGGCACGCGCCGTTCTCGCCGTCGCGCCCAAGGGCAACTACGTGATGATCAAGGGCTCGCCGACCGATCCCAACGCCGACTTCCTTCGTGGCGGCCAGCAGGAAGTGCTGCAGGCGGCCATCGACGCCGGCGACATCAAGATCGTGGACGAAGCCTATACCGACGGCTGGCTTCCGGCCAACGCCCAGCGCAACATGGAACAGATCCTGACCGCCAACGACAACAAGGTCGATGCCGTGGTTGCGTCCAATGACGGCACAGCCGGCGGCGCCGTGGCGGCGCTGACCGCGCAGGGCATGCAGGGCATTCCGGTTTCCGGCCAGGACGGCGACCACGCTGCGCTCAACCGCGTTGCCAATGGCACCCAGACCGTCAGCGTCTGGAAGGACGCCCGTGAACTCGGCAAGAGTGCCGGCGAAATCGCCGCCAAACTCGCAGACGGCACGGCGATGGCCGACATCGAAGGCGCCCAGGAATGGACTTCGCCGTCAGGCACCACGATGACCGCATTGTTCCTTGCTCCGGTTCCGATCACCAAGGACAATCTGGCCACGGTCGTTGATGCTGGCTGGATCAGCAAGGAAGCCCTGTGCCAGGGCGTCTCCGGCGGGCCTGCCCCCTGTAATTAAGCTTCAGGCTCTGTTACAAAATACTTAAATGACGTCCCCATCCCTCGGGGTGGGGACGTAATAATGCCCATTACCCGGATTACGGCCATGACCGAAACGTCCCCAGCAGCGAGTGCGCCGGCGAAGCCGCGCGGTGTGTTTGCCGCTCTTGAAATCGATACCCGTCTTATCGGCATGATCGGCGCTTTCGTCGTCATCTGCCTTGTGTTCAACTTCCTCACCGACGGGCGTTTCATGACGCCGCGCAACATCTTCAACCTGACGATCCAGACCGCCTCGGTGGCGATCATGGCGACGGGAATGGTGTTCGTGATCGTAACTCGCCATATCGACCTCTCGGTCGGATCGCTGCTTGCGACCTGTTCGGCGATGATGGCCATGATGCAGACGGTGGTCACGCCGGAGTGGCTGGGGCTGGGTCTCAACCATCCGCTGACCATGCCGCTCGCGATTCTGGTCGGGGTGATGACGGGCCTGGTGATCGGCGCCTTCCAGGGCTGGCTGATCGGCTATCTGGCGATCCCGGCCTTCATTGTCACTTTGGGTGGTTTTCTGGTCTGGCGCAACGTCGCGTGGCACCTGACGTCCGGACAGACGATCGGCCCGCTTGACGAGAACTTTCAGCTCTTCGGCGGCATCAACGGCACGCTGGGCGAGACCTGGAGCTGGATCTTTGCCGGCCTTGCGATCCTGGCCGCGTATTATGCCTTGCTCCAGTCGCGCAGAAACAAGGTTCTGCACGAGTTCCCGGTCAAGCCGGTCTGGGCTGAATTTGTCATGGGCGCGATCATCGGAGCGGCGATTCTCGGGTTTGTGGCGATCCTCAACGCCTATGAAATCCCCTCGGCACGGTTGCAGCGGATCTTCCAGGAGCGCGGAGAAGTGATGCCCGAAGGTCTTGTCCAGGGCTACGGACTGCCGATTTCGGTGCTGGTGCTGATCCTGATCGCCTTCGTCATGACGATCGTCGCCCGGCGCACGCGCCTTGGCCGGTATATTTTCGCCACCGGCGGCAATCCCGAAGCGGCGGAGTTGGCCGGCATCAACACGCGTTTGCTCACCGTCAAGATCTTCGCCATCATGGGGGCATTGTGCGCCATTTCCGCGGTCGTCGCCTCCTCGCGCCTCACCTTCCACTCCAATGACATCGGCACGCTTGACGAACTCCGCGTCATCGCGGCAGCGGTGATCGGCGGTACGGCGCTATCGGGCGGCCTCGGCACCATCTATGGCGCCATCCTGGGCGCCCTGATCATGCAGAGCCTGCAATCGGGCATGGCCATGGTGGGCGTCGACGCGCCTTACCAGAACATGGTCGTGGGCACGGTGCTGGTGCTCGCTGTCTTTATCGACATCCTCTACCGCCGCCGGACGGGAGACAAGACATGACCACGCCTCTCGTAGAAATGCGCGATATGCGGAAATCGTTCGGCGGCATCAATGCCGTCGACCACGTCAGCATCGACCTCTACCCCGGCGAAGTCGTAGGCATTCTGGGTCACAACGGCGCCGGCAAGTCGGTGCTGATGAAAATGCTGTCGGGGGCCTTGCCGCGCGATGGCGGCGAGATTTTCATCAACGGCAAGAAGGCGGAGATCCATAATCCGCGCGACGCCCGCAACCTCCAGATCGAGACGATCTATCAGTATCTGGCGCTTGCCGACAATCTGGATGCTGCGTCGAACCTGTTCCTCGGCCGTGAACTGACGACGCCTTTGGGGTTTGTCGACGACGCCTTGATGGAGGCGGAGACACGCAAGATCATGCATCGCCTCAATCCGAATTTCCGGCGATTCCATACGCCTGTGTCGGGGCTTTCGGGCGGTCAGCGGCAGTCGGTCGCCATTGCGCGTGCGGTCTATTTCAACGCCAAGATCCTGATCATGGACGAGCCTACGGCAGCACTCGGCGTGCAGGAAACGCGTATGGTCGCCGAACTCATCGACCAGCTGAAATCCGAGGGAATCGGCATCCTGCTGATTGATCACGATATTCACCAGGTCAAGGCGTTGTGCGACCGGGCCAACGTCATGAAGAACGGTCAGCTCGTCGGAACCGTCAAGGTTGCCGACGTATCCGAGGACGACCTGCTCGGAATGATCATCGCCGGCAAGTGCCCGCCAGGCGCGATTCCGGGACCGGGCGCGATTCAGATGGCCTGAGGACCTGCAAACCGGGGCAACGCGCCCCGGTTTTTTGTTGCATCGCGGCAAGTTGCCTCATGCCGTCAATGAGCTATGCAGATTTTTGGGAAGAAAACCGCAAGGTTCCAAAGGCTTACGCAATTTTACCAAAAGATAAAGAATCTTGAATTATCCTATTGCAATGCAGCATGAACTGTACCATATCTGTGTCAACGCCACGTCGAACACCTCCTCCTCCTCCCAGTTCGGCATGGCAGTAGTCGAGACAATCCGCGCCGGGATCCTCCTCCCAAGCACCGGTCCGGATGTCGCGACGAAGTACAAACGCCTGTCGGGTCTGACCCGGCAGGCGTTTTGTTTTTCCGGCTTCACCGCGACCGGGAGTGATCCGCGAACATAAAGCCGCGCGCCCGGCGGCCTATCCGCCGGAGTGACGAATTCATCTTTCAAGCGGAAAGAAATGCGCCTTGTAGGCCTGCGCGACTGTGGAGATGTGATCGGCAACGGTGCGCACCCGCGCCAGATCCCGCGCCGATTCATGATAGACCATGTAGTAGGATCGCTCGATGCGGTGTTCCGGCAGCAGCCGGACCAGATCCGGATCGAGCCCCGCAATGTAATCATGCAAAACTGCAATGCCCGCGCCAGAGCGCACGGCTTCCGTCTGTCCGGTCGCGCTCGAGATCTCGAACTGCGCCGTCCAGTTGCGCAGGATTTCGCGGGTGAAATGCAGCGACGGCGAGAAGATCAGGTCTTCCACATAGCTGATCAGCCGGTGCTCCTTGAGCTGGTCCGTGCGCGTCGGCGTTCCGTGCGTTTCCAGATAAGACCGTGAGGCGTAGAGCGACAGGGAATAGTCCACGAGCTTGCGCGCTACCAGGCGTCCTTCCGCAGGGCGCTCGACCGTGATGGCGATGTCGGCTTCGCGTTGCGGCAGCGAAAAGCTGCGCGGAACCGGCACCAGCTGCAACCTGAGATCGGGATGCCTGGCGATCAATGCGCCAAGCCGCGGCGCCAGGAACGAGACGCCGAACCCGTCCGGCGCGCCGATCCGCACGGTGCCTGAGATGGCGCTGTCGGTACGGCCAAGATTGGCCTGCGCCGCCAGCATCTCGGCTTCCATGCGTTCCGCATGGGCGAGGAAGGCTTCGCCTTCACCGGTCAGTCCGCAACCATTGGTGCGCCGAACCACGAGCTGTGCGCCGAGCGCGGTCTCAAGCGAGGTGATCCGCCGTGCAGCCGTAGCGTGGTTGATCCCAAGCCGTTTGGCAGCCGCCAGGATCTGCCCGGCGCGGGCGACGGCCAGAAACACCCTGATGTCGTCCCAGTTCACGTCGAACTATCCAAACACCACCGTTTTGTGGCCATTGAGCATGACACGCGATTCCAGATGCAATTTCACCGCCCGCGCCAGCACACGCGCCTCGATGTCGCGGCCGGCGGCGACGAAATCGTCGGCGGTCATGGCATGGGTCACGCGCTCGGTCTCCTGCTCGATGATCGGGCCTTCGTCGAGATCGGCGGTGACGTAATGCGCGGTCGCGCCGATAAGCTTGACGCCGCGCTCATGCGCCTGGTGATAGGGCTTGGCGCCCTTGAAGCTCGGCAGGAAGGAGTGGTGGATGTTGATAACCTTGCCGAACAGACGGCGCGACAGGCTGTCCGACAGCACCTGCATGTAGCGCGCCAGGATCACCAGGTCCGCGCCGCTCTTGGTGGCGAGGTCGAGTACCTTCTCCTCCTGCTCGGCCTTGGTGTCCTTGTTGACCGGCCAGTAGTGGAACGGAATGCCTTCGTTCTCGGCGCTCCTGCGGCTGTCCTCGTGGTTGGAGACGATCGCAACGACTTCGGCGTCGAGCCAGCCGACCCGGATCTGGTAGATCAGGTGCAACAGCGCATGGTCGAATTTCGACACCATGATGATGATCTTCGGACGCTTGGCCAGATCGTTGATGTCGATGCGCATGTCGAACCGCGCCACGGGGGCCTTGAGCGCCCGCTTGACCGCCTCGGCGTCCACGCCATCCGGCGTCTCGATGGCGATCCGCATGAAAAACCGGTTGGTCTGGCGGTCCCAGAACTGGCTGGATTCAGCGATATTGGCGCCGATCGAGGCAAGTTCGGTGGTGATCGCCGCAACAATGCCGGGCTGATCGGCGCAGGCGATGGTAATGACAAAATGCGGATGCGCCATGACAGTCTCCGGTTGTTGATGGCCTTGACAGACTGCCATTCTCCAGCGGCTTTGCAGCATCCTCCCGGGACGGTCAACCCCGTCCCGGGCCTGGTAAAATGGCCCCTCAGCCGTGAGCGATCATTACATGCCGGACCGCGGTATAATCCTCAAGGGCGTAAAGCGACATGTCCTTGCCATAGCCCGACTGCTTGATGCCGCCATGCGGCATTTCATTGACCAACATGAAATGGGTGTTGATCCAGGTGCAGCCATATTGCAGCCGCGCCGCGCATTGCATCGCCTTCGAGACATCCTTGGTCCAGACCGAGGAGGCCAGACCGTATTCGGAATCATTCGCCCAGCGAACCGCTTCCTCCGCCTCGGTGAACCGTGTGACGGAGACGACCGGGCCGAACACCTCGCGCTGGACGATCTCGTCGGTCTGCAGTGCGCCCGCGATCAGGGTCGGCTGATAGTAGAAGCCGTTGCCGTCGCCCGGCTTGCCGCCGGTGGTGATTTCCATGTGCTTCATTTCGGATGCGCGTTCGACAAAGCTTGCCACCCGGTCGCGCTGGCGCTTGGAGATCAGCGGGCCGATTTCGTTGTCGGAATCGTCGGCCTGATTGTAGCGGATGCTCGACACCGCGGTCGAAAGCTCGGCAACAAGCTTGTCATAGATCTTCGGCCCGGCATAGATCCGGCAGGCAGCGGTGCAATCCTGGCCGGCATTGTAGTAGCCGAAGGCGCGCAGCCCGCTGACGACAGCATCGAGATCGGCGTCGTCGAAAACGATCACCGGCGCCTTGCCGCCCAGTTCCAGATGCGTGCGCTTGACCGACTTGGCCGCCGCCTGCAGCACCTTCTTGCCGGTGGCGACATCGCCGGTGATCGAGATCATGTTGATCTTGGGATGATTGATCAGCGCGTTGCCGACGCTCTCGCCACGGCCGAGGATGACGTTGACCACGCCCTCGGGCAGGATGTCGGCCATGATCTTCGCGAGCTTGAGCGCAGTCAGCGGGGTCTGTTCGGACGGCTTGAACACCACGGTGTTGCCGCCGCCGATCGCCGGCGCCAGCTTCCACGCCATCATCATCAGCGGGTAGTTCCACGGCGCGATCGAGGCGATGATGCCGACGGGATCGCGGCGGATCATCGAGGTGTGACCTTCCATGTATTCCCCGGCCGCATTGCCGGGCATGCAGCGCACGGCGCCGGCGACGAACCGGTAGCAATCGACAATCGCGGGGATCTCGTCGTTCTTCACGGCGTTGATTGGCTTGCCGCAGTTGAGCGCCTCGAGAGCCGCGAACCCGTCGGCCTCGGCCTCGATCCGGTCGGCGATCTTGAGCAAATAGCCCGAACGCTGGGCCGGCGTGGTACGTGACCAAGTGGCGAAGGCCTTCTCCGCGGCGTTGACCGCGGCCTCGATCTGGATCGACGAGGCCTCGGGAAGATTAAGAATGGTCTCGCCGGTGCGCGGGTTGAAGATCTTCTCCTCCGCCTCCGTCCCGGCCTCGAAACTTTTGCCGATCAGCATTTGGGTGTCCATGGCGTGTCTCCCGTAGGTTATTTGCCCTGTCCGGAAATCTGGTCTCCGTCCCGGGTGAGGTAATAGGCGGCAAGAATGGGCAGAAAGGTGACCAGCACCACCACCATCGCCACCACATTGGTGACGGGGCGCTGGCGCGGACGGACCAGTTCTTCCAGCATCCAGATCGGCAGCGTCGCCTGCTGTCCGGCGGTGAAGGTGGTGACGATCACCTCGTCGAAGGAAAGCGCGAAGGCGAGCATGCCACCCGCGAGCAGCGCCGTGCCGATATTGGGCAGGATCACATGCCGGAAGGTCTGGAATCCGTCGGCGCCCAGATCCATCGACGCCTCGATCAGCGACCCCGAAACCCGCCGGAACCGCGCAACTGCATTGTTGTAGACCACGACCACGCAGAAGGTGGCGTGACCGAGCACGATGGTCCAGAACGAAAACGGGATCTCGGCCAGGTTGAAGGCGGATCTGAGCGAGATGCCGGTGATGATGCCGGGGAGCGCGATGGGCAGGATCACCAGGAGCGAGATCGCCTCGCGACCGAAGAACCGTGTCTGCGAAATGGCGGCTGCGCACAGGGTTCCGAGCACCAGCGCCACTACCGTCGAGATCGACGCGACGCGCACGGACAGCCCCAGCGCCTCCCAGACATCCGGCCGGTTCCAGGTCACCGCGAACCATTTGAGCGTCAGCCCCGGCGGCGGGAACTGGTAGCTCTTGTCCTCGGTGGTAAACGCATAGAGGAAGATCAGCAGCAGCGGCAGGTGCAGGAAGGCGAGGCCCAGGCCGGCGGCGATCTTCAGGCCCATCGGCGTGCGGTTCTGGCGGTCAGAGCGCATCGTAGCCTCCGAATAATGTCGGGGACAGTTTACTTTTTTGCCTGCGACCCTGGTGAGCCGCGGAGCTATTCGTCCGCAAAAAAGTAAACTGTCTCCGAACTTTCCCAAACTTTCCGATGTCACAGCGCATTGAAAGCCCCCGCGCGTTTGGCGAGCCACAGATAGATGCCCATGATCACCACCGGCACCACGGTGAAGGCGGCGGCGAGCGGAATGTTCCCCGCCGTTCCCTGGTGGGCATAGACCGCCATGCCGATGAACAGATGCGACGTGCCGATGATCTGCGGGATGATGTAGTCGCCGAGCGTCAGCGAGAAGGTGAAGATCGAGCCGGCGATGACGCCCGGCAGCGCCAAGGGCAGCAGCACGTTGATGAAGGTCTGCCGCGGCGAGGCGCCGAGATCGGCCGAGGCTTCGAGGAGGTTGGACGGCACCCGCTCCAGCGCCGCCTGCACCGGCAGGATCATGAACGGCAGCCAGACATAGACGAACACCAGGAACGTGCCGGTAGGGCTCACCGACAGCGAATTGCCGCCCACCACCGGCAGCGCCAGCCAGCCGTCGATGAGGGGCGTCAGATGCAGCTTGGCGAAGATCCAGGAGAGGATGCCTTCCTTGGCCAGGATCAGCTTCCAGGCATAGACCTTGACCAGATAGCTCGACCACAGGGGCAGCATCACGCCGAGATAGAACACCGCCTTCCAGCGCCCCTTTGCGTAGCGCGCCGCGTAATAGGCGATCGGAAAGGCGATGATCGCAGAAGCGATGGTCACCAGGCCCGCCATGGTGACGGTGCGCACGATGATGTCGAGATTGGAGGGGCGCAGCAGTTCGCCATAGGTCTTGAGCGTGAACTCGCGCACCACAAGGCCGGAAAATTCGTCGATCGAGAAGAAGCTCTGGATCAGCAGCGCGAACAGGCTGCCGAGATAGATGATGCCGAGCCAGAGAAGCGGCGGCGTCAGCATCACGAACAGCAGGAGCTTGGGATTGCGCCAGAATGCATCCGACAGCGCGCCGCCCAATCCGCCCCGTCCGGGCAGGATCGCGCCGGTTACAGCTGCGGCGGCGGTCATGCCTGAGGTCCCATCAGGTGAAGCGCCGAAGGCTCCCAGGAGAACCGGACACTTGCGCCCTGTGCCGGCACATCGGCTCCCGCGGGCAGCAGCACGGTGAGTTTCTCGCCCGAGAAATCCAGCGACAGTCGGGTGGCGCTGCCCAGGAAGTTCAACCCCGTCACCCGGGCCTCGTGGCCGCCTTCGCCGCCGAGCCGGACGTCCTCGGGCCTGAGGCTTGCCCATTGGGCCGGTCCGCCCAGCCGCTGGGTGACGTCGGGGGAAAGCACATTGGAGGAGCCGACAAAATCGGCGACGAATCGGGTTTTCGGGCGGCGGTAAATCTCTTCGGGCGTGCCGGTCTGCATGATCCGGCCCTCATTGAACACCGCGATCCGGTCGGCCATCGACAGGGCCTCGCCCTGGTCATGGGTGACGAAGACAAAGGTGATGCCAAGCGCCTTCTGCAGCGCCTTCAATTCTTCCTGCATCTGTTCGCGCAGCTTGAGGTCGAGCGCGCCCAGCGGCTCGTCAAGCAGCAGCACCTTGGGTTTGTTGACAAGCGCCCGGGCCAGCGCCACCCGTTGCCGCTGGCCTCCGGACAATTGCCCGGGCTTGCGCGCGCCGTAGCCCGGAAGCTTGACCATCTCGAGCGCAGCCTCGGCGTCGCGCAGGCGCTCGGCCTTGCCCACGCCGCGGATCATCTGCCCGTAGGCCACATTGTCGGCGACGTTGAGGTGCGGGAACAGCGCGTAGTCCTGGAAAACGGTGTTGACGTTGCGCCGGTAGGGCGGCACGCCTTCCGCGGTCTCCCCGAAGATCTCGATATGCCCGGCCGTCGGCTGCTCGAACCCGGCGATCAGCCTGAGGCAGGTGGTCTTGCCCGATCCCGACGGTCCAAGCATGGCGAAGAACTCGCCCGCCTCGACCTCGAGATCGACCGCGTCGACGGCACGGACACTCCCGAAATGGCGGGAGACCTTTTGGAATGTGACGGCATACGGCATGGGAAATCCAGATCAGTCCTGATGTGCCCCATAAGGGCACCGGTCCAAGGGAGCGCAGATCATGATGCAACGGTCGAGTTCGGGCGCCGGTCTCCCTCCCCGAGGGTTCACGGGGAGGGAGTGTCAGCTCAGGTCGGTCTCGGGCCGGATCAGCGGCCGCCGATGACGCCGATATAGTCCGAAACCCAGCGATAGTAGGGCACGCATTCGCCCTGGCTTTCGCACTGGGTCACCGGCGTGGTCCAGAACCGGATCTTGTCGAAATCATCCAGACCGTTGGCGGTGCAGCCTTCGGCGGTCTGCATGCCGCGGCCGTCGGTGCAGGCTGCCGGAACGGACGGGTTGGCGCCGAACCAGACCGAGAGGTCGGACTGCAGGTTCGAGGCCAGCGAGTGCTCCATCCACAGATAGGCGCAGTTCGGATTGGCGGCGTCGACATGCATCATGGTGGTGTCGGCCCAGCCGGTGGCGCCTTCCTGCGGGATGGTCGACGCGATCGGCTGGTTGTCGGCCTTCAGGAGATTGACCTGGAACGGCCAGGAGCCTGAAGCCACCACGCCTTCGTTCTTGAAATCGTCGATCTGGATGAAGGCGTCGTGCCAGTAGCGGCCGACAAGCGTGCGCTGCACCCGAAGCAGGTCGAGCGCTTCCTTGTATTGATCCTCATTGAGCTCATAGGGGCTCTTGATGCCCAGTTCCGGCTTGTGGAACATCAGGTACTGGGCCGCGTCGGCGATGTGGATCGGCCCGTCATAGGCCTGCACGCGGCCCTTGTTGGTCTTGCCGTCGGGCAGGTCCATTTCCTCGAACACGACATTCCAGGAAGTGGGGGCTTCCTTGAAGACTTCCGTGTTGTACATCAGCACGTTCGGGCCCCACATGTAGGGCGTGCCGTAATGCACGCCGTTGACCGTGTGCCAGGGCGCGTCCTTGAGCCGGTCGTCGACCGTCGACCAGGAGGGAATGAGATCGATGTTGATCGGCTGCACGCGCTTGCCCGCGATCAGCCGCAGCGAGGCGTCGCCCGAGGCGGTGACCAGGTCGAACCCGCCTTCGTTCATCAGCGCCACCATTTCGTCGGACGTGTTGGCGGTCTTGACATTGACCTTGCAGCCCGAGGCTTCCTCGAACTTGGTGACCCAGTCAAAGGCCTTGTCGGTTTCGCCGCGCTCGATATAGCCGGCCCAGGCAACGATGTTGACCTGACCTTCGCCGGGTCCGACTTCCGTCATCATTTCGGCTGACGCCAATCCCGGCGCCATGACCGACAGCGCCAAGGCCATCGCAGTGCATGTATTCAAGATCTTTTTCATCTGCTTGAACTCCCCTGTATGCGACCGCCGAAATAGCGGACAGTGTCGGGAGCCAAGAGTGATACGATCCCTCTGAGACCACAAATACTTTTATCAGATTGATGTTATCGGAAAACCCGATAGCAATCGGATTTCCATGCCTTGCATCGGCTGCCATCGGACCATGGGAGCCTGCGTCCGGGTTTTCCGGGGACGGGCAGGGCGTCGAGGCCTGGTCTCAGGCAGCGCCATCCACGTCGGTTGTCTTCCCTATGGCATCAAGCCGCTTCTGCAAGGCGAGACGATCGATGCTGGCCAATGGCAAGCTGACGAAAATCGAGATCCTGGTGTTGAGCATCCTGTAAGCATCTGAAAATGCAAGCCGCTTTTCGGCCTCCGTGCCTTGGGCAGACACGGGGTCGGGTATGCCCCAATGGGCGGTCATCGGCTGTCCAGGCCAGACAGGACAGCTTTCGTTTGCCGCGCTGTCACAGACGGTGAACACGAAATCCAGCTCCGGCGCGCCGGGTTTGGCGAACTCGTCCCAGTCCTTCGAGCGAGCGAAGCCGGTGTCGAAATTCATGTTCCGCAGCAGGTCGAGCGTGTAGGGGTGGACTTCGCCCTTCGGCTGCGAGCCGGCCGAATAGGCCTTGAACCGGCCTTGCCCGACCCGGTTCATGATGGCTTCCGCGAGGATCGACCGCGCAGAGTTGCCTGTGCACAGAAACAGTACGTTGTAGATCTTGTCCGTCATGATGTTCTCGCTTGTCCTCGATGTCACGCCATTGCGTTCCCGACCGGCCACGCCGTTCATTGCATCAATATATCAAGAATATCCGATTTATATGACAGCACAAGACGAAGTCCGAGGAAAAATGCTCAGCGCTGGCGGATCGCGCGCTGCGCCTGCGACAGGCCGATGAAGTCGCGGGCGGCCTGCGTGAGTTCGCTGCCGCGCCGCCAGGCGACGCCCACCTGAACCATCGGCAGGCTTCCCGACACGTCGCGGCTTTCGATCCGGTCGCCTTCCAGCGACCAGGGCCGGTAGACGAGATCGGGCAGCAGCGCTACGCCGGCGCCGGTGGCAACGAGACTGCGCACAGCCTCCACCGACCGTGTCCTGAATGCGATCTTCGGCCGCGATCCGATGGCGCTCAGCAGTTTGGCGGTGCTTTCCTCGATCTCGTCAATGGTCAGCATGATCACCGGCTCTTCCGCCACTTCCGCCACGGTAATGCTCTCGGCGGAGGCCAGGTGATGGCCGAGCGGCAGCCACAGCCGGTAGGGCGAAACCTCCAGGATTTCGGTTTGCAGCGCCATTCGGTTGCGCAAATTCGAGATCACGATCACCGCGACATCCAGCTCGCCGCCAATCAGCAGGTGTTCGAGATAATCGCCATTGTCCTCGATCGCCGAGACCGTGACGCCCGGAAAGGCGCGGCGGTAGCGCGCGAGCAGGTCCGACAACACATACCCGGCAACAAGCGAGGTCACGCCCAGGTTGAGTGTGCCGGTGAGGTTTTCCTTGTTGTCGGAGAAGGTGCGGCGCGCGTCCGAGACATCGGACAGGATCTTGGTCGCGTGACGCAGGAACTGATGTCCCTTGTGGGTGATCGTCAGTCCGCGTGAATGGCGGTCGAACAGTTCCACCCCAAGATCGCCCTCCAGTTCCTTGATCGCCTCTGTCACCGCCGACTGGGAAATCGACAGGTTCTGAGCCGCCCCCGAGACAGTGCCCTGGGCGGCGACGGCGACGAAATACTGCAATTGGCGAAGCGTGAAGGCCATGGCGCATAACAACCAGCATTCCGCGCGGCTGACAACCGGGATCGCAACCGCGCCGGCCGTCGGGGCTTGGCAGCGTCAAAGTCCTGCGCAGCCTTCAGGCGCGCGCCGATGGTTCTGCGGCCAGGCGTCTGATCACAGGCCTGCCGACTCTGTCCTTTGCAGGCAGTCAGCGGGATAATAAGGCCAGTGGGCCGTGTCGCATGATCTCACGAGGGCGACATTGCCGGACACCAGCCGCACATCGCGTTCCATGATCTGCATCTGGTGTCCTGAAGCGCCTTCGGTGGGTTCGACTGCCGCGGCCAAGGCGGGCGTGGCAAAATCCGCCGACATGGGCGAAAAGGAAATCCCGTCCGCGTCGGCGGCAATCGAGGCCGCGCTCAGGGCGAGGAGGGATGCGGTGATGGTGACGATCTTTTTCATGCCACACTAACGCCGCACATCCGCCTTGGTTCCATTGAGTCACGCCGTTGCTTTTCACGGGTTCCTGCACCCGTGCCGGAACTGCTTGGGTCTTGGAGGATGGACACTCTCTCAACTGCCCACCCATGGGGAGACGGAATTGGTGATGACACGGCAACCACCGGAAATCCCCGGTGTCTGCTGAGCGATCTTCGGCAGACTGCCCTGACCGAGCCGGTCCTAGCCACGTTTTGTGATGTTCATGCCATCGGATCGGAGCGGTCTTGCTTGCACTTTCTTGCGTTACCCCGTTTCTTCTTATTCAAATGTGCTTTAAGAAGCCTCAAAGCCGTGGCCGGACATTCGCCCGCACATGGCGCCCGCTTGAACGGGTTCAAACACGAAGTCCGAAAGATCCGACATGACAGACCTTGCGACCATCCAGCCGGCGATAGCCCGGGCGCTGGCAAAACGCGGCTATGAAACACTTACTCCGGTTCAGCTCTCCGTGCTCGCGCCGGAACTGCGCGACGCCGACCTTCTGGTGTCCGCCCAGACAGGCTCCGGCAAGACCGTTGCCTTCGGCATCTCGCTGGCGCCGACGCTGATGGGCGACGAGGAAACGCTGCCGCGCGCCCAGGCGCCGCTGGCTCTGGCGATCGCGCCGACACGGGAACTGGCCTTGCAGGTCGAGCGCGAACTGGCCTGGCTTTACGGCGAAACCGGCGCGCGCATCGCAACCTGCGTCGGCGGCATGAACATGACCACTGAACGCCGCGCGCTGCAAAACGGCGCCCACATTGTCGTGGGCACGCCGGGCCGGCTGCGCGATCATATCGAGCGCGGTTCGCTGGATCTGTCGGCCATGCGCGCCGTCGTTCTCGATGAAGCCGACGAAATGCTCGATCTCGGCTTTCGCGATGATCTGCAGTTCATTCTGGACGCGGCCCCCGATCAGCGCCGCACCCTGATGTTTTCGGCAACCGTGCCCGCCGGCATCGCCAATCTCGCCAAGCGCTATCAGAGCAAGGCGGTTCGGGTCACCACCGCCGGCGACCAGAAGCAGCATCTCGACATCGAGTACCGCGCGCTCGCCGTTGCCCCCAATGACCGGGAAAACGCGGTCATCAATGTGTTGCGCTACTATGACGCCAAGAACGCCATCGTGTTCTGCAGCACCCGCGCCACCGTCAATCACCTGACCGCGCGATTCTCCAATCGCGGCTTTTCGGTCGTGGCGCTGTCGGGCGAGTTGAGCCAGACCGAACGCACCCACGCGCTTCAGGCCCTGCGCGATGGCCGCGCCAAGGTCTGCGTCGCCACCGATGTTGCCGCCCGCGGCCTCGATCTGCCCGATCTCGAACTGGTCATTCACGCCGATCTGCCGAAGAACAAGGAAGGCCTGCTGCACCGCTCGGGCCGCACCGGACGCGCCGGCCGCAAGGGCGTCTCGGCCCTGATCGTGCCCTACAACGCGCGCCGCCGCACCGAACGGCTGCTGACCGACGCGCGCATCACCGCCACCTGGGCGCGCCCGCCCTCGGTCGAGGAAATCCTTGCCCGCGATGATGAACGGCTGATGGCGGACGCCTCGTTTGAGGCCGATGTCGCAGAAGACGAGGCCGCCATGGTCACGGCCCTGCTGGAGCGGCATGGGCCCGAAAAGGTTGCTGCAGCCCTTATCCGGTTGCATCGCGCCGGACGCTCTTCGCCCGAGGAACTGATTGACGACGGTCCTGTCAGCGCGCCCAGCGGCTCTGCCGGCGGCACCTTCGTCGAGCGCGCCCCGCGCGATCATGTGCCGATCAAGGATGCGGTCTGGTTTTCCCTGTCGCTGGGGCGCAAGCAATCGGCCGAGCCGCGCTGGCTGCTGCCGATGATCTGCCGCGCCGGTCACATCACCAAGACCGAAATCGGCTCGATTCGCATTCATGATCTCGAGACCCATGTCGAGATCGCCGGAGTCGCGGCCGACAAATTCGAAGCCGCCATCGGCCCGACCCGAAAGATCGAGAAGAATGTCACGGTGACCCGTCTTGACGGCGTCCCCGAAGCGCCCTCGCGGACCCCACGGCCGGCCAGATCGTCGGACGCAGATACCACTTCCGCCACGCGCACGGACCGTCCCGAGCAGGCGGGCGATGAGTATCGCCCGCGCGAAAAGGCCAAGCCCGACTACGCCAAGAAGCGCCCATTCACAGGCGGCAAGAAGCGCGACGACCGTCCGCCGAGGCCCGATGCCTATGCCGACCGGAAGCCCTCGTCCCGCGACGACGCGCCCGCACCGGCGAAGGCCGGCGGCTGGCCCCATGACGATGTGCCCCCGGCTGCAAAGCCCGAAAAATCCAGGCCGGAGCCGGAGACCGCAAAGCCCGTCAAATCCGCCGCTGCGGATGCCGGCGCCGACCGTCCGTTTGCCAAGGACAAGAAGCCGTTTGCCAAAGACAAGAAGCCCAAGCGCGACAAGCCCGACTTCAAGGCTGATGCGAAGCCCGCCAAACCGCACCGCAAGGGCGAAAAGAACCCGTTCGCCGACGTGACCAAGCGTGTCACGGCCGATGGCGGCAAGGGCGGATTGAAGCGCAAGCCCAAGGCCTGAGCGCCTTCAACGCCAGAGAATTGAATGTGATCCTGTCGCGCTCAAGCAAACCCGCTTGGGCGCGACAGGCGTTTCGGGCGCGGGACATGGTCTGCCAGTCCTTGTCCGGTCCAAGCAGTATCCCTGTCGGCTGAAGGTCAGTTTCGATTAACCAGCAGCAAGCAATCTCATCCCGTGCAGTTTTGACCTGAGTAAATGGCTTATTCCTGTGATGCCGTGTTTTCGCATTCTTAACGAAAGCATGGTTAGATCGAAGCATGGGGATTGGCGCTTGTTTCAGGCCCGACGTTCTTCCCATGCGCGGACGCGCTCCGTGCCCGGCACATGAAGGCTCTTGGGCGTGCCGCCTGTTTGCAGATTTACCACCGGACCGGCCGGGCCAGGCACCCCCAACACATCCGTGCCGGGTCGGCTCACTATGAAACGAGGATACGATGAGCAGCACGCAAACCGCCAACAAGACTTCCGGTCTTGAGATCATTTCGTTTTTCCTCGGCGAACAGGTGTTCAGCGTGAACATTATGGCTGTTCGCGAAATTCGCGGCTGGACCCCTGCCACGCCGCTGGCGCACGCGCCGCGCCATGTCCTGGGCGTCATCAATCTGCGCGGAACGGTCATTCCAGTGATCGACATGGCGCTGCGGCTTGGCCTCGAAGCCATCAAGCCCACGGAACGCTCGGCGATCATTGTCGCCAGCATCCGCGGACAGCTGGTTGGCCTGCTGGTCGACAATGTGTCCGACATGGTCACGGTCGCCGAAGACGAGATCCAGAGCGTGCCGGAAGTCGGCGCGACCGAAGTTCAGCGCATGACCACGGCCATCATTGCCAAGGACAAGTCGATGATCTCCCATCTCGACCTTGATTCGCTGCTTGACGAGGAAGGCGAACTCGCCGCCTGAGATTCTCAGCAGTCCGGCCTGTTTCGAGGGCGGGTGCGCCGGGTCAACCCGGCCGCACCCGCCCTTTGCCGTTTGAACGCTGAAAACAACCCAATCCCGCTGCATTTGTGCGCAAGGTCAGGCTGACAGACGTTTCCCGCTGCGATTTCATGTGCGCTGCATCACGAGCGGTGGACATGGCCGGACGGGCAATGCATGGTGTGCGCTGCCTTAAGGCAGCCCGATCAACGGATACATCCCATGTCGATTCTGGCAAGCGTACACCATCTGACCCATTACAAGTATGATCGCCCGGTGAGCCTCGGCCCGCAGATCATCCGTCTCCGTCCCGCTCCACACAGCCGGACGAGAGTGGTGTCGCACTCTCTCAAGATCAGTCCGAAGGAACATTTCGTCAATTACCAGCAGGATCCCTATGGAAACTGGCTGGCGCGCTATGTGTTTCCCGATCCGGTGATGGAACTGAAGATCGAGGTCGATCTCGTTGCCGACATGACGGTCTACAATCCGTTCGATTTTTTCGTCGAGGAATCGGCGGAAACCTGGCCGTTCAAGTATCCTGAGGACATCGAGCCGGATCTGGTGATCTACCGGACGCCCGAGCCTGCCGGTCCGCGTCTGGCGGCTTTTCTGCAGACGGTTCCGCGCGAACAGGCCCGGACGGTGGATTTTGTCGTGGGCCTCAATGCCCGCCTTGCCAATGAGATCGGCTATGTCATCCGCATGGAGCCGGGCGTCCAGACGCCCGAGGAAACCTTCGAGACCGGCAAGGGGTCGTGCCGCGACACCAGCTGGCTTCTGGTCCAGGCGCTGAGGCATCTGGGCTTTGCCGCGCGCTTCGTCTCGGGCTACCTGATCCAGCTCAAGCCAGACCTGGTGTCGCTTGATGGTCCTCCCGGCACCGATCATGATTTCACCGACCTGCATGCCTGGGCCGAGGTTTACCTGCCCGGTGCGGGATGGATCGGGCTCGATCCGACGTCGGGCCTCCTGACCGGCGAGAGCCACATTCCGCTCGCGGCCACACCGCACTATCGCAATGCAGCCCCGATCTCGGGTCTGGCGAGCTATGCCGAAGTCGACTTCGCCTTCGACATGCGCGTCGAGCGCATGGCGGAGCATCCGCGCATTACCAAACCGTTCAGCGCGGAGTCCTGGGCCGCACTCGATGCGCTCGGCCACAAGATCGATGCCAAGCTCACGGCGGGCGATGTCCGGCTCACCATGGGCGGCGAGCCGACCTTCGTGTCGATCGACGATTTCGAAAGCGAGGAGTGGAACACCGCCGCTGTCGGCCCGCAAAAGCGCGAGGCCGCCGACAAGCTGATCCGGCGCCTGCGCACCCGCTTCGCGCCGGGCGGTTTCCTGCATTACGGCCAGGGCAAATGGTATCCCGGCGAAACCCTGCCGCGCTGGACATTCTCGCTCTACTGGCGGCGCGACGGCAAGCCGATCTGGCACAATCCCGAACTCATCGCCGACGAGGGCAAGGACACCGGCCAGGCCACGGCCGAGACTGCGAAGGAATTGCTCGCCACCATCGCCGACAACCTCGGCATCACCGAAGATCATGTCGCCGCGGCCTATGAGGACCCGGCGGAATGGATCATCAAGGAAGGCAATCTTCCCGACAATGTGACGCCGGAAAACTCAAAGCTCGAGGACCCAGAGGAGCGGCACCGCATCGCCACCGTGTTCGGCCGCGGGCTGGCGAAGCCGTCCGGTTTCGTGCTGCCGGTCCAGCGCTGGCAATCGAAAGCCGCCGCGCATGGCTGGCGGTCGGAAAAATGGAAAACCCGGCGCGGCCATATCTTCCTGGTTCCGGGCGACAGCCCCGTCGGCTACCGGCTGCCGCTCGGATCGCTGCCGCATGTTCCGGCCGCGTCCTATCCCTATGTCAATCCGGCCGATCCCACAGAGCCCAAGGGCGATCTGCCGGATGTGGCGGCCCAGGCGCTGGCCTCCGCACTGGAGGAAGTCCGCGCTGCGGCTGCGCCTGAGCAGGCCGTCGCACAGTTCACGGCAGCCGAAGCCACCCAGAACCGTGTCGAGCAGAAGATCGGCGACCTGGATGGCGCTGTCCGCACTGCGATCTCGGTCGAGCCGCGCGATGGCCGCCTGTGCGTGTTCATGCCGCCGGTGGAGAAGGTCGAGGATTATCTCGAACTGATCTCGGCGGCCGAAGCAGCCGCCGACAAGCTTGGCTTCAAGGTTCATATCGAGGGTTACGGCCCGCCGCACGATCCGCGCCTCAATGTCATCCGTGTCGCGCCCGATCCGGGCGTGGTCGAGGTGAATGTCCATCCGGCCGCCGACTGGAACGAATGCAAGGCGATCACCGAAGGCGTCTACGAGGAGGCCCGCCAGACCCGGCTCGGCGCCGACAAGTTCATGATCGACGGACGCCACACCGGCACAGGCGGCGGCAATCATGTGGTCGTCGGCGGCGCCACGCCGCTCGACAGCCCGTTTCTCAGGCGCCCGGATGTTCTGGCGAGCCTGATCCTGCACTGGCAGCGTCACCCGAGCCTCTCCTATCTGTTCTCCGGCCTGTTCATCGGACCGACCAGCCAGGCGCCGCGCATCGACGAGGCCCGCCACGACAGTCTCTACGAACTGGAGATGGCGCTCGAGCAGATCCCGCATCCCGATGCGGGCACGCCGCCCTTGCCGTGGCTGGTCGATCGCTTGCTGCGCAACCTGCTGACCGATGTCACCGGCAACACCCACCGCGCCGAAATCTGCATCGACAAGCTTTATTCCCCCGATGGCCCGACCGGCCGCCTGGGCCTGGTCGAGTTCCGCGGCTTCGAGATGCCGCCGGAGCCGCGCATGAGTCTGGCGCAACAGGTAATGATCCGCGCGCTGATCGCCCGGTTCTGGCAAAGCCCGGCCACCGGGCGCTTCACCCGCTGGGGAACGGCCCTCAATGACCGCTTCATGCTGCCGCATTTCATCTGGCAGGATTTTCTCGACGTGCTGCGCGACCTGCGCGATCACGGCTTCGACCTGCGCTCGGAATGGTACGAGGCGCAGGCCGAGTTCCGTTTTCCGTTCTGCGGCGAGGTCACCTATGAGGGCGTCCGGCTCGAGCTGCGCCAGGCGCTCGAGCCCTGGCATGTGCTGGGCGAAACCGGCGCCATCGGCGGCACGGTCCGCTACACCGACAGCTCGGTCGAACGCCTGCAGGTCAAGCTCGAAAGCGCCGATCCGACGCGCTATCTCGTGGCCTGCAATGGCCGTCCGGTGCCCTTGGCCGCAACCGGGCAATCCGGAACCTCGATTGGCGGCGTGCGCTACAAGGCCTGGCAGCCGACACTGGCGCTGCATCCGGTGCTGCCCGTCAACGCGCCGCTGACCTTCGATATCTTCGACACCTGGTCGGGCAAGCCGCTGGGCGGCTGTGTCTACCATGTCGCCCATCCCGGCGGGCGGAACTACGACACGTTTCCGGTCAACGGCAACGAAGCCGAAGCCCGGCGCCTTGCCCGCTTCGAGCATCGCGGCCATACACCGGGTGCATCGATGCCGGTGCCGGAAACGCCGCATTCCGAGTTTCCGTTCACGCTCGACCTGCGCCGCAAACCGGGAATCTGATCTATGCCGGGTTCCGCCATGGCTTCGCGAAAGGACCGCCCGTCGATCGTGTCGGACTATAGGGCCTTGCCTGGCGTCCCGGATGAACTTCTCTCCGAGGATGGTGAGATCCGTCCGGCCTGGACAAAGCTGATCGCGCATCTCGATGGCTTGAGTCCGGAGGAACGGGAGCGTGCTTTTGCCCGGGGCGCCCAGTACCTGCGCGACGCGGGCGTTTTCGTGCGCCAGTACGGCGACGGCAAGAGCCCGCGGGATTGGCCGCTGAGCCCGGTGCCGGTGATCCAGCCGGAAGATGAATGGCAGGCTCTGGCCGAGGGTCTCGCCGAACGGGCCGATCTGCTCGAGGCGGTTGTCGCCGATCTTTACGGCGAAAACCGCCTGGTGGCCGAAGGCCATCTTCCAGCAGGCGTGATTGCCTCCAATCCCGAATGGCTGCGGCCGCTGGTGGGCGTGAAGCCCGCATCGGGGCATTTCCTGCATTTCATCGCCTTCGAGATCGGGCGCGGACCCGATGGCGGCTGGTGGGTGCTGGGCGACCGGACCCAGGCCCCGTCTGGTGCCGGCTATGCCCTTGAAAACCGCGTGGCCTCCGTCAGGTCGTTTCCCGGGTTCTATACGGATTCGCATGTCGAGCGCCTGGCCGGTTTCTTCCGGGCCTTCCGGGACGGGCTCAATGCGCTCCGCCGCGAAGATGGCAGCCGGGTCGGCATTCTGACGCCGGGGCCGATGAACGACACCTATTTCGAGCACGCCTACATCGCCCGCTATCTCGGCATGATGCTGCTCGAGGGCGACGATCTTGTGGTCGACAATGGCAGACTGATGGTGCGCACCGTCTCTGGCCCCAAGCCCATCAGCGTGCTGTGGCGCAGGCTTGATGCGGCCTGGGCCGATCCTCTGGAGCTCAAGGCGAGTTCGCATCTTGGAACGCCCGGGCTGCTTGGCCCGGTTCGCTCCCAGGATGTGACCATGATCAATGCGCTTGGCGCGGGCATTCTTGAAAGCCGGGCCTTTCTCGCCTTCCTGCCGCGATTGTCGCGGGTGCTTCACGGCAAGCCGCTGTCGATCCCGAACATTGCCACCTGGTGGTGCGGGGGCGAGGCCGAGCGCGCCCATGTGCGCGACAACGCCCATGCGATGCTGATCGGGTCTGCCAGTTCCACCCGGCTTCCGCTGGAGCCGGATGCCGGCGCGGTGCTCAAGGGCGATATGTCCGGAATTGGTCTTGAGCTCGATGCCTGGCTTGAGGCGGAGGGGCGCAATCTTGTCGGCCAGGAGCTGGTGTCGCTCTCGACCACGCCGACCTGGCAGGATGGAAAGCTGACGCCGCGGCCGATGCGGATACGGGTATTCATGGCCCGCACCCGCGATGGCTGGCAGTTGATGCCCGGCGGGTTTGCCCGGCTGGCCGCGTCCGGTGAGGATCCATCGGCGGTGTCCATCAGCAGCGGCGGATCGGTCGCCGATGTCTGGGTCGTCTCAGACACTCCGGTGCCGGAGGATTCCATGCTGATGCAGCCGGGAGAAGTGTTCGTCCGGGCATCGCCTGGCCTGCTGCCGAGCCGTGCCGCCGACAATCTCTTCTGGCTCGGCCGCTATGTCGAGCGCGCCGAAGGCCAGATGCGCCTGACCAGGGCCTATATGAGCCGGCTGCCGGAGACGCCTGCAGGCGGCACGCCGCTGATGAACGCGCTCGAAACCTATCTCGAAGATCTCGGTCTGGACATGTCGGAAGGCGTTTGCCGACAAGTCGAGAGGACCATTGCGCTCGCAGTAAACTCCGCCAATCAGGTTCGCGACAGGTTTTCCGTCGATGCCTGGGCCTCGCTGGCCGACCTTGAGCGAACGGTCGCCAACATGCGCAAAACAGTGGTTCCGGGGGAGGATGCGGCCGCCGCGATGGGGATCCTGTTGCGCAAGATCACCGGCTTCTCAGGCCTGGTGCATGAAAACATGTACCGATTCAGCGGCTGGCGGTTTCTGACCATCGGCCGCTCGCTGGAACGCGCCCTCGGGATGGCGGATCTGCTGGCGAATTTCGGCGAATGGAACGGTCCGCAAGGCGGCTTTGAACTGTGCGTCGAGGTGGGCGACAGTGTCATGACCCACCGCAGGCGCTACTCGGTCACCGCCAGCCGCGATACGGTGGTTGATCTGCTTGCGCTCGACCCGCTCAATCCGCGCTCGATTGCCTTTCATATCGACGAAATCCGCGATCAGGTCAGCCTGCTGCCGGGCGCCGACGTCAATGGCCAGTTGTCAGATCTGTCCCGTTCGGTGCTGCGGATCCATGCCGATCTATCGGTCCACACGCCGCAGAGTCTCGGTCAACCCGAACTCGTTGAACTTGAAAAGGCGATCGGCCGCCTGACCAATGACATTCAAGCCCAGTATCTCGATTGATGTGATGCGCTACGATATCAAGCTGACCATCGATTACATCTACGAAAGCCCGGCCGCCGGCGCGCGCCAGATCCTGCACGTGATGCCGCTCGCGATCGAGGGCCGGCAGCGGGTGATTGCGGGCAGCATCCAGATCGAGCCCAAACCGGCCATGCGCCAGGACCGCCGGGATTTCTTCGGAAATGATCTGACCGAACTGGCCTTCACCGAGCCTCACAGCGACATCACCATCGTTCTCAAGGCCAGGGTCGAGGTGACCGGCAGCGCAGCACCCGGATTGCCGACGCCGGACCTTGCCGGGCTCGCCAAGGTGCTCACTGCAGAAACGGACCTCGGCCCGCGGTCTCCCTTGCATTTTCTCGCAGCCTCTCCCTATGCAGAGCCCGTCAGGGACATTGCCCTCTGGGCGCGGTCTCATCTGCAGCCGGGCCGCCAGGTGGCGGAGTTTGTCGCGGATCTCGGATTGGCGCTGCACAGGGAAATGCGGTTCGACGCCGAGGCCACAACCGTGAACACGCCGGCCGCCGAGGCTTTTGCCGCGCGCCATGGGGTCTGCCAGGATTTTACCCACATCATGATCATCGCGCTCAGGAGCCTCGGCATTCCCGCGGGCTATGTCAGCGGTTATCTGCGCACCCTGCCGCCGCCGGGCCAGGAGCGGCTTGAAGGTGCGGACGCCATGCATGCCTGGGTCTCGGCCTGGTGCGGCAAGGAAACCGGGTGGGTGGAGTTCGATCCGACCAATGCCGTCTTTGCAGGAGACGGCCATATCGTGGTGGCTTATGGCCGCGATTACGCCGACCTCGCGCCGGTGCGCGGCGCCATGCGCATAGCCGGCGGACAGACCACCGATCAATATGTGGATGTGGTTCCGGTCAACGAAACCGGTGCCTGATCAGCGGCCGCGGATGCGGGGATCGAGCGCGTCGCGCAGGCCGTCGCCGATGTAATTGACGCTGAGCACCGTGAGCGAAATAGCCAGGCCCGGCCAGAACACCCGCTCCGGATACTGCTGCAGATAATCGATCGCATCAAACAGCAGCCGCCCCCAGGTCGGGAAATCCGGCGGAAAACCGAGACCCAGAAACGACAGCGCGGATTCGGTGATGATTGCGGTTGCAATCCCGAGCGTTGCCGAAACCATGATCGGGGAGAGCACGTTGGGCAGGATGTGCCGAATGATCATGCGCCGCGAGGGGGTGCCGATCGACCTGGCCGCCAGCACGAATTCCCGTTCCTTGAGCGCCAGCACCTCGCCGCGGACAATGCGCGCAGTCTGCATCCAGCTGGTGATGCCGATCGCCGAGACGATCAGGATGAAGGTGCCCATTTCCGGGCCGAAGCTGCGCGCCAGCGTTTCGCGGAACAGCATCACCATGACCAGCAGCAGCGGCAGCAGGGGCAGGGCGAGAAACAGGTTTGTAAGCCCCATCAGCAAACCGTCAAGCCGCGGGAAGAAGCCCGCGACGACGCCGATGAAGGCGCCCAGCACCACGCTGATCAGCATTGCCGTGAGGCCCACCGCAATTGACACCTGGCCGCCCGCCATCATCCGGGCGAGAATGTCACGGCCCAACTGGTCGGTGCCGAAGGGATGGGCCATGGACGGGCCGATGTTGCGGGCGCGGATATCGATGAAGGTCGGCTCGAGCGGCCACAGCAGCGGCCCGATGGTCACCGACAGCACTATGAAGATAAACACCGCGGCGCCGAACAGGGCTCCCTTGTGGGTCTTGAACTGGTCCCAGACATCCCACCATTGCGAGCGGCCGGACGTGTCGGGCTTTGCCGTGGCGACGGCGACAGGGGCATCAGTCATAGCGGATCCTCGGATCAAGCAGGCCGTAGAGCATGTCGGCGATAAGGTTGCAGGCCACGATCAGCACGGCGAAGATGAAGGCCAGCGTCTGCACCATCGGCAGGTCGTTGGCGTAGATCGCCGTGATCAGCAGTTGCCCGAGGCCGTTCACCTTGAAGATCTGCTCGGTGATGATGGCGCCGCCGAAGATCGACGGAATCCCGAGCGCGATCACGGTGACGACCGGGATCATCGAATTGCGCAGCACATGCACCAGCACCACCACCTTCTCGGTCATGCCCTTGGCACGAGCGGTGCGGACATAATCATGGTTGAGGTTGTCGAGCATCGAGGCGCGCATGAAGCGCGACAGCTGCGCGGTGGTCTGCAGCGCCAGCACCATGACCGGCAGCGCCATCTGCCGCACCTGCTGGCCGAAACTCTCGAAGTCATTGACCACCAGTGTGGTGTCATAGATCGAGGGGAACCACGGAAGCATGATCGCGAAGAACACGATCATCAGCACGCCCGAAAAGAACGGAGGCACGGAGAATCCGATCATCGAGACGAAGGTCCCGACCTGGTCAAACCATGAATATTGCTTGTAGGCCGAAATGATGCCGATCGGCAGCGCGATCATCACACCCACAAGATAGGCGAGACCCACCACCCACAGCGTCTGCGGAACGCGCTGGATAATGATGTCGAACACCGGCGCGCGAAACTGCCAGGAGACGATGCGCTGCATGCCGTCGGCAAAATTGGTTCCCACCAGCCAATCAAGGAAGTAGAGCGGCTCGACCCAGAAGAACTGCTTGGCCCAGAGCAGGTAGCGCACATAGGCCGGTGAATCGAGGCCGAGCGCATCGCGCATCCTCTGGCGCACTTCCGGCGGAATGCTGAGCGGCTGGTCAGCGAGCGGGTCGCCCGGCGCAAGATCGAGCAGCAGAAAGATGATCAGACTGATGAGCACAAGCGTCGGGATCGCCGTCAATAACCGTCGGATAAAAAAGGTCAGCATGGGCGACGCCTCGGTTCAGCAGTGTGGCGCAGAAAAATCGCAGCAAGGTGAAGGACCCCGCGTGAGCGGAGCCCTTCCGGTTTCTGCGTTACTTGATGCGGTGCCAGTCCGCGACATTCCAGAGTTCGGAATCCCACGTGTTGAGCACAACGCCACCGAGGCTGGTGGAGTGGGCTGACACCCGGCCGCGATCGACCAGCGGCACGATGGTCATCGTGTCCTTGGTAATCATGTCGTTGAGCTTCTTGGCAATTTCGGCGCGCTTGGTGATTTCGCCGGTCTTGCCGAGTTCCGCGACCAGTTCGTCATAGGCCGGGTCGCAGAAGCGGTTGATGTTTTCGCCCTGCCACTGCGTTTCGGGCCGCGGGGCCTTTTCGCAGGTGTACTGGCCGAGATACTGCTCCGGATCAGTGCCGTCGAAGTTGTTGGCGTACATTTCCACGTCCGCATAAAACTTCTGGAAGGTGTCCGGGGAGGCCGGGTCGCCACCGAAGAACACCGAACCGTCAATGTTCTTGAGTTCGGTTTGGACGCCGACATCCGACCACCACTGCTTGATCAGGGCCTGGAAGTCCTGACGCACGGCGTTGGTTGAAGACTGGAAGAGAAGAGACAGCTTCTTGCCGTCCTTTTCGCGGATCCCGTCGGCGCCAACGGTCCAGCCGGCTTCCTCGAGCAGCGCCTTGGCGCCTTCGACGTCCTGCGCAATGCACTCGGTGTTGTCGGAAGCGAAAAGCTCCGGCGCCGGCACCAGATTGCAGGTGGCGCGGCCGGCCTGGCCATAGCCGATTTCAACCAGCAGTTCGCGGTCGATCGCCATCGACAGCGCCTTGCGGACCTTGAAATCCGACAGGATCGGGTGCGGGTGCTTGGCGGTCGAGCGCTCGCCTTCGGGCAGGTCCGGCGAGGGATCGGTCATGTTCATCTCGATGCGCTCGACCAGCGTGCCGAAGCCGGAGACCGGCGTGCCCTTGCCGCCTTCGGCCATCTTGGCGATCACGTCGGGAGCCAGCTGCAGGTTCCAGGCGTAGTCATATTCGCCGGTTTCCATCACGGCGCGGCCGGCCGCGGCAGCGTCGCCGCCACCCTTGAATGTGAGTGTCGCAAATGCAGGCTTGGCCGGGTCGCGATAGTTCTCGTTGGCCTTCATGGTGATCACGTCATTCGGCTTGAAGTCGGTGACGACGAAGGGGCCGGTGCCGATGGGGCCGAAATTGGCCGCGGTGCATTCCTGCGCCTTGGCGCCCAGGCAGTCCTTGAACTGCGCTGCCTGGATAACCGGCGACTGTGCGCCGACAAAGGCCGCATAGGGAACCGGCTTCGGTCCGCTGAAGTTGACGACGATGGTGCGTTCATCCGGGGTATCGATGCTGGCAACGCCGTCAAACTTTGCGCTCTGGGCGCAGCCGCCATCCGGCGCCATGCAGTACTCGGCGGTGAACTTGACGTCGGCCGAGGTGACCGGGGTTCCGTCCGACCACAGCAGGCCTTCCTTCAGCTTCCAGGTGATCGACGTCAGGTCTTCGGAAACACCGCCGTTCTCAACGGTCGGAATCTCCTCGGCGAGGTAGGGCACCATTGCGCCGGTCTGGTCAAAGCGCGCCAGAGGCTCGATGATCAGCGACGACGCCTCGATGTCCTTGGTGCCGCCCGACAGATACGGATTGAGGATCGAGGGCGCCTGCCAGTATATGATCTTGACGTCGCCGTCCGAGCCGCGCTCGGCATGAGCGACGGGTGCAATCGCCATCGCGGCGACGGCGCCCATCAGGATAGTTTTCAGTTTCATGGCTGTCTCCTTGTTGAATGTTATCAGTTTGTTCTTTCGCCTGCGGTTGGCTCCGCGGTCGTTGTCATGTTTTCTGAATACAGATGGCAGGCCACCTGTCTTCCTTCTCCGAAGTCATAGACACCCGGCTCGATCTGCCTGCAGACCCCCATGACTTTGGGGCACCGGGTGGAAAAATTGCAGCCTTTGGGAGGGTTGGCCGGGGAGGGCACATCGCCCTGCAGCACGATCGGTTTGCGGTTTCGCTCCGAGTCTGGATCCGGCTCCGGCACCGCCGAGAGCAGCGCCTGAGTGTAGGGGTGCAGCGGATCGGCGAACAAGGTCTCGCGCGAGGCGATTTCGACAATCCGGCCGAGATACATGACCGCGACGCGATCGGCGATATGGCGCACCATCGACAAATCATGGCTGATGAAGAGGTAAGTGAGGTTTAGCCGGTTCTGCAGCTCTTCGAGCAGATTGACCACCTGCGCCTGGATCGACACATCGAGTGCTGCAATCGGCTCGTCGCAGACAATGAATTTCGGATTGAGAGCCAGCGCCCGGGCGATGCCGATGCGTTGGCGTTGCCCGCCGGAAAACTCGTGCGGATAGCGCTTGGCGAATTCGCGATTGAGCCCGACCCAATCCATCAGCTCGTAGATCCGCGCCAGACGTTCGTCCGCCGTCAGCTTCATGTGCTCGTCAAGCGGTTCGCCGATGATGCTGGCGACCGTCATGCGCGGATTGAGGCTGGCCTGCGGATCCTGGAAGATCATCTGCATCATCGGCCGTTTCGAGCGCAGGCTGTCGCGGTCGACATGGGCAATTTCGAAACCGTTGATTTCGACGGTGCCGCCGGTCACGTCATAGAGCCGCAGGATCGAGCGTCCGACGGTGGATTTGCCGCAGCCCGATTCCCCGACCAGCCCAAGAGTTTCGCCGGGCATGATGTCGAAGCTGATGCCATCCACCGCCTTGATGTCGCCGGTATGCGACCGGAACAGGCCCGAATGGATCGGGAAATACATCTTGAGGTCCCGAACCTTGACGAGAGGGGCCTGGGCTTCGGTTCCGGGTTGAACGTCAGCCATCGACAGCCTCCGGCTCTTTTGTTGCGGCCGTGTCGAGCAGGAAGCAGGCGGCGCGGTGGCCCGGTACATGAACCGGCGTGAGCGCTGGATTTGCCTCCGCGCAGCGGTCGAATGCGTACTGGCAGCGGTTGCGGAAAGAGCAGGCATCGGGCGCATCATGCATGATCGGGGGCTGGCCTTCGATCACCTGAAGCCGCTCGGCGCGCGGTCCCCGCACGGCCGGCACGGTCTTGAGAAGCGCCTGGGTATAGGGATGCTGCGGATCGCGGAAAATTTCGCCCACCGGGCCTTCCTCGACCACCTGCCCGGCATACATCACCATCACCCGGTCGGCGATCCCGGCGATCACGCCAAGATCGTGGGTGATCCAGATGATCGCCATGCCGAGCTTTTTGCGCAGGTCCTTCACCAGTTCGATGATCTGTGCCTGAATGGTCACGTCGAGCGCGGTTGTCGGCTCATCCGCGATCAGCACCTTGGGATCGCAAGCCAGCGCAATGGCAATCATCACACGCTGGCGCATGCCGCCGGAGAACTGGTGCGGATAGTCCTTCAACCGCCGTTCCGGATCGGAAATGCCCACAAGCTTGAGAAGCTCGACCGACCGTGCCCGGGCCTCGGCCTTGGACATGCCGAGATGCGCACGCAGCGGCTCGGCCAGCTGGAAGCCCACCGTGTAGACCGGATTGAGCGATGTCATCGGGTCCTGGGAGATGAACCCGATCCGGGAGCCACGCACCTGGCGCAGCTCCTCCGAGCTGATCTTGAGCAGGTCCTGACCGTCAAACATCACCGAGCCGTCACGCATCTCCGCCGGCGGAGACGGCAACAGCCGCAACAGTGACATCATGGTCACGGATTTCCCCGAACCGCTTTCCCCCACCACGCCGAGCAGTTCGCCGGGACGCAGGTGGAAGTCTACGGAGTTGACCGCGTGCACTTCGCCGCCGCGGGTGCGGAAAACCGTTTTAAGCCCTCTAACATCCAGAATTGGCAAGGCCGTGTCTGGCATACTGTACCCCTCGGGAGATGTTTTCCCGTTATTTTTGTTGCCGGTCCGATCTTTCGATCAGCCGGTGGCCCATACTATTGACCAATTTTCTCACGGTTGACCAGTGGGGTTTTCGAAATTGCATGATAAGTGTTCGAGCCGGCTGCGGCGAGACAGGAAATTTCCCGCCAATCCGGCTTCCATGAGGAAGTTTTCGCGTGAGCAGAGCTGTGGAAATCAGGGTCAGATCGAAGTCTGAACCCTTTTTGGGGTCGTTAAGTGGAAAATAATTCTAATTCTCAAGAGATGCTGGCAAAACTGATTTCCTTCCCAACCGTCAGCAGCGACAGCAATCTGCCGTTGGTGGAGTGGGTCGAATCCTATCTTGCGGAGTTCGGAATTGCGTCGGACCGGGTCATGAGCCCCTGCGGAAGGAAGGCCCATCTCTATGCGCAGACCGGTCCCGCCATTGACGGCGGCGTGATCCTGTCGGGCCATACCGACGTGGTGCCGGTGGCGGGGCAGGCCTGGACAACCGATCCCTGGACCCTGACCGAGCGCGACGGCAAACTCTATGGGCGCGGCGCCTGCGACATGAAGGGCTTTGACGCGCTGGCCCTTATGGCGATGGCGCGTGCGTCCACACGTCCGCTCAAGCGTCCGCTGCAACTGGCGCTGTCCTTTGACGAGGAAGTGGGCTGCGCCGCTGTCGTCGATCTGGTCGAGGCCATGCTTGGCGCCCTGCCGCGCGCCCGCGAAGTCATCGTCGGCGAGCCGTCCATGATGCGGGTGGTGACCGGGCACAAGGGCGGCCTCGCCTACAATGTTCACGTGCGCGGCTTCGAGGTCCATTCCTCGCTGCTGCCCTACGGCGTCAGCGCCATCATGCAGGCGGCGAAGCTGATCGACTGGGCCAACCAGCGCAATGCCGAAAACGCCGCGCGGACGCCGTCCGAGCTCGCAAGCCCCTTCGACCCGGCCTACACCACGCTGCATGTCGGCAGGATCGAGGGCGGCACCGCCCACAACATCACCGCCAAGGATTGCCGGTTCCTGATGGAGTTCCGGTTCGTGCCCGGCGAAAGCCCGGACGACTGGGCCCGGGCGCTGGAGGCCAAGGCCGCGGAACTTACCGCCGAGATGCAGAAGATCCATCCCGACACCGGCATCGATCTCAATCCCGGCTTCGCGCTGCCGGCGCTGGCGCCGGAAAAAGACGGTGCGGCGGAAACCCTGGCGCGCCGCCTGACCGGCGACAACGGCCGGCATGTGGTCAGCTACGGCACCGAAGGCAGCCAGTTCCAGACCCGCGGCTATTCCACCGTGGTCTGCGGGCCCGGCGACATTGCCCAGGCGCACCAGCCCGACGAGTTCCTGTCGCTCGACCAGCTCGCGGCGGGCGAGGCCTTCATGGACCGGTTGGTCGACGCGCTCTGCGCCTGAGACCCTACCGGGGGGCGAGATACTCGATCAGGCACGGGCGCGGCAGGTCCTGAAGCGCCGTGCTCAATTCCTCGCGGTTGTGCACCTTGCGCGACGGCAGGCCATATGCCATGGCGATGGCCGCGAAGTCCGGCGCGGATGGCGTCACGCCGATCGGTGTGATGCTGGCCGACGTCATCGAGGTCTCGATTTCCATGTAGCCCGCATTGTTCCACACCACGAACGCCACATCGGCGTTCGCGTCGTGGGCGCTTCCGAGTTCGGCAAGCGTGAACTGGAAGCCGCCGTCGCCCAGAAGCGCCACCGCCGGGCGCCCAGGCTGGCCGAGCGCCGCGCCGATCGCCGCCGGCGCCGCATAGCCGAGCGTGCCGAAACCGGTGGCGGAATTGAACCAGGACGCTGGCCGCGGCGCGTCCGTAAACATGTTGCCGGCATAGACGAGCTGCGTTGAATCGCCCACCAACGCCGCCCCCGGCAGGACCCGCCAGATGTCCTCGATCAGTTCGACATGGGAGCGGTATGTGTCTCCCAGGCTCGCCAGGGCGAGATCGCGTGCGGCTCTGGCGCGCTGCGCCCCGCCTCCGCCATTGCCCCGCCAGATTCCGGCGGCGCCGAGCACATCCTCGATGAATGCGCCCAGGTCGGCCGCAATCGCCAGTGCCGCCGGCGCGCCGCGCGCCAGTTGCGCGGCATCGATGTCGACGCGGATCAGGTTGGCGGGCAGCGTGAAGCCGCCATCCTCGTACATGTCGCAATCGGTCGGCCCCAGCTCGGTGCCGAGCGCCAGCACCAGGTCGGAGCCGCTGAAGAGATCGCGCACGCAGCCGAAGCTCGGGCTCGCCGGCACATCGAGCGGCGATCCGGCCATGACCCCGCGCGCATTGGCGGTGGAGACCACCGGCGCATCGAGCGCCTCGGCGAAGCGGCGGACGGCATCACCAAAGCCGACCGCGCCGCCGCCGATCAGGATTGCCGGGTGACGAGCGCGCGCAATCATGCCCGACGCCGTGGCGAGATCGGCGGAGGAGGGGCGCGGCCGCGGGTGCGCGGGCATTTTGAAGGTCTGGCCGCCCGCGGGCAGTTTCATCACGTCGGTCGGGATCTCGAGATGCACCGGGCCGGGCCGGCCGCCGGTCATCACCGTGAAGGCCTCCTCGATCACGGTGCTCAGCTTTGCCGGATCGGTCAGTGTGTGCGACCACAGCGCCACGCTTCGCGCGAGCGCCGCCTGGTCCGGCAATTCGTGCAGATGACCAAGGCCTTTCCCGAGCGTCGCTGCGGCGTTGACGCCGGAGATCACCAGCATCGGAATGCTGTCGGCGCGCGCCTGCGCCATGGCGGTCAGCGTGTTGGTGATGCCCGGTCCGGTGATGACGAAACACACGCCTGGACGCCCGGTGACGCGGGCATAGCCGTCTGCCATGAAACCCGCGCCCTGTTCGTGGCGCGGCGTGATGTGGCGGATGGTGCTCGCCGCCAGTCCGCGATAGAGCTCGATGGTGTGAACCCCGGGAATGCCGAAGACCATGTCGACGCCAGCTTGTTCCAGCATGGTGACGAGGGCTTCCCCGACTGTGGGAGCCTCACCAGGCAATGAATCTGCGGACATCATAGCGCCTCCACAAAACGCGTGATGCGGCCGCAGGCTTCCGTCACAGTCTCATCCGGAACCGTCAGGCTGATCCGCACCAGGGCACTCGCATTGGCCCCGAAGGACGAGCCCGGCATGACCGCAACGCCTGCTTCGAGCAGACTCCAGGCGAAGGTTTCGCCATCGAGCCCGGTGCCTGACACATCGAGCACGATGAACATGCCGGCTTGCGGACGGAACGGCTTGACGCCGTCGAGCTTTTCGAGCGCGTCAGCGAAGACGGTCGACCGGCTCTTGTAGGAGGCGCGCATCCGCGCCGAAGTGGGCAGATCCGCATTGAGCGCAAAGGCCGTCATGTCGGCGATGAAGGGCTGGTTGCCAAACAGCATGGTCTCCGACAAGGGCAGAAGCTTCTCGCAAAATTCATGCGGCCCGACCGCCCAGCCGCTGCGGAACCCGGGCGCCGCATGCGATTTGGAAATCGATGACAGGGCGATCACCCGGTCCGCGAGATCGGGATTGTCGAACGGCGAGGCGAACTTCCCGTCGAACACAAGTTCCTCATAGACCTCGTCGGCGACGATCCAGAGATCGTGTTTTTTGCACACCGCGCCGATCCGGGCGATCTCGTCGGCCTCCAGGACGGCGCCGGTCGGATTGTGCGGTGAATTGAGCAGCAGTACGCGTGACTGCGGCGTGATTGCGGCTTCCAGATCTTCCGCCTTCAGGCGAAATCCGTTCTCGGGCCTGAGCGGCACCGACTCCCGGTGTGCGCCGCTGGCGACGATGACGCCTTCATAGGTGGCGTAGAACGGATCGCCCACAAGCACGCCGTCGCCGGGACCGGTCAGCGCCATCATCGTCGCAAACAGTGCGGTCTGGGTTCCCGGAAAGCACATCACATTGTTTGCGTCGACGCCTGCGCGCCTCAGGCTGTAGCGCGCGGCAATAGCCTCCAGCAGATCCGGCTCGCCGCGACCGCTCGAATAGCCGGTGCGGCCCGCGCGCATCGAGGCGTGACAGACTTCGAAGAGCTGTGGATCCGGCGGCTGGTCCGGCTCTCCGATGGTGAGTTCGATGATGTCTGCGCCGGCCTTCTTCATCACCCGGCAGCGTTGATGAATGGCCCATTTGGCGCCGCCGGTATGAGCCAGACGCTCGGTGATTGCCGCATAATGCATGGTGGTTATTCCCTGAATTCCGCCGGGTCTATCCCGAGCAAAGTCGCCACCGAATCGAGCGCGATCCGGATCACGTCGAGCCGCGAAAAATCATCGCCGCCCATGGAGATTTCGATCCAAAGACCATCGAGCAGCGCGTTGAGCACGATCGCATGCCGGCGGATTTCCTGTGTCGAGGCCGGCTCTCCGCGCTCGGCCATGACCTCACCAACCAGCCGTTCGATCAGATCCCGGAATGCCTGGTAGCCTTCGCGATGCACCTCCGCCATCGCCGGATCCGAATTCACGGTTCCGATGAAGGCCGCCCAGATCGACAGCGTCCGACCGTCGGCCACGGGCGCCGTGACGCTGGCGCGGATCAGGCCTGCAAGCCGCGAGAGCGCGGGCCCGTCGCCGCAGCCCGCTTCGGCCATGGCGATCAGGTCCGCGATGAAGGTGCGGTAGGCGGCGGCGACCAGCCGTTCCTTGTTGTCGAAATACCGTCGGATCAGGCCGGGCGTGACGCCGGCGCGATTGGAGACCTCGCGCACGGTGGCGCCTGCCAGACCCAGTTCCGCAATGCTGTCGAGCGTTGCGGCAATCAGGTCCTTTTGCCGCACCGCTTCCGGTTCATGATGAAACGCCCGCCGCGTCATTCCCGCCACACGGGACGGGTGAGGCAGGTCGGCCCGCCCTCGCACGGTATGCACAAGGCATCGGCGTTGAACACCCGGACGCGGCATCCGGCGTCTTCCATAAGTTTCCGGGTCTTGGGAAAGCCGTCGACCATCAGCACGTCGCCAGGGGTAAGCGGCAGGACGTTGAGATTGAGGCCGTTGGAGGCGGCGAACTCGTCGGCCGGGGCTTCAAGCAGCGTGTAGCCGCGGTCCTTGAGCAACTGCCAGAAGGCGACGGGAAGCATCGGCGCATAGACCAGCGCCAGTTTCTCATCCAGCGGCGAGATCACCGACATCAGGTGGAGGCACGCGTCGGCGCCGTTACCAAGCGGAAGATCGTATCCCAGCACGGTGACGCCATGCGGCGCAAGCATCGCCGCCAATTGCTCGATGCCGGCCTGGTTGGTGCGAACGCCGCGTCCCACTGCCAGTGTCGCGTGATCGACCCACACGCAGTCGCCGCCCTCGACAGATCCTGGAGCAACGATCTCGCCCAGGATCGGAATGCCGGCGGCCTGATAGGCAGCCTTGTGAAGCGCGGGTTCCGCCATGCGGCCGGGCTTGCCCATGCGCAGGATGATCGCGCCATGGTCGCTCATCAGCGATGGGTCATGGGTGAACATTGCGTCGGCCAGGCCATCGCCCGAATCCTCGATCCACAGGATCTCCGTGCCGCAGGATGCCACCAGATCGGCGAATGCGCCGAATTGCTTGATGGCGCGTGCGCCGTCGAAGCCCGGACCGTAATGCCAGTCCTCGGCTTTGGCGGAAAGAAGGCTCGCGCCGGGTTTGCGCATGGCGACCCGCTTGAGGGGCGCGGTCATGGATTGGCATCCGTATGTCATGAAGGGTCCGTTCGGGTGGTTTGCATTTTTTCAAATTATACACTTGATTAATTGCTGTGCAAGGGTCACGATTGGCCAACTTCGCGACAGACGAGGTAGCAAAGGGAACGTATGAGCAGTCCACATTCCGGCGCTGAGACCGGCGATAACCAGACTCCGCCCGCGGTTCAGGTCGCTGACCTGCACAAGACATTCGGCGATCTCGAAGTTCTCAAGGGCGTCTCGCTGACAGCGAAAACCGGCGATGTGGTGGCCATTATCGGCGGCTCTGGATCGGGCAAATCCACCATGCTTCGCTGCATCAACATGCTCGAACTGCCGACCCGGGGCGCCATTAGCATCAAGGGTGAAACCATTGATGTGAAGCCCGACGGTCGCGGCGGCTTGCAGCCCGCCAACGCCAAGCAACTCCGGCGCATCCGCACCCGGCTCGCCATGGTGTTCCAGAGCTTCAATCTCTGGCAGCACATGACGGTGCTCGGCAACATCATCGAGGCGCCGGTCCATGTCATGGGCGTGCCGCGTGACGAGGCGATTGCGCGCGCCGAAAAACTGCTCGACCGCGTCGGCCTGTCCGACAAGCGCGATGTCTACCCGGCCTTTCTGTCCGGCGGGCAGCAGCAGCGCGCGGCGATTGCCCGGGCGCTAGCGGTCGAACCCGACGTCATGCTGTTTGACGAACCGACCTCTGCGCTCGATCCCGAACTTGTCGGCGAAGTGCTGGCCGTGATCGCCGACCTGGCGCGCGAAGGCCGCACCATGCTGCTGGTCACTCACGAGATGAGCTTTGCCCGCGAGGTCGCCAACCACGTGGTGTTCCTGGCCGGCGGCGTGATCGAGGAAGAAGGGTCGCCGGATGTCGTTTACAGTGCTCCGAAGTCGGAGCGATTGCAGAAATTCCTTGCGACTGTCCAATAGTCCAGGGGTGAATGGGCAAAGCCCGAATTTTCAAACAGGGAAAAAACCATGAACAAGCAGATCGTTACAACCATCGCCGCTTTCGGCCTGACGCTTGCGGCCAGCGCCGCTTCCGCCGAAACCATCCGCGTCGGTGTCGCCGCCGAGCCCTATCCGCCGTTTACCGAGCCGGACGCCTCGGGCAACTGGACCGGCTGGGAGATCGACTTCATGAACGCCGTGTGCGCGGAAGCCAAGCTCGACTGCGTGGTCACCCCGGTCGCCTGGGACGGCATCATCCCGGCGCTGACGTCGAACAAGATCGACGCCATTGTCGGCTCGATGTCGATCACCGAGGAGCGGCAGAAGACGATCGATTTCTCCGACAAATATTACAATACCCCGTCAGTGATCGCCACCGCCAAGGGCTCCGGCATCACCCCCGACGCCGAAGGCCTCAAGGACAAGATCATCGGCGTCCAGGTCTCCACCATCCATCAGGATTACGTCCGGACCCATTTCGGCGATGTCGCCGCCGAGATCAAGGAATACCAGACCCAGGACGAAGCCAACCAGGACCTCGCCGCCGGCCGCGTCGACGCCATCATGGCGGACTCGCTGGCGCTTGACGCCTTCGTCAAGGCCGACGCATGTTGCGAGGTCGTCGGCGCCGTCGAGGACGACCCGGCAATCCTCGGAGCCGGCGTCGGCATCGGCCTGCGCAAGGGTGACGATGAACTGCGCGAGAAGTTCAACACCGCAATCGCCGCCATCCGTGAAAACGGCACCTATGCCGAGTTCTCGAAGAAGTATTTCGACTTCGACATCTACGGCAAGTAACGTGCCCAAACCGGCGCAAAGCGCTTTGACCGGCCCGGTGGGAAAATCCCGCCGGGCCGGTAAGGCCGTTCCTCATGCTTGACTGGATCGCGGGACTTGCCTCCTGGGAGCTTCTGGCGCTCGATCCGCCGGGCTGGGGCGGCGTGCTGCTCAAGGGACTTGCCGTCTCGCTGCAGGTCGCCGTCGGCGGTTATATTGTCGGCTTCCTGATCGGGGTTGCCGGCGCCACAGGCAAGCTCTACGGCGGTCCGATCCTGCGCGATATTCTCGATGTCTACACCACGCTGGTGCGCGCCGTGCCGGAGCTGGTGCTGATCCTGCTGCTCTATTATGCCGGAACCGACGCGCTCAACCAGGTCATGATGCTGATCGGCGCCGGGCCGATGGACATCAGCGGGCTCGCCGCCGGCATCTTTGTCATCGGCGTGGTCCAGGGCGCCTACCAGACCGAAGTCCTGCGCGGCGCCTTCAAGGCGGTGCCGCATGGCCAGATCGAGGCCGCGCGCGCCTATGGCATGTCGTCGCTGCAGGTGCTCCGTCGCATCACATTGCCCGGCATGTTGCCGCACGCGGTGCCGGGGCTCGCCAATTTGTGGCTGATCGCCACCAAGGACACCGCACTGCTTGCCGTCGTCGGCGTTGCCGAACTGACCCTGGTGACCCGCCAGGCCGGCGGCACGACCAAGTCCTACTTCCTGTTTTTCTTTGCAGCGGGTCTGCTCTATCTGATGGTCACGCTCATTTCCAACGTCTTGATCCGCCGGATCGAGCGCCATGCCCGCCGCGGCATGCCGGCGGTGCGCTGATGGGACCCGAACTCAGAAGCTGGCGGGAGCCGCACCGGCTGGTGCTGATCGCCATCGGCATCGGCATCATCGTGCTTGCCGCGGTCAACATGCGCTGGGACTGGCTGCCGCGCTACTCGTGGCGGCTGGTGGAGGGCGTCGGCACCACGCTGTGGCTGCTGGTCCTGACCAGCGCCCTGGGCTTCCTGCTGGCGGTGCCGCTGGGTCTCGCCCAGGCCGCGGGCCCCTGGTTGCTGGCGGCTCCGGCGCGCGCCTTCTGCACGGTGATCCGCGGCACGCCGCTGCTCCTGCAATTGTGGATGCTTTATTACGGGCTTGGTTCCCTGTTTGCCTACTGGCCGGAAATCCGCGAATCCTGGGCCTGGCCCTACCTGCGTTCGGCCTGGCCCTATGGCGTGCTCGCCCTGACCATGTCCTTCGCCGGTTACGAGGGCGAGGTGATGCGCGGCGCCTTCGCCGGCGTCCCCAAGGGCGAGCTCGAGGCCGCCCGCGCCTATGGCATGTCGCCCTTGACCGCGTTCCGCCGGATCTGGCTGCCGCGCGCCATTCACCGCGCGCTGCCGACGCTCGCGGGCGAGACCGTGCTGCAGCTCAAGGCCACGCCGCTGGTAGCGACCATCACCGTGGTTGACGTCTACGCCATCATCTCGCGGGTGCGGCAGGACACCTATCTCACTTACGAGCCGCTGCTGCTTTTGGCGCTGATCTATATGATGCTGACCGGCGTTCTGGTGCTCGCTTTCCGCTGGCTCGAGGCCAAGGTTCCGGTCAAGAGCTGAGCCGTCAGGCCACGCTGGGGCGGCCCTTGCGGCTCGATGTCGGCGAGATCCCGAATTGCCGGCTGAAGGCGCGCGACAGCGCCGATTGCGAGGAGAACCCGGTGCGCGACGCGATGTCGGTCATGGTCAGCCGCGTGTCGTTGACCAGCCGCCTTGCCGCCGCCAGCCTGAGCGACAGGAAATAGGCGCCCGGCGTCTGCCCCAGCTGACGGGTAAACAATTGTTCCAGGCCGCGCGCCGACATCGACACCCGTCTGGCGATGGCCGCGATGCTGACCGGCGCGTCGATATGTGTCTCCATGATCCGGATCGCGCGCACCAGCCGCGGGTCGTGGCTGGCGTCGCCGAGCGTGACATTGACCTGCGCGTCGCCGGCCGCGCGCAGGTCGTCATGGACGAAGCTGCTCGCCACGTCGAGCGCCGTGGGATGCCCTAGCACCCGCCGCACCAGATCCACCATCATGTCGAGCGTCGGCGATGCGCCCGAGGTGGTGATGAAGCGGCCGTCGATGACGTAGCGGTCCGGCCTCAAATCGACATTGGGGAAGGCAGCGGCGAACTCCTCGAAATCTTCCCAATGGGTTGCGGCCCGGTGGTCGTCGAGAAGCCCGGTGCGCGCCAGCAGCCAGGCGCCCGATTCGATCCCGATGACGATGGTGGCGGTGCGCGCCGCCCGGTAGAGATGCGCGGTGAGTTTTCGGTCGGTCATCTGCGCCGCGCCGAAGCCCGCCACCACCGCGAGAATGTCGCGCGGCGCCGACGGATCATGCCTGCCCGAGACGGGCCAGGCGATGCCCGAGGAGGTGAGCGGCGCATGCCCGTCAACCGAGACGAAGCGCCAGTCGAACACCATCCGGCCCGCCTGCCGGTTGGCCGCCCTCAGCGGCTCGACAGAGCTCGCCGCGGTCAGCAGCGAGCAGCCGGGCACGAGCAGAACATCGACCGTGATCGGTCGCCCGAGCCCTGCGATTGCCGAAAGCGCTTTGTTTTGTGTCATGATTTCTTCGTAAATTGCATCGCATCGGTCTGCAAGGCCGTCATCATTGGCCCGCTCATAAAAGGAGGAATGCCCCATGCCCCTGACCATGAACCGCGAGGTCTTCATCACCTGCGCCGTCACCGGCTCCGGCGCCACCCAGGACCGCAGCCCGCATGTGCCGCGGTCGCCCGAGCAGATCGCCAATTCCGCCATCGATGCGGCGAAGGCGGGTGCGGCGATCGTCCACTGCCACGTGCGCGATCCCGAGACCGGCAAGCCGCGCCGCGACGTCGCGCTCTACCGCGAGGTCACCGAGCGCATCCGGGAGGCCAATGTCGACGTGGTGCTGAACCTGACCGCCGGCATGGGCGGCGACATGGTGTTCGGTCCCACCGAAAAGCCGCTGCCGCTCAATCCGGTCGGCACCGACATGGCCGGCGCATCCGAACGCATGAAGCATGTGCTCGAATGCCTGCCGGAAATCTGCACGCTCGATTGCGGAACCATGAATTTCGCCGAGGCCGATTACGTCATGACCAACACGCCGGGCATGCTGCGCGCCATGGGCGGCATGATGACCCAGCTCGGCGTCAAGCCCGAGATCGAGGCCTTTGACACCGGCCACCTCTGGTTTGCCAAGGAACTGGTCAAGGAGGGCGTGCTTGCGCCCGACGCGCTTGTGCAGCTCTGCATGGGCGTTCCCTGGGGCGCGCCCGACGATCTCAACACCTTCATGGCGATGGTCAACAATGTGCCTGCCGAGTGGAACTGGTCGGCCTTCGCGCTTGGCCGCAACCAGATGGCCTATGTGGCGGCCGCCGTACTCGCCGGCGGCAATGTCCGCGTCGGTCTCGAGGACAATCTCTGGCTCGGCAAGGGCCAGCTCGCCACCAACGCCCAGCTGGTCGAGCGCGCGGTCACCATCGTCGAGAACATGGGCGCGCGCGTCATCGGTCCCGACGAGGTCCGCGCCCGGCTCAATCTGACCAAGCGCGCGCCGATTGCGGCCTGAAGAACCGTTTCAGAGTGTCACCGAGGAGGAGAGCGTGATGGAGAAGGTCAAGTTCACGGCGATGAAGGATGGCGACCGGGAGGACTACGAGTTCCTCACGCGTCACGAGATCGACTATGCCGCAAAGACCGCGGAGCGGTTGCTCGGCGCCCTGGTGGAGCTCGATGAAAGCCTCTCGGGCTATCAGGTGACCCGGCTCGGCCATTCGCTGCAATCGGCCACCCGCGCCTGGCGTGACGGCGCCGACACGGACTGGGTGGTCTCGGCGCTGCTGCACGACATCGGCGATATCTACGCGCCTTACAATCACGACGAATATGCCGCCGCCATCCTCAGGCCCTTCGTGCGCGAGCAATGCGCCTGGGTGGTGGAAAAGCACGGCGATTTCCAGAAACTCTATTACGCTCACCATGTCGGCGGCAATCCGCATGCCCGCGACGCCTATCGGGACCACCCCTGCTTCGACGACTGCGCCACCTTCTGCGAGCGCTGGGACCAGGTGAGCTTCGATCCGGACTATCCGCACGAGAGCATCGACTTCTTCCGGCCCATGGTCGAACAGGTGTTCGCCCGCAAGGCCTATGATCCGGCGGTCATCCGCGCCGGCGAACGCGTCGCACTCACCGATCCAACTGTTGCCGAAGGGCGAAACGCATGAGCGAAATCAAGAAGGCCGCCATCATCGGCGGCGGTGTCATCGGCGGCGGCTGGGCCGCCCGGTTCCTTCTGAACGGCTGGGACGTCGTCGTCTCCGACCCCGATCCCGAGGTCGAGCGCAAGGTGGGCGAAGTGCTCGCCAATGCAAGGCGCTCGCTGCCCGCGCTGTCCGATGTCGCCGTGCCGAAGGAAGGCCGGCTCACCTATGCCGCGTCCATCGCCGAGGCGGTTGCCGACGCCGACTGGATCCAGGAAAGCGCGCCCGAGCGCCTCGACATCAAGCATGTCATCCTGGCCGAGATCCAGAAGCACTGCCGCACTGATGCGCTGATCGGCTCGTCGACCTCGGGCTTCAAACCCTCCGAGCTGCAGCAGAATGCCGCGCGCCCCGAGCAGATCTTCGTCGCCCACCCCTTCAACCCGGTCTACCTGCTGCCTGTGATCGAACTGGTCGGCGTCGAGGCGACGCTGCACCGCGCCGCCGAAGTGCTCGAAGCCATCGGCATGAAGCCGCTGATCGTGCGCAAGGAGATTGACGCCCACATCGCCGACCGGTTTCTTGAGGCCGTCTGGCGCGAGGCGCTGTGGCTGGTCAAGGACGGCATCGCCACCACCCAGGAGATCGACGACGTCATCCGTTACGGCTTCGGCATGCGCTGGGCGCAGATGGGCCTGTTCGAGACCTACCGCATCGCCGGCGGCGAGGCCGGCATGCGCCATTTCATCGCCCAGTTTGGCCCCTGCCTCAGCTGGCCCTGGACCAAGCTGATGGACGTGCCGGAGCTGACCCAGGAGCTCACCGACATGATCGCCGACCAGTCGGACGCGCAGTCGGGCAAATATTCGATCCGCGAGCTCGAACGGATCCGCGACGACAATCTGGTGTCGATCATGCGGGCGCTGAAGCCGCGCAATTACGGCGCCGGCGAACTGCTCAATCTCCACGACGCACGCAACAGGCCGCCGCTGCCGACTGACATTTCCGCCCCGCTCACCACGCTCGCGCGCGTCATCCCGGTCGACTGGATGGACTACAACGGCCACATGAACGAGAGCCGCTACGGCCAGGTGTTTTCCGATGCCGGCGATGTGGTGATGGGCATGGTCGGCGCCGACCAGGCCTATATTGACAGTGGCCTGTCCTACTTCACCGTCGCCAACGAGATCGGGTATCTGAGCGAGACCCATCTCGGCGACGTCATCCACGTCCGCACCCAGGTGCTTGAGGCCCGTGGCAAGAAGCTGAGGCTCTATCACGAGATGATCCGTAGCTCGGATGACGAGTTGCTCGCCACCTGCAACCAGCTCCTCGTCCATGTCTCGCTCAAGACCCGCAAGTCCTGCGAGCCGGAAGGCGAGGTGCTTGCGAAGATCACCGCACTCGGCGAGGCCCAGGCGAAGCTGCCCAGGCCCGCGAGCATGCGGGACCAGGGATGAGCAAGCGCGTCCTCATCACCGGCGGCGGATCGGGCATCGGCAAGGCCATGGCCGAGACGTTTGCGGACGAGGGCGCCCGTGTCCTCGTCACCGACATGGACGGGTCCGCACTCGCCGCGTGTCCCGATGCCTGGCTTAAGTCAGTGGGTGATGCGAGCGATCCCGCCCACATGCGCGAGGTCTTCGCCCTGATCGAGAGCCAATGGGGCGGCATCGACGTCGTCTGCGCCAATGCCGGCATCGCCGGTCCCACGGCGCTGGTCGAGGATGTCGAGCCCGAGGATTTCCGCCGTTGCGTCGCGGTCAATCTCGAGGGCGCGTTCCTGGCGGCAAAATACGCGGCGCCGATGATGAAGGTGCAGAAATCAGGCGTGATCGTGATCACCTCGTCCAATGCCGGCCTCTACGGCTTCCCCAACCGCGCGCCCTATGCGTCGGCGAAATGGGCGGTGCTCGGGCTGATGAAGACGCTCGCCATGGAACTCGGCCCCTATGGCATCCGCGCCAACGCGATCGCGCCGGGCTGCGTCGAGGGACCGCGCATCGACGGCGTCATCGTGCGCGAGGCCAAGGCCAAGGGAACGACGCCCGAGATCATAAGGGCCGGCTACGAGGCGGGCGTGTCGATGCGCTCCTTCATGACTGCCCGGGACGTCGCCAACATGGCGGTGTTCCTCGCCTCCGATGGCGCCCGGCTGGTCTCCGGCCAGGTGATCGCCGTCGACGGCCATACTGAAAACCCAGACCCGAAGGTGTGAGACTATGGATTTCGGACTGACCCAGGAACAGGAGATGATCGTCGAGACCACGCGGGCCTTCGTCGAGAACGAACTCTATCCCCACGAGGCCCAGATCGAACGGACCGGCCATCTCGACATCGATCTGGTGCGCGAGTTGCAGCAGAAAGCCATCGCCGCCGGCCTCTACGCCGCCAACATCCCCGAGGAATTCGGCGGCGCGGGCCTCGATACGCCGACCTGGCTCTTGTACGAGAAGGAACTGGGCCGCGCCAATTATGCGCTGCACTGGACCTGCGTGGCGCGGCCCTCCAACATCCTCTGCGCCGGCACGCCGGAACAGCGGGCCCGCTATCTCGACCCTTGCGTCGCCGGCGAGAAATGGGACTGCCTGGCCATGACCGAGCCCGGCGCCGGCTCCGATCTGCGCGGCATGAAGGCCAGCGCCAGGCAGGAGGGAACCGACTGGGTGCTCAACGGCACCAAGCATTTCATCTCACACGCCGACATCGCCGATTTCACCATCGCCTTCATGGCAACCGGCGAGGAGGACACGCCGCGCGGAAAGAAGAAGCTGATCACGGCCTTCTTCGTCGACAAGGGCACGCCCGGCTACGCCGTCCGCGACGGCTACCGCAACGTCTCGCACCGCGGCTACACCAACGCCATTCTCGAATTCGACAATTGCCGCATCCCCGCCGAGAACGTGCTGGGCGAGGTCCACAAGGGCTTCGAGGTCGCCAACACCTGGCTCGGCGCCACGCGCCTGCAGGTCGGCGCCACCTGTCTCGGCCGCGCCGACCGCGCCTTCAGGCACTCGGTCGAATGGGCGGCGACGCGCGAACAGTTTGGTCAGCCGATCGGCAAGTTCCAGGGCGTTTCCTTCAAGTTGGCCGACATGGCGATGGAGATGAAGGCCGCCGAGCTGATGATCCTTGAGGCCGGCTGGAAGTTCGACCAGGGCACGGCGACCGATTCCGACATGGCCATGGCCAAGCTCAAGGCCACCGAAATGCTCGCCATGGTCGCCGACGAGGCGATCCAGATCCATGGCGGCATGGGCCTGATGGACGAGCTGCCGCTCGAACGCATCTGGCGCGACGCCCGCATCGAGCGCATCTGGGAAGGCACGTCGGAAATCCAGCGCCACATCATCTCGCGCGCGCTGCTCAGGCCGTTCGGGGCGTGATCGACATCGGCGCAGCAGTGGAGCCCACAGGCATGAAACCGGCCGTCACGATCACCTATTGTCGCCAGTGCAACTGGATGCTGCGCGCCGGCTGGATGGCGCAGGAACTGCTCTCGACCTTCTCGGAGGAATTGGGCTCGGTCACGCTCGTGCCCGGTACCGGCGGCGTCTTCACCATCGAGGTGGACGGCGAGCTGATCTGGGACCGCACAAGCGACGGCGGCTTCCCGGACGTGAAGGCGCTCAAGGGCAGGGTGCGCGACCGCGTCGATCCGGACCGCGATCTGGGCCACCTCGAGCATTCGAAGGTCGATGAATGACCCGTGATCTCTCCCGCCTGCTGAGGCCCCGGTCCATCGCGCTGTTCGGCGGCGGTTGGGCGGTCAATGTCGTGGCCCAGCTCAAGAAATCCGGCTTTGACGGCGAGATCTGGCCGGTCAACCCGAAGCGCGCCGACATCCTCGGCGTGCCGTGCCTGGCTTCGATCCATGATTTGCCGTCGGCGCCCGACGCCAGCTTCATCGGCGTCAACCGCGACGCCACCATCGAGGTGGTGGAAAAGCTCAGCGCCATGGGCGCGGGTGGCGCCACCTGCTTCGCCTCGGGCTTTCTCGAAAGCGAAGCCGAAACCGCGGGCGGCGCCGAGCTGCAGACCCGCCTGATCGCGGCTGCGGGGGACATGCCGATCCTCGGACCCAACTGCTACGGTCTTTTGAACTATCTCGACAATGTCACACTGTGGCCCGACCAGCATGGCGGCCTGCCGGTGGACAGCGGCGTGGCGATCGTCGCCCAGTCCTCCAACATCGCCATCAACATGACCATGCAGGCGCGCGGCCTGCCGATCGCCTATGTGGTTGCCGCCGGCAACCAGGCCCAGGTTGGCGCCAGCGACATCGCCGCAGGCCTTCTCGACGACGACCGGGTCACGGCGATCGGGCTCTATCTCGAAGGCTTTGGCGACATCCGGGCGCTCGAAGCCTTCGCCGCGAAGGCGAGGGCAAAACGCAAGCCGGTGGTTGCCATCAAGATCGGCCGCTCCGACAAGGCCCGCGCGGCGACCATGACACACACGGCGTCGCTCGCGGGAAGTGCCGCGGCAGGCTCCGCGCTGCTCAGGCGCCTCGGCATCATCGAGGTCGAGACCATCGCGGTCTTCCTCGAAACCCTGAAGCTCCTGCACATGATCGGCCCGCTGCCCGGCGCCTCGGTCTGCTCGGTCAGCTGCTCGGGCGGCGAGGCGAGCCTGATGGCGGATCTGAGCGGCGGCACGCTGATCGATTTCACTGACTTCGAATCCGGCCAGCGCGCGGCGCTGAAGGCCGAGCTCGGGCCGATCGTCACCATCGCCAATCCGCTCGACTACCACACCTTCATCTGGGGCGACACGCCGCGGATGACCCGGGTGTTCTCGACCGTGATGTCTGGCAGCTTCGATCTCTCGGTCTTCGTCCTCGACATGCCGCGCGCCGACCGCTGCGACCCATCCGGCTATCAATGCGCCGTCGACGCGATCCTGGCCGCCAAGGCCGCCACCGGCGCGCGCGTGGCGGTGCTGGCGAGCCTGCCGGAAAACATGTCGGACCATTTCACGCGCGCCTTCATGGAGGGCGGCATCGCCGTGCTGCACGGCATGAGCGAGGGCATCGCCGCGATCTCCGCGGCCATTGCCGCCGGGCGGTTGGACAAGGACGCCCCGCAACCGCTGGTGCTCGCTACCGAGGCCGCGGGCAGCCCCTCGATTCTCAGCGAAGCCGCGTCCAAGCAGGCGCTTGCGGCTTTTGGGCTCGGCGTTCCCCGGTCGGTCGCGGCCAGGTCGGTCGAAGAGCTGATCGCGCGTGCGTCCGGATTGAACTATCCCCTGGCGCTCAAGGGAACCGGCGTCGCGCACAAGAGCGAGGCCGGCCTGGTGGCGCTTAATATAGGCGACCCGGCGCAGCTCGAAGCCGCGGCCCGCAACATGCAGGACACCGCCACCGGGTTCCTGGCCGAGGAAATGATTGTCGGCGGGGTCGCCGAAGTGCTTGTCGGCATCACCAGGGACCCGACCGGCGCTTTCCTGCTGACGCTCGGCGCCGGCGGCGTGCTCACCGAGATCCTGGGCGACACGGCAAGCCTGCTGTTGCCCGTGAATCGTTCCGGGATCAGGATGGCGCTGCAAAGCCTGCGCATCGCCCCCCTGTTTTCAGGCTATCGCGGCAAGCCCGCCGTGGACATGGACGCGCTCTGCGACGCGGTGCTGTCGATCTGTCATTATGCCGCCGCCCACGCGGACCGGGTCGTCGAACTGGAAGTCAATCCGCTGATCGCGCGCAATGGCGACGCCGTCGCCGTCGACGCGCTGATCCGCCTCACCGACGCTGAATGAGAAGAGGACACCACCCATGACCGGACCTGTCAGAACCCGCATCGACGGACACGTGCTCGAGGTCACGCTCGACCGGCCCAAGGCCAATGCGGTCGATCTTGCCACCAGCCGCATCCTGGGCGAGATTTTCCGCGATTTCCGCGACAATCCCGATCTCCGGGTGGCGATCCTGACGGCGGCGGGCGAAAAGTTCTTCTGCCCCGGCTGGGATCTGAAGGCCGCCGCCGATGGCGATGCCGTCGACGGCGATTACGGCGTCGGCGGCTTCGGCGGCCTGCAGGAGCTTCCCCATCTCAACAAGCCGGTGATCTGCGCGGTGAACGGCATCTGCTGCGGCGGCGGGCTCGAGATCGCGCTGTCCTGCGACATCATCCTGGCGGCGAGCCACGCCACATTCGCGCTGCCCGAGATCCGCTCCGGCACCGTGGCCGACGCGGCCTCGATCAAGCTGCCCAAGCGCATCCCCTACCATATTGCCATGGAAATGCTGTTCACCGGCCGCTGGCTCGACGCCGAGGAAGCCCACCGCTGGGGCTTCGTCAATCACATTCACGAGGCCCACGAACTGATGGACAAGGCCTGGGAGATGGCCAATCTTCTGGCCTCCGGCCCGCCGCTGGTCTTCGCCGCGATCAAGGAAGTGGTGCGCGAGGCCGAGGGCGAGAAATTCCAGGACACCATGAACAAGGTGACCCGCCGGCAGCTTCGCACCGTCGATACGCTCTACGGCTCGGAAGACAATCTCGAAGGCTTCAGGGCCTTCGCGGAGAAGCGCGACCCGGTCTGGAAGGGAAAATAAGACGGCCCGCCGATCAGATCTCGGTGTGCATCCGGTAGCCCGGCGCGAAGGTCAGCCTGACCGAGGTGATGATCTGGTCCTTGTTCCAGGTGCTGCGGTCGATCACGAACAGGCCTTCGCCTTCCTTGCAGGCGAGAATTTCGGCCTCGCGCTTGCCCGCGGTCATCGCCGAAAACGAGAAGTCGCCGCCCTCGAACGGGATGTTGGCCACCAGCCATTCATTGGCGCTCTGCACGCTGAGGTCCGCGGTCTCGATCCCCGGCACCGCTTCGGGATTGATCCAGCGGTCGCCGAACACATAGGGCTTTCCGTCGGCCAGATGCAGCGTGACCAGGTGCAGCAGCCTGTCGCCGGGACCGGTCCGCATCCGCGCTCTTATGCCCGAGGGAGGGATCAGGCGTTCCTCCACCAGCACGGTGTGGCGGTAGCTCTGGCCCTTTCCCTCGATCTCGTAGCGGATGACGGGAATGGCGAGCGTCGCCTTGCGCACCGGGTGCAGCGCCACCCGCGTCCCGGCCTTGCGGCGGCGGTCGAGCAGCCCGGTTTCGGCAAGCGCGCGCAGCGCCCGGTTGACGGTCGCCCTTGCGCAATTGAATTCGAGTGCCAGTTCCGCCTCGTTCGGGATGAACTCTCCCGGCTTCCATTCCCGGGCGTTGATCCGGCGCAGCACCTCCGCCTGCACCGACTGCCAGCTGTTGAAATCGCCTCCGCTCAAATTGCCTCCCTCAGGTCTTTCATGGCGCCGATGTAGGTCTGCGCAATCGCCTCCCGCCTGATGTGCCGGCCGTGCCTCACCATATGCCGGCCCGCCGACCAGACGTCGCTGATCATCCGGTCGTCGCCGGCAAAGACGAAGCAATCGAGAATCGTATCGCCTGACCGTCCGGCAAGATCCACCGATTGCGCATCGAGCGCCACAAGATCGGCCAGCTTGCCCACAGCAATCGCGCCGGTGTCGCGCGCCGAGACCGTGGCCCCGCCGGCATTGATCGCTTCGAGCAGGCGCCGGCCGGTGGATTTTTCAGCCGTCGCCAGGGCAGCGCGCGAGTGGTCGCGCAGTCTCTGGGAGTAATCCAGCGTCCGCAGTTCCTCGCTCAGCGAGATGCGGATGTTGGAATCCGAGCCGATGGCGAGGGCGCCGCCATTCTCAAGCCAGCGCACGCCGTCGAAAATGCCGTCGCCGAGGCTTGATTCCGTGATCGGGCACAGCCCGGCCACGGCGCCGCTGCGGGCGAGGCCCTCCGTCTCATGCGCGAGCATCTGGGTGCAGTGGATGAAGCAGTGCCGGTTGTCGAGTTCCATGCTGTCGAGCACGAATTCCACCGGGCGTTTGCCGAGCGCTGCCTGCACCTCCTCGACCTCGGCTATCTGTTCGGCCAGATGCATATGCAGCGGATTTGCGCCTGCAAGCCTCGCGTGGTGGGGCAGATCTTCGGGCGCCACGGCGCGCAGGCTGTGCGGCGCCACGCCGATCGCGCAATCGGCGGGCAGGCGCGCGACGATTTCCGCTGATGCCTGGTGCAGCCGCGCGTACTCGTCGAGCGTGGTTCCGAAGCGGATCTGCCCGGGCCCGAGCGGCCGCTTGTCGAGGCCGCCATACTGATAATGCACCGGCAGCAGGGTGAGGCCGATGCCTGACTGGAGGCTGGCTGCGGCGATCCGCTCGGCCATCTCGGCGATGTTGTCATAGGCTGCACCGCCGGGCCGGTGGTGCAGATAATGGAATTCGACATTGGTGGAATAACCCGCCTCCAGCATCTCCATCTGCACGAAGGCCGCGATCGCCTCGACATGGTCGGGCGACAGCCGGTCGAGAAACCGGAACATCAGCTGCCGCCAGGTCCAGAACGAATCCGACGCATCCGGCCCGCGCTTTTCGGTGAGACCTGCCATGGCGCGCTGGAAGGCGTGGCTGTGGCAATTGACCGGCGAGGGCAGCAGTATGCCGGTGCGGTGGCCCTCTGCCGGCTGGCCGGTTTCAATCGAGGCAATCCGGCCGTCTCCCGCGATGTCGATCCTGACATTCTCGGCCCAGCCCTCCTCCAGAAGTGCCTTTTCCGCCCACACAATCGCCATTTCCGCGCCTCTTGACAGATTAATATGTATATACTTATAGTCAAATAACGCCGACATAACAAGGACGAAAAAGTGCTTCTGACCAACGCAACGCTGGCGACGATGGATGGCGCACCGGCCTACGGGCTGGTGGAGCAGGGCGCGGTTGCGATTGCCGAAGGCCGCATTGCCTGGGCGGGTCCCGAGGCTGATCTGCCCGCCGAATTCCGCGATCGGGACACGCTCGATCTGGAAGGCCGGGTGGTGACGCCCGCCCTGGTCGATTGCCATACCCATGTGGTCCATGGCGGCAACCGCGCCCGCGAATTCGAGATGCGCCTCGAAGGCGCCAGCTATGAAGAAGTCGCGCGCGCCGGCGGCGGCATTGTCTCCACCGTTTCCGCCACGCGTGCGGCCTCGGAAGTGGAGCTGCTCGCGGGCGCGATCGCCCGAGTCGACGCGATGATCGCCGAGGGTGTCGCCACGCTCGAGATCAAGTCGGGCTACGGCCTCGACATCGACACCGAGCTCAAGATGCTGCGCGTGGCGCGGGCGGTTGCCAGCCAGAGGCCGGTCCGGGTCAGGACCAGCTATCTCGGCGCCCATGCGACGCCGCCCGAATACAAGGGCCGCCCTGACGCCTATATAGACGAGGTCTGCATTCCGGGACTGGAAGCCGCCCATGCGGCAGGACTGGCCGATGCAGTCGATGGTTTTTGCGAAGGCATAGCCTTCTCGCCCGAACAGATTGCCCGCGTTTTCGACAAGGCCAAGTCACTCGGCATTCCGGTCAAGCTCCATGCCGAGCAATTGTCCAATCTCGGCGGTGCGCAACTGGCTGCCGGCTACGGCGCATTGTCTGCCGATCATCTGGAATATGCCAATGAGCAGGACGCCGAGGCCATGGCCAGGTCAGGCACCGTTGCCGTGATCCTGCCCGGCGCCTACTACACCCTGCGCGAAACAACGGCCCCGCCGATTGCGGCGTTCCGCGCCCATGGCGTGCCGATGGCGGTCGCCACCGACTGCAATCCCGGCTCATCGCCGATGGCGTCGCTGCTGCTTTCCATGAACATGGCCTGCACCCTGTTCCGCATGACGCCGGAAGAGGCGCTTGCCGGCGTGACGGTCAATGCGGCGCGCGCGCTCGGGCTTGAGGATTCAGGCCGGATCAGACCGGGCCTGCGCGCCGATCTCGCCATCTGGGACATCGAGCACCCGGCGGAACTGGCCTATCGCATTGGTTTCAACCCGCTGTGGAAGCGGATTTTTGGAGGCACAGTTTGACGCTCACGCTTTTTCCCGGCCGAGCCACCCTCGCGGAGCTCGAACAGGTCTGGCGCACGGGCGTTCCGGTGCGGCTCGACGACAGCGCGCTTGCCGGCATCGAGGCCGCGGCAGAGCTGGTGCGAAAGGCCGCCGCCGGCGATGCGGCGGTGTATGGCGTCAACACCGGCTTCGGCAAGCTCGCGAGCGTGCGCATCAAGCCGGGCGACACGGCGCAGCTGCAGCGCAATCTGATTCTGTCGCATTGCTGCGGCGTGGGCGAAACGCTCGACGTGGCGACAACCCGGCTGATGATGGCCCTCAAGCTCTTGTCCGCCGGCCGCGGCGCCTCCGGCATCACCTGGAAGACGCTCTCGGTGATCCAGGACATGCTCGCGGCCGGCGTCACTCCCGTGATCCCGAGCCAGGGCTCGGTCGGTGCCTCGGGCGACCTCGCGCCGCTCGCCCATATGGCCGCCGCGATGATCGGGGAAGGCGAGGCAATCTTTGAGGGCGAGCGCATGCCCGCCGCCGAGGCGCTCAGGCGCGCCGGCGTCGAGCCTGCCGTGCTGGCGCCGAAGGAAGGCCTTGGCCTGATCAACGGCACGCAGTTTTCCACGGCCTGCGCGCTCACCGGCTTTTTCTCGGCCGTTCGCAATCTCGAAGCCAGCGTCGTCTCCTCCTGCCTGTCCACCGATGCGATCATGGGCTCGACCGCGCCGCTGGAAGAAGGCATCCACGCCTTTCGCGGCCATCGCGGCCAGATCGACATCGCCCGGGCCATGCGTGCGGTGATGGCGGGCTCGGTGATCCGCGAAAGCCACCGCGAGGGCGATGCCCGCGTCCAGGACCCCTATTGCATCCGCTGCCAGCCGCAGGTCGCCGGTGCGGCACTCGATCTGCTCAGGTTCTCCGGCCAGACGCTCGAAATCGAGGCCAATGCCGTCTCTGACAATCCGCTGGTGCTGGTTAAGGAAGGCAAGATCGTCTCGGGCGGCAATTTCCACGCCGAGCCGGTGGCGTTTGCCGCCGACCAGATCGCGCTTGCGATTGCCGAGATCGGCGCCATCTCCCAGCGCCGCGTGGCGCTGATGGTCGATCCCAGCCTGTCCTTCGACCTGCCGCCGTTCCTGACGCCGGCGCCGGGGCTGAATTCCGGCCTCATGATCGCCGAAGTCACCACCGCAGCCTTGATGAGCGAGAACAAGCATCTGGCCAATCCCTGCTCGACCGATTCCACGCCGACCTCGGCCAACCAGGAAGACCATGTGTCGATGGCGGCCCACGGCGCGCGGCGTCTCAAGCGCATGAACGACAATCTCAATGTCATCATCGGGGTGGAGCTCATGTGCGCGGCGCAGGGCGTCGAGTTTCGCGCGCCGCTGGTCACCAGCCCGGTGCTGCAGGGCGCGATCGGCCTGATCCGCTCGGAGATCGCCACGCTCACCGACGACCGCTTCATGGCCGGCGACATCGCCCGCGCCGCGGCACTGGTGGCCGAGGGCAGGGTGCAGGGTAAATGCGACGTGGCGACCCTGCTTGCCGGAGAGGCGGCGTGACCCCGGTCGAGGTCAGGCGCGGCGAGAGCCCGCTGGTTCTGGGCCTGCCGCATACCGGGACCTTTGTGCCCGACGACATCTTCGCGCGCCTGACCCCGCTTGGCCAGACGCTCGGCGACACCGACTGGCATATCGACCGGCTCTATGACGGCCTGATCGAGGGCGTCACCACGGTGCGCGCCAATTTCCATCGCTACGTCATCGACGCCAACCGCGACCCTTCCGGCGCCAGCCTCTATCCCGGCCAGAACACCACCGGCCTGGTGCCGATGACCGATTTCGACGGCGAGGCCCTGTGGCTCGACGCGCCCGATGCGGCCGAGATCGAAGCGCGGCGGCTGGCTTGGCATGCGCCCTATCACGCAGCACTTGAGGCTGAGCTTCAGCGCGTGCGAAAAATCCACGGCGTGGCGATCCTCTATGATTGCCACTCGATCCGTTCGCGCATCCCGTTCCTGTTCGAGGGCAAATTGCCTGATTTCAACATCGGCACCAACAATGGCGCCACCTGTGCGCCGGTGATCGAGGCGATCGTGGCGGGGATCTGCGCCGGTGCGGAAGACTATTCGAGCGTCCTCAACGGCCGCTTCAAGGGCGGCTGGACCACGCGGCACTACGGCCGGCCCGCCGACAACATCCACGCCATCCAGATGGAACTGGCGCAAAGCACCCATCTCGCTACCGAAGCGCTGCCCTTCGCCTATGACCAGGCCAAGGCGGAGAAGCTGCGCGTGCACCTCAAGACAATTTTGAACTCACTTGCCGATCTGGCAGCTTCATTGGGAGGCCAATCATGACCAATCCGAGACACAATCAGCGCGACGTCTATCCGCCGACCGGAACCGAGATCACCGCCAAGAGCTGGCTCACCGAAGCCCCGATGCGGATGCTGATGAACAATCTGCACCCGGACGTCGCCGAAAACCCGCATGAGCTGGTGGTCTATGGCGGCATCGGCCGCGCTGCGCGGACCTGGAAGGATTTCGATCAGATCGTCGCCTCGCTGAAAGAGCTGAACGACGATGAGACGCTGGTTGTCCAATCGGGCAAGCCCGTCGCCGTGGTCCGCACCCATGTCGATGCGCCGCGGGTGCTGATCGCCAATTCCAACCTCGTGCCGCACTGGGCCAACTGGGACCATTTCAACGAATTGGACAAGCGCGGGCTTGCCATGTACGGCCAGATGACTGCCGGCTCCTGGATCTATATCGGCACGCAAGGCATCGTCCAGGGCACCTTCGAGACCTTCGCCGAGGCCGGACGCCAGCATTATGGCGGCGATCTCAAGGGCAAGTGGATCCTCACCGGAGGTCTTGGCGGCATGGGCGGCGCCCAGCCGCTCGCGGCCGTCATGGCCGGCGCCTGCTGCCTCGCCGTCGAGTGCGACGAGACCCGCATCGATTTCCGCCTGCGCACCCGCTATGTCGACGCCAAGGCCCATTCGCTGGATGAAGCGCTTGCGATGATCGACGGCTGGACCAAGGCCGGCGAAGCCAAGTCCGTGGGCCTTTTGGGCAATGCGGCAGATGTCTTCGTCGAACTCGCCGCCCGGATGAAGGCAGGCGGCTCGCGCCCCGACATCGTCACCGACCAGACTTCAGCCCATGACCCGCTGCACGGCTATCTGCCGCAGGGCTGGACCGTCGCCGAATGGCGCGCCAAGCAGGAAAGCGACCCGAAGGCGGTGGAATCCGCGGCGCGCGCCTCGATGAAGGCCCATGTCGCGGCCATGGTGGATTTCTGGAACGCCGGCGTGCCGACGCTCGACTACGGCAACAACATCCGCCAGGTCGCCCAGGACGAGGGGCTGGAAAACGCCTTCGCCTTTCCCGGCTTCGTGCCCGCCTATATCCGCCCGCTGTTCTGCCGCGGCATCGGTCCGTTCCGCTGGGTGGCGCTGTCGGGCGATCCCGAGGATATCTACAAGACCGACGCCAAGATGAAGGAGCTGTTCCCGGACAACGCCCATCTGCACGCCTGGCTCGACATGGCGCGCGAGCGCATCGCCTTCCAGGGCCTGCCCGCGCGCATCTGCTGGATCGGCCTTGGCGACCGCCACCGCGCCGGCCTCGCCTTCAACGAGATGGTGGCCTCGGGCGAGCTCAAGGCGCCCATCGTGATTGGCCGCGATCACCTCGATTCGGGCTCTGTGGCTTCCCCCAACCGAGAGACCGAATCCATGAAGGACGGCTCCGATGCCGTCAGCGACTGGCCGCTCTTGAATGCGCTGGTCAACACCGCTTCGGGCGCGACCTGGGTGTCGATCCACCATGGCGGCGGCGTCGGCATGGGTTTTTCGCAGCATTCCGGCATGGTCGTCGTCGCCGACGGCACCGAGGCCGCGGCCAGGCGGCTCGAACGTGTGCTCTGGAACGACCCGGCTTCCGGCGTCTGGCGCCATGCCGATGCCGGCTACGAAATCGCGCTCGACTGCGCGCGCGAACACGGGCTCAATCTGCCCGCAATCCTTGGATGAACAAAAACTGAGAGGAATAATCATGCAGAGAAGAAAATTTCTGAAGACCGGTTTCGCCGGAGCAGCAGCTGCTGCAACGCTGGCCACACCGGCCATCGCGCAGGACAAGCGCGAATGGAAGATGGTCACAGCCTGGCCCAAGAACCTGCCCGGCCCGGGCGTCGCGGCCCAGCTCCTGGCCGACCGCATCACCACGCTGTCGGGCGGCCGCATCGAGGTCAAGCTCTACGCCGCGGGCGAAATCGTCCCCGGCCCGGGCGTGTTCGACGCCGTCTCCGAAGGCACCGCCGAACTCTATCACGCGGTTCCCGCCTATTGGGGCTCGAAGTCCAAGGGCATCCTGCTGTTCGGTTCCCAGCCCTTCGGCCTGCGCGCCGACGAGCAGTTCGGCTGGATGCAGCATGGCGGCGGACAGGCGCTCTATGACGAGATGTATGGCCGTTTCGGCGTCAAGCCGTTCCTGTGCGGCAATTCCGGGCCGCAATGGGCCGGCTGGTTCCGCAACGAGATCAACTCGGCGGAAGACCTCAAGGGCCTGAAGTTCCGCACCACCGGCCTCGCCTCGGAAATGGCCACCAAGATGGGCATGGCGGCCGAAGCCATGGGCGGACCGCCCATGTTCCAGGCGCTGCAGACCGGCGCTCTGGATGCCGGCGAATTCATCGGCCCCTGGACCGATTCGGCGCTCGGCTTCTACCAGGTCGCCAAGAACTACTACTGGCCGGGCGTCGGCGAGCCGTCCTCGGCGGAAGAGTGCGGCGTCAACGCCAAGGCCTATGAGGAACTGCCCGACGATCTCAAGCAGGTTGTGAGCCTCGCCTGCGAGAGCCTCTACAATCCGGTGTGGACCGAATACACCACCAAGCACGCCCAGTCGCTCAAGACGCTGGTGTCCGAGCATGGCGTCATCGTCCGCAAGCTGCCCGACGACGTGATCGTCGCCATGGGCAAGGCGGCCGAAGAGGTTGTTGACGAGCTGCGCCAGAACGACGATGAACTGGTCAAGCGCATCACCGAGAGCTACCTCGCCTATCGCGATCTGGTGGGCAGCTACATGACCTATGCCGACAACGGACAGATGAACGCCCGCGCCTCGGTCATGGGGTACTGAGCGCAATGAACCATCCGGCGCGGGATCCCGGTCCCGCGCCGGACACTTACGGTAAGAGGGGACCGCATGCTGCGTCTGGCCAATAGTCTCGATATGATCAGCCGGGTGACGGCGAGCGTGATCCGCTGGCTGGCGCTGCTGATGGTGCTGGTGCAATTCGGCATCGTGGTTGGCCGCTATGTGTTCGGCTACAACATCATCGCCGTCCAGGAGAGCGTCCTGTACATGCACGCGACGCTGTTCATGCTGGGTGCTGCCTACACGCTGCTGGTCGACAAGCATGTCCGCGTCGACGTCTTCTACGCCAAGGCAAAGCCGGCGACCCGGCGCGGCATCGATATCTTCGGCCACATCTTCCTGCTGATTCCGTCGATGCTGGTGATCCTGTACTGGTCCTGGCCCTCGGTGCGCAATTCCTGGGCCATCCTCGAAGGCCCCATTTCCGTCGGCGGCATCGAGGCAGTGTTCCTGCTCAAGTCCTTGATCCCAGCCTTCTGCATTCTTCTGGTGATCCAGTCCCTGTCCCTGCTGATCCGCCTGCTGCTGCAGCCTCAATCCTCCGGACCAGAGGCCGAGGCATGAGCGCCTATCTCGATCTGATCATGTTCGCGGCGCTGATCGTCGCCATTCTGCTCGGCTTTCCGGTCTCGTTCTCGATCGCCGGCGTCGCCGTCGTGTTCGCCTATCTCGGATGGGCCCTGGGCGTCATGGACATCAGCCTGATGGGCGCCACCGGCCAGCGCATCTTCGGCCTGATCTCCAACCAGGTGCTGATCGCCATCCCGCTGTTCGTGCTGATGGGCGCGGTGCTGGAGAAAAGCCGCATCGCCGAGGAGCTGCTCGACACCATGGGCCGGCTGTTCGGACAGCTGCGCGGGGGGCTTGGCATCTCCGTGGTTCTGGTCGGCGCGCTGCTGGCCGCCTCCACCGGCATTGTCGGCGCCACGGTGGTGGCCATGGGCATGATCGCGCTGCCGACCATGCTGCGCTCGGGCTATGATCCGCGCGTGGCCTCGGGCATCGTCTGCACCGCGGGCACTTTGGGCCAGATCATCCCGCCCTCGACGCTTCTCATCATTCTCGCCGACGTCATGTCCAACGCCTATCAGCAGGCGCAGTACGAACAGGGCAAGTTCTCGGTCGAGGCCCTGTCGGTGGGGCAGTTCTTCGCCGCCGCCATCGTGCCCGGGCTGATGCTGGTGGTGCTCTATCTGATCTATATCCTGGCGCTCGGCTTCTTCCGTCCCGGCGACATGCCGCCCGCGACGCTCGACACGCCCAAGCCCGACCGGCGCGAAATCCTCTCGGCGGTGGTGCCGCCGGTGCTGCTGATCTTCGCCGTCCTGGGCGCGATCCTGGGCGGCGTCGCCACCCCCACCGAGGCCGCGGCCGTGGGCGCCATCGGCGCCCTGCTGATGGCCGGAATCCGGGTCGGCAGCAATCCGCGTCTGATCCTGTTCGGCGCAGCGGCGCTGGTCCTGCTGGGCATTCTCGCCGGCCTGTTTCCCGTCCGCCTGCAGCGCAATGATCTCGAGTTCATGTCGCTGGCGGCTGGCGGCCTCTACATCGTGCTGACCATCATAGGCGCGGCGGCGATCGCCGGGGCGCTCTACGCAACGCTGCGCAACCGAAGCCTGCACGGCGCGGTCGATTCCACGCTCACCATGACAGCGATGATCTTCGCCACCATTCTGGCGGCGGGCGTCTTCTCGCTGGTCTTCATCGGCCTGGGCGGCGAGGAGCGGGTCTCCGAAATCCTGACCGCCATGCCCGGCGGCCCCATGGGCGCGCTCTTGTTCTGCATGGCCTTCGTCTTCGTGCTCGGCTTCTTCCTCGATTTCGTCGAGATCTCGGTGATCGTGCTGCCGCTGATCGCGCCGACGCTGATCGTCATGGGCCACGACCCGATCTGGCTTGGTGTGCTGCTGGCGATCAACCTGCAGACCAGCTTCCTCACCCCGCCATTCGGCTTCTCGCTGTTCTACCTGCGCGGCGCGGCCCCGCCGGAGATAACAACCGGACAGATCTATGCCGGCGTCGTGCCGTTCATCGGGCTGCAGATCATCGGCATCTCGCTGGTCTGGCTGATGCCGCAACTGGCAACCTGGCTGCCCCGGGTGTTTTTCTAGATCGGCCGGTCAAGCCGCGTCCTCGACACGGTAGTCGATCGGCTTGTAGCGGAAATTGTTGGACTGGCCGGCGGAGCAGGCGGTCATGGCGACAATCAGGTCCATTTCGGCGCGGAACACGGTTTTCTGCCCCGGCTTGCTCAAGGGCGGCAGCACCTTGATCTCGCCGCTGTCGCTGTCCACAGATACATGCATGAACACATTGAACGCGATAGGGATGGCATCCGATTCGATGCCATAGGGCGCCAGTGCATTTTCCAGATTGCCCTGGCATCCGTGATGCGGATGTGCGTCGCCATAGATGATGCGGAAAGTGTCGCGCGAGCACGGCGTCAGGCTGAAGTCGTGCCGCCCGACCTCGTCTTCGACGATCGACAGCATGGGTGCCGACCGGTTCGAATAGAGTGTATCGCCGGTGGTCAGGAAGATCCTGCCGGCATAATCGATCGATCGCCCGGAGGAGAGATATTCGCGCTTGTCTTTGGCGCTGAAGGCCACCAGGTCCGAGACCTGCTGGCCCTCCGGATCAACCACCGTCAGCAGCTGCCCCTTTTTGAGGTCGAAGGCTGTTCCGCTGCGGGGTGGTATCCGATGTGTCATCTCACGCACCACCCTTGTGCTGGGCAGCATCCGCGTTCTCCACTTCCTTATGCGCAAACGGACATTTCCATTGGTCGTCGACGGCGCGGCCACTGTACTGGCGGGCTTCCGAGGCGGCGCCATGGTCGTTGAGCATGGGGTTGATGTCACCGGCCAAGGCCATGTCGCGCTTGCGGATGATCTCCTTCATCTTGTCAAACCGTCCGTCCGCTCTGAGTTTTTCAAATTGCAGATGCGAGTTGAACACCATCACCGGCTTCTCAAAGCGGCGGGCGGGGCGCGATGCATTGGGATGAAGCCCGATGACGAAAAAAGGCTCACCGCCGATGCTGAGCGAAAAATGCGGCGATTCCGGATCCGCATTCACGGTCTCGCTCCATGCCTGGCCGCTGACGACGTCCAGATTGTGCAGCGACTGCAACCTGCTCCACAGCGCCTTTTCGAAGGTTTTTTCATCCAGCTCCTCCGGACCGTCGAAGATGACCACGAAAGACCGGACGATGGGGCTGTCATGGTCAAGGCTCTCGCTGAAGTCGTGAATTGCGCGATGAATGTCGACGTCAGAAGCCGGGCTGTCGATGTCGCCCACCGGAAACACGGTGAGCGCATCACGGGCAAGCGCCGATTTGGCGCCGACGCAGGGAAACTCGGCACTTTCGATGAAGTGCTGAAACGAGGTGGTTATATCGGTCATAAATGATCACTTTCCAAAGCCCCGAAAGGCGGGATTGCCGAGCTAAACGAGCAAAGAAGCCGGAAGTTCCGGAAAGATATGCAGGGATGAGGGCGGAACCGGCGGTGAGATTCCGCGTTGTCATGGAGACCCGGGAGATGGTGCCATGAACGAGCAATTGTTTGAGATTGAAACCTGGCGCGGCGGCTGGTTCTACAAGTTCGGCAGCCGCTACACCGGGCCATTTCAACGCCGCGACGACGCGATCACGGCCGCAAACCGCGATTTGGTTCCTCTCAAGGCTTGCAAGACCACGCCGTTGCGCGCTTCATTGGGACGTGCAGCGCCGGTTTGGGACAGAGCCAGCTCTGATATCCGGATTGGGACCAGGCGCAGCGACCGATAGACTTTTATCCGGTGGTTGGGTGAAGGCCGCCAACCGTCCGAGGAGTGACCTTGTTTTCAGCAATTCTCGTAGTCTTGGCGGCAATCTGTCTGCTCGCCACCCTTGTGCCGCTCTTGCCCTTTGCGCACGGCATGGTGCGATCCTTCGATTTCGGCCGCCTGCAAGTCATCGGGATTGCCACCCTGGTCATCGCCGCAGCGCTGATCTTTGGCGACCTCAGGGGCGCAACCCTGGTCGCCATTGGCATGGCGGTCGTCGCGGTCGGCATCCAGCTTGTCCATGTGCTGCGCTTCACACCGTTCTGGCGCCATCAGACCGTGGGTTTCAAGGGCGATCTCGGGTCGGCGGCGACGATCTCTGTGCTGGCCTGCAACGTCAAACAGGGCAACCACGATTATCAACGCGTCGTTGATCTGGTCCGTGACTGCAAGCCCGATATCGCCGTCTTCATGGAAACCGATCAAGGGTGGAACGAGGCTCTGCGGCCTTGCCTGTCGGAGTTTGAACAAACGGTGGTGCAACCCCAGGAAGACAGCTACGGCATGATTCTGGCCAGCCGGTATGCGCTGCGCGACGCCGAGGTGCGGTTCTTGCTGAACGAGGAAGTGCCCTCGATATCCTGTGTGGTCACACTGCCGGGTGGCCGCGATGTTCGGGTCATAGCGCTGCACCCGGAGCCGCCGCTCCCCAACCGCGATACACTCGGTCGGGACGCCGAGATCCTGCTGGTGGCGGAAGAGGCGCAGCGCGAGACATTGCCGCTGCTCGTTACCGGCGATCTCAACGACGTCGCCTGGTCACGCACGACGCGGCGGTTCCTGAGGATTTCCGGTCTGCTCGATCCGCGCCAGGGCCGCGGCCTGTTCAACTCGTTTGACGCGCGCTACTGGTTCATGCGCTGGCCGCTCGATCATATTTTCCATTCGCGCGATTTCGAGCTTGTGACAATCGAGCGCCAACGGTTCGTCGGCTCCGACCATTTTCCGATGTACTACCGCCTGGCCCTGACCGGCAGCAACGGAAACACCGTCCCCGATGCGCCCACCCAGGATGACATCGAGGAAGCGGACGAGGCCATCAAGACCGAGATGGGCCGTGATCGCCCACCGGCAGGAGCTGATTGGGAAGATTGATTCTCAAATCCGGCTGACGAGGCCGGCCGAACATGGGAACGGATGGCCGGGGCAGGGCGAATGCGCCCGCGCCCCGGCCATCAGTCAGGCGTCAGATGCCGCCCAGGCAGACATACTTCATCTCGAGATAGTCGTCGCAGCCGTATTTCGAGCCTTCACGGCCCTGGCCCGACTGCTTGACGCCGCCGAACGGTGCCACCTCGGTCGAGATCAGGCCGGTGTTGACGCCGACCATGCCGTATTCGAGCGCCTCGGCCACGCGCCAGACCTTGGAAAGGTCGTTGGCGTAGAAATAGGACGCCAGGCCGAAGATCGTGTCATTGGCCTGTTCGATGACATCCTCGACGGTGTCGAACTTGAACAGCGGCGCCACCGGCCCGAAGGTCTCTTCGCCGGCGACCTTCATCTCGCGGGTCACGCCGGTAAGGATGGTGGGTTCGAAGAAAGTGCCGCCAAGCTCGTGGCGCTTGCCGCCGGTCAGCACCTTGGCGCCTTTGTTCTTGGCGTCGGCGATGTGGTCTTCGACCTTTTCAACCGCGTCTTCGCTGATCAGCGGACCGGTAGTCACGCCGTCGCCGAAGCCGTCCCCGACCTTCATCTTGCCCACGGCCGCAGCGAGCTTTTCGGCGAAAGCGTCATAGACGCCGGCCTGCACATAGATGCGGTTGGCGCACACGCAGGTCTGGCCGTTGTTGCGGTATTTGGAGATCATCGCGCCTTCGACCGCGGCGTCGAGATCGGCATCGTCAAACACGATGAAGGGGGCGTTGCCGCCGAGTTCCATCGAGGTCTTCTTGATCTGGTCGGCGGACTGCCGCATCAGGATGCGGCCCACTTCGGTCGAGCCGGTGAAGGTGATCTTGCGCACCTTGTCGTTGGAGCAGAATTCCTGACCGATCGCGGCGCTCGACCGCGAGGTGATGACGCTCAAGAGTCCCTTGGGCAGGCCTGCGTCAAGCGCGAGCTTGGCCATCGCCAGGGCCGACAGCGGGGTCTCGCCGGCGGGCTTGGAGATGAAGGCGCAGCCCACGGCCAGCGCCGGGCCGAGCTTGCGGGCGATCATCGCGTTGGGGAAGTTCCACGGCGTGATCGCGGCGACGACGCCGACCGGCTGCTTGAGCACGATGATCCGCTTGTCGGGCTGGTGGCCGGGAATGACATCGCCATACACGCGCTTGGCCTCTTCCGCGAACCACTCGATGAAGCTCGCGCCATAGAGGATTTCGCCCTTGGCCTCAGCCAGCGGCTTGCCCATTTCGGCGGTCAGGATGGCGCCCAGGTCGTCGGCATTGGCGACCATCAGATCGTAGAGCTTGCGCAGCACGGCGCTGCGCTCCTTGCCGGTCTTTTTCGCCCATTCCTTTTGAGCCAGATAGGCCGCATCGATCGCCGCCTTGGTTTCCTCGACACCCAGATCCGGAAGCGAGGTGATGACTTCGCCGGTGGACGGATTGAGGACGTCGAAGGACTTGCCGCCGGGTGCGGTCCTGACCCATTCACCGCCAACCAGGGCGGCGCTCACCACGAGCTCGGGATTTTTCAGCATGTCTGCGAGAGTCTTGGTCATTATGCATTGGCTCCAAATTCTGAATGAACTTCACGAATGGACGCTTCAAGAAGGTCCAGCGCTTCCTGGAACACGGGATCCTGGATGGTCACGGGCGAAAGGAAACGGATGACATTGGCGTAAACGCCGCATGTGAGGAGAATGAGGCCCTTCTCCAGCGCACGGGCCTTCACCGCATTGGTGAAGTCGGGGCTCGGTTTGCCGGTCTTGACGTCATTGAATTCGATGGCGTTCATGAAGCCGGGACCGCGGATGTCGACGATCTCCGGCACGTCCTCGCGGATCGCCTGCAGGCGCTGTTTCAACCGGTTGCCCAGTTGCATGGCGCGCTCGCAGAGCCCTTCCTCCTCGATCACGTCGAGCACCGCGTGCGCCGCGGCGATGCCGATCGGGTTGCCGCCATAGGTGCCTCCCAGTCCGCCCGGGTTGGCCGCATCCATCACGCTCGCCCGGCCGGTGACGGCTGCGAGCGGAAAGCCGCCGGCCAGCCCCTTGGCCATGGTGGTCAGGTCTGGCGCCACGCCGTGGTGTTCCATCGCGAACATCTTGCCGGTCCGGGCGAACCCGGTCTGGATCTCGTCGGCGATCAGCAGGATGCCATGCTTGTCGCAGATCTCGCGCAACAGCTTGAAGAAGCCCGCGGGCACCTCGTAGAAGCCGCCTTCGCCCTGCACCGGCTCGAGAATGATCGCAGCCACGCGGGCCGGGTCGACATCGGCCTTGAACAGGGTGTCGAGGGCGGCCATCGACTGCTCGACGGAGACGCCATGAAGTGCCGCCGGGAAGGGCACGTGGTAGACGTCGCCCGGCATCGCGCCGAAGCCCGCCTTGTAGGGAAACACCTTGCCCGTGAGCGCCATGCCCATGAAGGTGCGGCCGTGAAAGGCGCCTGAGAAGGCAACCACAGCCGGACGCCCGGTGGCGGCGCGGGCGATCTTGACGGCGTTTTCCACGGCTTCGGCGCCGGTGGTCACGAACACGGTCTTCTTGTCGAAATCGCCCGGTACAAGCTTGTTCAGGCGTTCGGCCAGATGGACATAGTTCTCGTAGGGCACGACCTGGTGGCAGGTGTGGGTGAAGCGGTCGAGCTGCGCCTTGACCGCTTCGATCACCTTCGGATGGCGGTGGCCGGTGTTGACCACGGCGATCCCGGCTGCGAAATCGATGTAGCGATTGCCTTCGACGTCCCACAGTTCCGAGTTCTCGGCGCGATCGACATAGATCTGCGTCATGATGCCGACACCGCGTGCAATGGCGTCGGTCTTGCGGGATTGAATGGCGGCGTTTTTACCCATCATGTGTTACTTTCTTCGTGTTTTCCGCGCCGGCTCGCCAGAAAGGCCTGCCGCGGCGTCCGATCGGGCCGGTTGAAGCGGCTTGCCCGCCTCCGGGGAATAATATTCCGGTGCTGGTATATCGATAAAAACGCGTCTGGCAAAGCCATCGGGTGTCGCACCTGACGGACCCGTTTCGACATGTCGATGGTTATCCCCAATTGAAGGCGCGGGCGTCGCCGGACCGTGCCCGGCGACGCCCTGAGAACACTCAGCTTCGCAAGGACCGGACCCGCCCGTCGCCGGCGATCCCGCCCCGGGCGCGGTTGCGCGTGAACAGCTTCGGGACGCCTGGCAGCAGCGTCACGCCATTGTCCGACCAGACATCCGAACCGCCGTGGTCATAGGTGACATAGAGCGCGGGGACGTCGCTGGTAAGCACCACCCCGTCCCGGGTCTCCTCGATTCCGATCGTCGGAGTGGTGAAACCGTAGTCTTTCGGCCGGCGCAGCAGGTGGTCGTTCTCGCCGGTATGGCTTCCCTCTGTGTCGCGCCAGTCAAAATGCAGGAACTCGTCCGTGGCGAACTGAGAGGCGGGCAGGCGGGTCACCTCGATCGCCCGGTCGGTCGGGCACAGGCAGGTCCATGCGCCGCAATCGGTCACGGCGCCGGCGGTCGACACGCGCCGTGCGGCGACGCGGAGCGAGACATCCTCGCCGGTGTCATTGATCGCCCACAGCACGATGTCGCCGCTGGCAGTTTCGGGCTGCGCGGTCACCAGCACAGGCGCCTGGAACCTGCGGGCCATATAGTGCACCAGTTTCCAGCCGCCGCCATATTCGAGCGACGACCAGCTCGCCACCGGCCAGGTATCGTTGAGCTGCCAGTAGAGCGTGCCCATGCAGCGCGGCTTGGCCGAGCGCCAGAATTCGATCGCGGTCTTCATCGCCAGAGCCTGGCTGATCTGGGAAAGCCAGGTCATGTCCTCGAACTTCTCGGGAAAGCGGAAATAGCGCGCCAAGGTTTCGACGATGCGGCTGTTGCCCCCGTGGTTGCGCTGGTGCACGTCCATGACGCGCGACGACACGTTGCGGTCGTCCGGGTCGGTGAAGCCCGCGATGATCCGGTTCGAGGGAAACGACTGGAAGCCGAATTCGGAACAGAAGCGCGGACGGACGCTGCGATAGTGCTCGAAGTCCTTGGAGGAATGCCAGACGTCCCAGAAGTGCATGTCGCCCGAGCTGTCGTCATGCCAGCCGTCGCCGAAATCGAGCGGTCCGACCGACGGCGAGGACGGCCAGAAGGCGACATCCGGCTTCTCCTCCGCCACCGCTTCCTCGAGCGCGGCGTTGAGGCGCGCGTAGACGGCGAGATAGCGGTCGCGGTTGGCGCGGGCCTCGGGATACCAGGTCAGCGCCCCGATCACCTCGTTGTCGCCGCACCACAGCGCCAGGCAGGGATGGCCCGACAGCCTCCGGATCTGCTGGCGCACCTCGCGGCGCACGCTTGCGAGCCAGGCGTGATCATGGGCCGGGTAGAGGCTGCAGGAAAACATGAAGTCCTGCCAGACCATCAGCCCGAGTTCCGAGCACAAGTCATAGAACCAGTCCGGCTCGTACTGCCCGCCGCCCCAGACCCGGATCATGGTCATGTTTGCCTCGACCGCCGAAGTCAGCCGGTCGCGGACGACCTCCTTCGTCGCCCGCGCGGGCAGCGCGTCGGCGGGAATCCAGTTGGCGCCGCGCATGAAGATCTCGCGCCCGTTGACGCGGAAGGCAAACCGGGCGCCGACGTCGTCCGCATCGGTCACAAGCGCGACCGTTCTGAGCCCGATGCGGCGGGTGACCCTGTCCTGCCCGAGCCGGAGCTCGAGATCATACATGGGCTGCGCACCATGCCCCGCCGGCCACCACAGCTCGGGGTCTTGGATGGTCAGGGACAGCCGCGCCTTGCCCTCGCCGGGCCAGACCTGAACGGTGTCATCGGCCGATTGGCCGTCGCACACAGCCCCGATCTCGATCTCTCCCGGCGCAAAGGCGGTGTAATGCAGGTCGAGTTCAAGCGTCACCGTGCCGTTGCGATGCACCTGACGGATCATCACGCCATCAAGCCGCGCAAGATTGCAGCGCCTCAGCGTCACCGGCCCGCAAAGGCCCAGCGGCGACAGCGCGATGTTCCAGTCCCAGCCGGCGTCGCAATGGGTCTTGCGCAGGAAATTGTAGTGCGGAATCCGGTTGTTGTCTCTCGTATAGGGAACCGGATAGGGCGAAGCCGCGGCCCTGGCGGCGGCTTCGGCGGAATTGGAGAGGAAATGGACTTCCAGATGATTCTCGCCCATGGCAAGAGCTTCGCTCACCTCGAAATCCTGGCGCAGGAAACGGTTGTCGACGCGTCCAAGCAAATTGCCGTTCAGGCGAATGTCGGCCACACAGTCGACGCCGTCGAACGACAGGGTCCAGTACCCGCCTCCGGTGTCTTCGAAATCGAACCGGCTGCTGGCCGTCCATTCGCTCTCATGCACCCAGTCGAGCGAGACTTCCGTGTCGCGCCAATAGGGATCGGATATGATTCCGGCGTCGGCGAGCGCGGAATGGACGTCTCCCGGCACAGGCAGGCCCACGGCGTGAATGCCATCGGTGACGGTCCACCCCTGCGACAGATTGCGGACCTGCGCATTGTCTTCCGGTGCCTGTTCCATGATGCGCCAGCCTCCTTGAATGCTGCTGTACCGCGTCGATGTCACGACGGAACGTCATCCGCAAGCCCTGTGGCAAGGATCCCGCTTTTGAGGAGCCGGTCGGTCTGTTCTGTGCTTGCGGGCGGTGGTCCGCGACCGCTGAGCGATCGCGGACCTTGCGTGTTCAGATGCCAGGGGCGTCGTCCGTCGGGATCGGCGTCCCGCGCCGGTGACAGGGCCTTGCGCCCAAGCCATGGCTCCTTGGATGACGGCGCTCGCCCGTGGCAATCTCGGCGGCGGCTCGCAGCCGGTTGAGACCGGCAAGACAGGGATTGCAGCAGCCGGCACATTTCGCCACGTCAGCCGGCGCCGAACGCGGTGACGGCTGAGGCCGGGCTGATCCGACCGGTCTCATGCCGCAATCTGAAGGCGTTCGGCGAGATCGTCGAAAGCGGTGTCCGAAAGACTTGGACGGACGGCGAATTCGATGACTGCGTTGAAGACTTCCGGTGGAGCGCCGTTCTTCATGGCGCCGAGCAGGGCAGCGCGTTCAGCCGGGTTCATGGCCGGGATCATGGTGCGCATGAAAGCCATGTTCTCCTCCGGCGCCATCGAGCTGACGATGCGCATCTCGACACCCATCAATTCTTCATCGGTGAAGGCGCGCCATAGCGCAGGGGCTGTCGCCGTTTCTTCCTCGTGCATATGCGCCAGATCGTCGGCAATATAGGCGGCAAAGGCGAGGTAGAGCGTGCGGCATGCGGCCTTCCGCAGATGTGGGGCCGCCGTCTCGACCCGGACCGCCAGCGCCTCGAGATCGGCGAAGTCGCGGCGATGATCGTCGTGCTGGTGGTCGATGGCGGAAGTGGGTACGCCGCGCTCCCGCAAGGCTTTGTGGATGTTCTCATCCTCGTGCATCACGTGGCTGGCGGCCAGGTCGAGATAGGCGCGCAGCCTCGCGATCACCGCATCGATTTCCTCCGTCTTGTCGTGGTCGACCGCGCCGAGCCGGCAGAGAAGATCACAGCCGGCCCGGCGGAGGCCCTTGTGCACGCCGCCGTACAGATCATAGCGGCCATTGAGGTCGGGAATGTCGGTGAGTGAAACATGGTGGTTCATAACAGTGCTCCTTGGGGTTCGAAGCCGGCCTGCCGGCGAATGCGGACGGGATAGACCCGAGGCGGAAATCAGGCTTCCTAAATGCATGCTAAGCACGACCGCGCCGTTGCTAAAATTTTCCTATGTTCCTAATCTTGCCGCGTTGCAGGGGATTTGCCCGTGATCGAGACCGGTGTGGCGCATTTCATCCAAGGCCGCGTGATGATCCTCATCGCCACGCGCAATGCGGCGCACCGTCCCATGATCGGTCGCGGAACCGGCGCGCATTTCGAGGCCTGCAGCGGCGAAGTGTCCGTGCTGGTGTCGCGCAGCCAATGGCCGGAGGCCGTCGCCTGGGCGCAGCCGGGCCTGCCGGTCTCCACCACCTATGTGAGGCCGTACGATTACCATGCCTACCAGATCAAGGGTGTGATCAGCGCGATCAGGCCCGCCACGGCAACCGAGACTGCTCAAGGCAGCCGCTATGTCGAGGCAATGCTGGAGACATTGGGCGCGCTCGGCGTGACGCGGCTGCAGCTTTCCAGCACGCTGAGCGATCGCGACCTGATGCGGGTGTCTTTCCAGCCGCGCGATCTGTTCGAGCAGACCCCGGGTCCGAATGCGGGGCGTCGGCTCGTGGATACGGGAGCCGGGACATGATCCGGCTCAGCGATATAAGGGATTCCCTGGAAGGCGTCATTCCCTCGGTCATCGCCACGACCGATGGCAATGGCCTGCCCAATATTTCCTATCTGTCGCATGTCCATTTCGTTGACGACGAACACGTCGCCCTGTCCAACCAGTACTTCTCCAAGACCGCCGCCAACATCAGCGCCAATGGGCTCGCCACGGTCATGGTGGTCGACGGTTACAGCGGCCAGCAGCACATTCTCGACCTCCTGTTCGAGCGCTCGGAGACGCTGGGACCCATCTTCGACCGTGTGGCCATCCATCTCGCGGTGGCAAGCCGAGAACAGGGCATGAGCGACATGATGAAGCTGCGTGCGGTTGACGTCTACCGGGTCATGGATTGCCGAAGGGTGCCCGCAGCCAATCCGCTTGAACTGCCGCAGAGGTCGGTGGCCGACCGGCGCGATCATCTTGAACTGACCCACCGGCTCACGGAGCAGTTGGAGGAGGCGGGCGATGTGGAACGGGCGCTCGACCTGGTCCTGGAAGGTCTGGAGACCATGTTCGGCTTCGGCCACACGATGGTCCTGCTGGCGGATAGCGAGCGCTGTCAACTGACCACCATTGCCAGCCGCGGCTACGACCGGTTCGGGTTCGGCTCGGAAGTGGCATTCGGGTCCGGTACGATAGGCATGGCGGCGCAGGCGAGGCTTCCCGTGCGAATCAGCGACATGAGCCGCGGGCGCCGCTATGTCAGCGCGGTAAGATCGACAAGCGGATTAGACCCGGGCAAAGAGCTCGCCCGGCCGGCGATCGCGTCGCCGGCAAGCCAGCTCGCCGTGCCCTTGCAGATTCAGGGCCGGCTTGTCGGCGTGGTCTTCACGGAATCGGAGCGGCCCTTCGCCTTTGGCCACAAGGACGAAGAAGCCTTGTCCATCATCGCGCGCCAGTTGGCGCTCACCATCGTGCTCTCCGAACATCAGGAGCGTGGCGGGACCGCTGCCGGTGTGGCGACGCCGGCTTCGCCGCCTCGATCCAACACTCAGCCGACATTCTCGGTCCGCTACTACAGCCGTGACGGGTCCATCTTCCTTGGCGACGAATACCTGATCCGCGGTGTGCCGGGTCGCCTGCTTCACCACTTTCTCAGCGATTATCTGACTTCGGGCCGCCGGGACTTCCTCAACAAGGAAATCCGCAGAGACCGCAGCCTGCTGCTTCCGGATTTCAAGGACAATCTCGAGACGCGGCTGATCCTGCTGCGCCGCCGACTGGAGGAAAAGGGCGGACCGGTCCGGCTCGTTCGCGCCGATCGCGGACGATTGCGGCTCGACGTCGAGGGCGTGCCGCATTTGACGGTGATTGACGAGCCGTAAGCCTCGCAGGAGCCGCAAGCCGCAACCGGCATCTTGATCGAGAGCCGGTTGGGGAGACGACCCCGAATGGTTTTTGCGATGCCCGGCCCGTGTCGCCCGGAAGGCCGTGATCTGCAGGTCAACCACATCGTGTTCGCTGGCAGACAGGACTTGTCACGGTCGAGAATTGTGTTTGCGCGCGCGCTTCTATAGTGCTCGTCATGGCTGCGGTGACGGAGAGAAACCATGAATGTTGAAGATCGCGTGCCGGACCAACATCCCGGCACAAAGCGCAAGCGCGGCAAGGGCGTGGGCGCCGTGTACGACACGATCAAGCACGAGATCCTCGACCTGACGCTCGCGCCTGGCAGTCCGATCGACGAAGTCAGGCTCTCGGAGCGCTTCGGCATCTCCCGCACCCCCATCCGCGAGGCCATGGTCAAGCTTGCGGGAGAGGGCCTGGTCGTCACCCTTCCCAACCGCTTCACAATCGTGGCGCCGATCGACTTTCCCAACCTGTCGCAGTTCTTCGATGCGCTGTCGCTGATGTACCGGGTCACCACGCGCCTTGCCGCCGCGAATCGCACCGCGGCCGATCTTGTCCGGATCCGCGCGCTTCAGGATCACTATGCGCAGGCGGTGGAGGCGAGGGACGTGCCCGAGATGATCGAGGTCAACCGTAATTTTCATGCCGAGATCGCGCGCGCCGGCAACAACCGCTACTACACCGAGCTTTTCGAGAGACTGCTGGACGAGGGCAGGCGGCTGCTCCGGCTCTACTACTCCTCCTACAATGACAAGCTGCCGCGGATCTATCTTCAGGAGCACGAGGACATGGTGGCGGCCATTGAACGGGGCGATGTCGAAACCGCGGACCGCATCGCCCATGCCCATGCCCAGCAGATCGTCAAGCAGATCCAGGCCAGCATCACCGCGGACCATCGCGTGAACGCCAACATAACCCTCTGAGAAGCCCGATAAAACACGTCTACCGCGACGTCCCGGCCCATCCGCCGGGCCGGCTGTGGCAGGCTCAGATTTGCTCCCATATTTTATGTCGACAACAAAAATACATTGCGATATGGTTTCGTGTCTCCACAGAGAGACGGGCACGGGGGCTCGGCCGCTAGGGCGCGACCATCCGCCGGTCAGAACACCACCAACCGTCCGCGTTGCTGCGCGGTCAGAACACAGAGGGTTTCATGTTTCAAAACATCAGGAAGTGGGCGCTGGTCTCCATGCTGTCTGTCGCGGCGCTGCCGGCCGCAGCCCAGGAAGTAACGTGGCAAGTACCGACCTCGGTGCCCGAAGGATCTCCCTTCTACGTCAATTTCCTCGAGCGTTTCGCCGACAATGTCGGCGTTCTCACCAACAGCCGCGTCCTCATCGAGCCGTTCGGCGCCGGTGTGCTGGTGCCAGCATTGCAGGTCTATGACGGCGTGCGCGACGGCATTGTCCAGGCAGGTCACTCCACGCCGAGCTATCTCGTCAATCAGGATCCGATCAACGCCATTTTCGCCGGCTTCCCCGGCGGCATGGGGCCTGAAGCCTTTGTTACGTGGATCTATGAAAAGGGCGGCAAGGAAAAGCTCGCCGAGCTGCGCGCCAAGGAAGGTTTCAAGAATCTGATCGTCGGCATCGGTTCTTCGGAAGTGATGGCCCACTCCAATGTGCCGATCACCAAGGCCGAAGATCTCAAGGGCATGAAATACCGGACTTCGGGCCCTTGGGCGAAAGTCATGGAAGAATATTTCGGCGCGGTGCCGACGGTTGTCCCTCCTGGGGAAATCTACACGCTGCTGCAGCGCAAGGGCGTTGACCTGATCGAATGGGGTCCCCCCTCGGCCAACATGCCGGAAGGCTTTCACGAAGCCGCGAAATACATCATCGTGCCGGGCGTGCACCAGCCGACCTTCCTGTGGGAAGTCGTGCTCAAGCAGGAGACCTGGGACGCGCTGCCTGACGATTTGAAGCCGTTGATCGAGAAGGCCGCGGAATTGACCACCATGCAGGCGCTGGTGCATTTCTACGGAGAAGACGTTGTCGCCATGGACAGCTACCGCAAGGGTCCCAACGAGGTGATCACGCTGTCGCCCGAGTTCATCAAGGAACTCTCGGACGCAGGCGCTGACTGGATCGGCAAGACCGCCGAGGCGCAGAAGGCCGAAGGCAGGCCGGAAATGGCTGATATCCTCACGGACTACATGGCCTTCAAGACCCTGTGGTCCGCCGAAAGCAGCTATCTCGTTCGCAACCAGGATTGATAGGAGCCAACCACCGTCATGACCAGGCTGTTCAAACTCGTCGACGCCTTCTCCCGTCTGCTGTTTTGGATCGCCCAGATCGTGACGGTGGTTCTTGTCATCTCGATGATTTACGAAGTGGTGGCGCGCTATGTTTTCGGCGCGCCAACCATGTGGGCCTTCGACATCTCCTACATGTGCACGGGATCGCTGTTCGTTCTCGGGGCTGCCTACGCCCTGCATGAAGACGCCCATGTGCGGATTGATTTCCTGGCCCAGAAAATGCCGGTCGCCTTCCGGCGCTGGCTCGAAGGCATCGTCTTTGTCTTTTTGCTGACGCCGATGTTCGCGGCCCTGTCGAAATTCGCAGTCGAGCGGGCATTGAGGGCCTGGACAACCTCCGAAGTCGAGACGGTCAGCCCTTGGGCGCCGCTGATGTGGCCGTTCTTCTCGATCCTCGCCCTCGGGCTGATAGCACTGACCCTGCAACAGCTTGTCCACGGTTTGCGGGTGTTCCGGGGCCAGGACGACCAGCCGTTCAAACTGGAAGCCTGAGCCATGACCATCGCTGCCTTGATGTTTCCCGCCCTGTTTGTGCTCGTGCTCACCGGCATCCCGATCGCGTTTTCGCTCGCCATCGTCTCGGCAGCCGCCGGGCTTGCCAAATTCGGCCCGAATGCCTTTGCCCAGCTCTACGGCGCGTTTTATTCGGCCTCGACGAATTTCATTCTTGCCGCCATTCCGATGTTTGTGCTCATGGGCGCCATTCTGGAACGCTCCGGCATCGCCGAACGCCTGTTTCTGGTCATGCAGATGTGGCTCCGGCGGCTGCCCGGCGGACTTGCGGTCGCCACGATCGCGATGGGCGCGATTTTCGCCGCTGCCGCCGGTGTCGTGGGTGCGGTCGAGGTGATGATCGGGATGATGGCCATCCCGGCCATGAAGCGCGGCGGTTATGCCAACAGCCAGATTGCCGGAACCATCTGCGCCGGCGGCTCGCTCGGCACCATGATCCCGCCCTCGGTCATTGCGGTGATGTACGCCTCCCTGGCCCAGATGTCCGTGGGCGAGCTTCTGGCCGGCATGATGTTGCCGGGGTTGCTGATGGTCGGCCTGTTCATTGTCTATCTGATCATTCAGGGCATTTTCTCTCCGCCCCGGCCGGTCTCTGAAGATGATGAGCCCGACATGCCGCTTACCGACAAACTGTGGCTGACGGTGTCCTCGCTTCTGCCGATCTGCCTTTTGATTTTTGCCGTTCTGGGCTCTTTGCTCGCGGGCATTGCCTCGCCCACGGAAGCGGCGTCCGTGGGCGCTGTCGGCGCGACCCTTCTGAGCATCTTCTATGGCCGCTTCAATCTCGGCATGCTGTTTGAATCGCTCCGGATCACGGTCCGGATTTCGGCGATGATCCTGTTGATTGTTGCCGCAGGCACCATGTTCATGGGAACCTTTGCGGCCAATGGCGGCTCGCGCATGATCCGCTCGTTCATCGACGCGGCCGGCTTCGGCGACACCGGCATGATCATCTTCTTTCTCGTGATCGTGCTGCTTCTGGGTTTCGTGCTGGATTGGACAGCCAATGTGCTGATCGCGGTGCCGTTGTTCACACCTTTCATCCGGTCCGCCGGGATCGACCCCGTCTGGTTCGGCACCATGATGATCATCGTCATCCAGACCAGTTACCTGACGCCGCCGATGGCATCCTCGATCTTCTATCTCAAATCCATCGCGCCGCCGGACATGACCTATGGCCAGATGTGCCGCGGGGTCGTGCCCTTCATCGGGCTGCAGATCGCGACGCTGCTGGCGGTGGCGCTGTTTCCGATGCTGGCGACGTGGCTTCCCTCGCAGATAGTCGGATTCTAAACCCTGTTTACTGACAACAAAGGACACCCCCCGATGGACGATACCATTTTCAAAGGTTGCATTCCCGCACTCATGACCCCGTGCAAGCCCGACCGCACTCCGGATTTCGAGGCGCTGGTGCGCAAGGGCAAGGAGCTGGTCGATGCCGGGATGTCGGGCGTGGTCTATTGCGGTTCGATGGGCGACTGGCCGCTGCTCAGCGACGCGCAGCGCATGGAAGGCGTCGCCCGCCTGGTTGAAGCCGGCGTGCCCACAATCGTGGGAACCGGCGCGATCAACAGCGCGTCGGCGGTGGCCCATGCCGCCCACGCCGCGGAAGTCGGCGCGCAAGGGCTGATGGTCATTCCGCGCGTGCTCTCGCGCGGCACATCGGCCGCCGCCCAGGCCGCCCATTTCAAGGCGATCCTGTCGGTGGCGCCAGGCTTGCCTGCGGTGATCTACAACAGCCCCTATTACGGGTTCGCTACCCGCGCCGACCTGTTCTTCGCCTTGCGCAAGGAGCATCCGAACCTGATCGGCTTCAAGGAATTCGGCGGCGCAGCGGACCTGCGCTACGCGGCCGAGAACATCACCTCCGCGGACGAGAACGTGACCCTGATGGTCGGCGTCGACACCAATGTCTTCCATGGCTACGTCAATTGCGGCGCCACCGGCGCGATCACCGGCATCGGCAATGCGCTCCCGAAGGAAGTGCTGCATCTGGTCTCGCTGTGCAGAAAGGCAGCCGCGGGCGATGTCAAGGCGCGGGCGCAGGCCAGGCAGCTCGAAGAGGCTCTCGGCGTGCTCTCCTCCTTCGATGAGGGCGCCGATCTGGTGCTCTATTACAAGCACCTGATGGTGCTGAACGGCGACACGGAATACACGCTGCACTTTTACGAGACCGATGCTTTGTCGGATTCGCAGAAACACTATGCGGAAGCCCAGTATCAGCTGTTCAAGACCTGGTACGCACAGTGGTCCGCGCAGGCATAGATCAGGCCCCATGCGTTTTTCAGCCCGGGATCCCATGAAGGGGTTCCGGGCTGAATGCTATCAGCACAGGCGCAAACTTGCCGGGTGCGGGAGGCGCTGGGGATGCTGGGTACGGCGTCAGCCATTCGCCGCGGCGCGGCATGACCTATCTGCTCCGCCGCACAGGCAACCCCTTGAGTTCTTTGCCCTTAAGGCGGTGATCACATTACCAATCGGTAAGTTGCTACGCCTGCAAAACGGGTTCAATCAGGATGCCGGGAGGATTTGAAGATGGAAGGTTCCGACAATGCCGACCCTGCTCAATCGCTATGCAACCCCCTTCATCACCGGTCTTTTTCTCGTTTCGCTTGTTTCCGGCGTGGCGCTGTTCTTCCATTGGGGATCAGCCGCTTTCCACGGCATGCATGAATGGCTGTCGATGGTTCTGATCGCGCCCTTCGTCCTGCACGTCTGGAAGAACTGGCGTCCGTTTCTCACTTACATCAAGAAGCCTCCGATGCTGATCGCCCTCGTGGTGTCGCTCATGGCCGGACTGGCTTTCGCCGTACCGGCCATGACCGGCCAGAGCGCCGGCGGCTCGCCGCAGCGTGCGGTTTTCGAAGCCTTTGAAAACGGCGCGCTCGCGACCGTCGCACCGCTTTTTGGCCATGACGGGGAGAGCCTGACCAGCGTTCTCCGGGACACTGGCCTGACGGTCGCAAGCCCCGACGCAACCATCAAGGCAATCGGCGAGGCCTCGGGAAAATCTGCCTTCGAGGTGATCGGCCAGATCGCAGCCGTCAAACGCTGACCCACGGTTCCCGCATGCAAGTCAGGGACTGTCCCGCATCTGGCCTTGCGGGACAGTCCATGGTTTGCGCGCTCCAGCGCACCTCAACCTTCCCCATTCTGCAATCGAAAGCACTCCAGGCGGCGTCACGGCGTCGGGGGTCTTGACTCGTTTCCAATAGTGTTTCACTCTGCGTTGTATTGTTTCATTGAGTGAAACAAAAATTGGGAGGATGGAATGAAGAGTTTGTCTGTTTTCGCAGGGATAGCCCTGCTGGTGCTGCCGTCGCTCGCCGCTGCGCAGGAGGTCACCCTGAAAATGGGTCACGCGGCTGCGTCGACCCATGTTTTCCACACGGGTCTTGAAATCTTCGCCGAGAAGGTCGCGGCAAAGACCAACGGCAACGTCAAGATCGAGGTTTATGGCGACCGCCAGCTCGGCGATGACAAGCAATTGCTGGAAGGAATCCAGATCGGCCTGATCGACGGCGCGCTGGTCTCCTCGGCAACCTTGCCTCTGGTGCTGGGAGCCGCGTCCTTTGATGCCCTCCAGCAGCCTTTCACAGTGTCGACCTATGAGCAGTTGTCTGCGGTTCTGACATCGGATCTGGGCGACGAGCTTCTGGCGACGCTTGATGAGAAGAAGATCAAGGGAGTTGGCTTTATCGAAGCCGGGCTTCGCCACTTCCTCGCCAAGGACAAGCAGGTCACCAGCCTGGCCGACTTCAAGGGACTGAAGACACGCATCGTGCCGATCCCGCTGCACAAGGCGATCTGGGAAGCCATCGGCGTCAACCCGATCGGCATGGCTTACGGCGAGGTCTATTCGGCGCTCGAAACCGGCACCATCGATGCCGTCGAGATCAACGTCTCCTCGGTCCAATCGGAAAGCCTCTACAATGCGGCCAAGCAGCTCACTCTCACAGGCCATTATTTCTGGCCTGGCGTCATCATGATGTCGGGTGCTGCCTGGGACAAGTTGAGCGACGAGGACAAGGCTGCGGTCGAACTGGCCGGCAAGGAAACGACAGCCGAAGCCTATGCGCTGGCTGCCTCCCAGGAAGCCGACACCATCGCTTTCCTTGAGCAAAACGGGGTGACCGTCAACAAGCTTTCCGATCTCGACGATCTCAAGGCCCTGACCGCCCCGGTGGTGACCACCTGGAAGGAAAAGGATCCGTTGATCGCCAAGTTCGACGAAGCCTTCGCAAAGGGCCAGTAACCGCCATGGCGTCGACCAAGGTCTATGGCTGGGACAGGCTTCCCCGGGAACAGGTTCGTGAAGGCGTTTCGCGAACCGCCTTCCGCGGCGACAACGCCCTGATGGTGATGAACTGGCTGGAGCCGGGAATGGAGAAGAAGCCCCATTCCCACCCCTTCGAGCAGTTGGCCTATGTCGTGTCCGGCCGTGTCCGCTTCGAAATCGGCGATGATGTGGTCGAAGTCGGGGCAGGCGAGGTTGTGCGCATTCCCCCCGATGTCATCCATTGCGGGGAAGCCATCGGCGGCGAGGTTGCCCTCAATCTCGATGTGTTCGCGCCGGTTCGTGAGGATTACAGGCACCTCACCGACTATCAGGAAGCCGATTTCGACTGAAATCCTGAATTGACATCCTGTGCCCAAGCAGGATGGGCCCGGCGTTCTCGCCGGGCCCGGGAACAACGCGCTCAAAATGCGCCAGCATGTGGCCAGCAAACCGGAGTTGATGTCGTGACATTATCAGCATTTCATCATGCCTTTCGCAGGGGTCTCAGGGCGCTTCTCGTCGCGTTGATGGCGCTGCTGCTGACGGTGATGGTCGCGCAGGTGATCATGCGCTACGGGCTGAATTCCTCGCTCCTCTGGTCAGAGGAAGTGTGCCGTTATCTGCTCATCTGGACCTCGTTTCTGGCCATGATGTTTGCCTATGAGCGCGGCGAGATCGCGGCGCTGTCGATCCTCGCCAACGCGCTGCCGCGGGTGCCGGCGCTGATGCTGGCGATCCTGGGCGGCATGCTGTCCGTGGCGATGTGCGCAGCCCTTGCCTGGTACGGCTATATCTATGCCGACCTTGCGGGATCGCAGCCGATCCCGGCGTTGAGCTTCATTTACGAAGACCTGTTCGGAGCCGACGCGCCGCAAGCGCCTCGCGTGTTCTGGGTCTATTTCGCGCTCCCGCTGGGCATGACCCTTCTCGCGCTGCGCATCATCGCCGACATTGTGCTCTGTGCGCGCGCCTGGGTGAACGGGCAGTCGTTGCAGGATCTGGCGCATCAGGGAGGCACCAGCCTGTGACCCTTTATCTGCTATCCTTCCTTGGCTTCATGGTCATCGGCATTCCGGTGGCCTTCAGCCTCGGGCTTTCCTCACTCACCTATCTGATCGTCAACGACCAGCTTCATCTGCTGATCGGCTTCCCGCAGAAGATGATCGCCGGCATCGACAATTTCGTGCTGCTGACGATCCCGTTCTTCATCCTGGCGGGCAATCTGATGAACTCGGCCGACCTGACCCGCCAGATCGTGCGCTTCGCACAGATGCTCGTGGGCCGGGTCCGTGGTGGCCTGGCCGCGGTCAACGTGCTTGCCAGCATGATGTTCTCCGGCGTCAGTGGTGCCGCAACCGCGGAAGCCTCGGCGATCGGCAGCGTCATGATTCCCGCCATGCAGCGCGACGGTTACAGGCCCGAATACGCCGCAGCCCTGACCGCCGCGGGCTCGATTCTGGGGCCGCTGGTTCCGCCGTCGCTGGCGCTCATTCTCTATGGCGTGCTGACCGGAACCTCGATCGCCGATCTGTTCCTGGCCGGCATCATTCCTGCCTTCGCATTGTGCGCAGGCCTGCTCTTTTATGTGCTCCTCAAAGCCAGGCGCGAGGATCATCCGTTGCCGACGGCCATCCCGGCCGCGGAACGGTGGCCGCTGGCGGTCAAGGCGCTGCCGGCTCTATTGCTGCCGGTGATCATCGTCGGCGGCATTCGCAGCGGCGTCTTCACGCCGACAGAAGCCGCCGCCGTCGCCGTGGTCTATGCGCTTGGCGTGGGACTGCTGATCTACCGCACGCTCAATGCATCCAAGATCGTCACGTCTTTTTATGAGGCGGCCACCATGACCGCGGGCGTGATGCTGATCGTCGCCATGGCCAGCATGACCTCCTTCATTCTCGGCATCGAGAACATCCCGCTTGAAATCGCCGCGCAGATGCTCGAGATCAGCACCTCGCCCTGGGTGCTCATCCTGCTCCTCAACGCCGTTCTGCTGCTGCTGGGATTGTTTCTCGAGCCGCTGGCGGCGCTCGTTCTGGTGATGCCCATCCTCAACGAGCTGTTTCCGCTGCTTGGCATCGACCAGGTCCAGTTCGGCGTCATGGTCGTGCTCAACCTGATGATCGGCATGATCACGCCGCCGGTGGGCCTTTGCCTGTTCATCGTCTCGGCCATCGGCAAGACGCCGCTTGAAAAAGTGGCTGTCGCAATCCTGCCGATGATCGGGATCTCCCTGATCATCCTCGCCCTGGTTGCCTTCGTGCCGTCTCTGACGCTGACGCTGCCAGGCCTGTTTCCGGGGTAATGCCATGAAAGACACGAGCAAGATCAACAACCACTCGGCCATCGCCGCCTTCCAGATCATCGAGGAAATGGCCCCGATGAACGAAGACGTGCGGATCACCGATCTGGCCAAGCGGCTCGGCATGCCGCGGGCGAAGGTCTACCGCTATCTGCAGACGCTGAGCAACATCGGCTATGTCCGGCAGGACCCGGTCACCGAGCGCTACCGGCTGACGCTCAAGCTGTTCCATCTCGGCCAGGCGATTGCCGACGGCACGCAGCTCACAAGCACCGCGCGGCCGGTGATGGTGCAGGTGCGCGACAAGGCCGGACTCACCTGCACGCTCTCCATTCCCGAAGACAACGGAATGCGCGTGGTCGATATCGTGCGGATGGATTCGCCCGTCCAGATCGTTACCAAGCCGGGCGCGCTTCTCTCGTTTCACGCCTCGGCGCAGGGCAAGATCGCGCTGGCCTTCGGCGACCCCGGTCTGCTGCCGGCCCAGCTTGCCGCCGACCATCCGCCGATGGCCAATGGCGCAGCCTTCGATCCCGCCCGGCTGCAGGCCGAAATCGCCCGCGCCGGCAAGGCCGGCTGGGCCGTGGCGCCGGAGGAGACGCTCAGAGGCGTGAACGCGATCTCGGCGCCGATCTTCGATCTCGAGAACAAGTTCATCGCCACCATCACCGTCGCCGGTTCGCTGCAGGAAATCCCTGCCGAACCGCCGACCCCGCTTTGCGCCACAGTCACAAAGGCCGCGCGCGCGATTTCAAAAGACTTGGGATGCATGGAGTACCCGACATGACACGCTATTCACTCGCCATCGACATTGGCGGCACCTTCACCGATGCCGTGCTTCTGGCCTCCGATGGCCAGTCCTATGTCGACAAGACGCTGACCACCCATCACGACCTGCTTGAAGGCTTCTTCCGGGGTGTGGATCTCGTGCTGGGCAAGGCCGGCATCGCGCCCGGCGATGTCGATGATGTCATTGTCCATGCCACGACCGTGGTCACCAACGCGCTGATCGAGCGCAAGGGACCGCCGGTGGCGCTGCTGCTCACCGAAGGATTCCGCGATGTTCTCTATATCCGTGAAGAACACCGCTATGACATGTACGACCCGCAGATCGAGTTCGCCGAGCCGCTGATCCCGATGGAGCGCACCTTCACCGTCAACGAACGCACCTTTGCCGACGCCTCCGTCGGCACTGCGGTAGACCGGGCCGAAATCCTCGAGATCATCGCCAGGTGCCGCGAGATGGGCATCGTGTCCGTCGCCGTATGCTTCCTCAATTCCTACCGCAACGGCGCCAACGAGGAAGAGGTCCGCCGCATCTTCAACGAGGAAGCGCCCGATATCTATGTCTCGCTGTCGAGCGTCATCGCGCCGCAGATGCGCGAATATCTGCGCGCCTCGACGGTGGCGATCAACGCCTACACGGTGCCGATCACACGGCCCTATCTCTCGGCGCTGATCACCGAGCTCAAGACCCGCGGCTTCTCGCAGCAGCCGCTGATCATGCTGTCCAACGGCGGCGTCATCGGCGCCGAGCGGGCGAGCACCATTCCGGTCCGCATGATCGAATCGGGTCCTGCCGCCGGCGCGCTGGTCGCCTGCTACTTCTCCCGCATCTTCGGCATTCCGGATCTGATTTCCTTCGACATGGGCGGCACCACCGCCAAGGCCTGCATTGTGCAGGACCATGAGCCGCTGGTCACCGGCACCTTCGAGGTCGACCGGCGCTATCGGTTCAAGCCGGGCAGCGGCATGCCGATCACCGTGCCCTCGATCGACATGATCGAGATCGGCGCCGGCGGCGGCTCGATCGCCTCGGTCGATGATCTGGGTCTCTTGAAGATCGGGCCGGAAAGCGCGGGCTCGATGCCCGGACCGGCCTGTTACGGCCGTGGCGGCGCCGATCCATGCGTGACCGACGCCGACGTGGTGCTTGGCATTCTCGACCCGAAGCGGTTTCTGGGCGGCGACATGCAGCTTGATACCGCGGCCGCCGAAAAGGCGCTCGACGAGCTCGGCGTCAAGCTCAATATTCCCCGCTCGCAGGCGGCCTGGGGCGTCTTTGAAGTCGTCTGTGAGCAGATGGCGGCGGCCACCCGGACGCATGCCACCGAGCGCGGCATCGATTATCGCGGCCTGCCGCTCCTGGCTTTCGGCGGCGCCGGCCCGGTCCATGCCTGCATGGTCGCCGAACTCACCGAAAGCACCAAGGTGATCTATCCGCCGCTCGCCAGCGTGCTCTCGGCCTTCGGGACTTTGGTGACGCCGGCGCAGATCGATCTGGTCCGCAGCCTGGTGTCGCCTCTTGGCAATCTAGACTGGGCGGCAGTCGACGCGGTTCTCGAAAGCATGACCAGGGAAGGCGGCGACGCGCTGCGCGAGGCGGGCATCCCCGACGACGAAGCCCGCTTCGCCTTCGCCGTGGAGATGCGCTATTCGGGTCAGCAATCCGAAGTGCGGATCAATCTGCCCGTCGATGTGATCGCTGCGCGCGACAGCAGGCGCATCGAGGATCTGTTCGAGACCGAATACCACCATCAGTACGGGCTCAAGCTCTCAGGCATGGGCATCGAGATCGTCAACTGGCTGGTCACCGCCAGCGGCACGCAGGTCGACAGGCCGGCTGCCCGGCAGACGAACTCCGGGGCCGAACGCAAGGCGGAAAGCCGCAATGTCTTCATCGGCGGCAAGCCGCAATCGGTTGCGGTTCACCAGCGCTCGATGATCACAGCGGACGACGTCATTGCCGGTCCGGTGATCATCGAAGAACGCGAAACAACAATCTTCATTCTCGAAAACTGGGTTGCGACCCTGCACGCGAGCGGCAGCATCGTTGCCGAAAAGACAAAGGGAGTCCTGTGATGGACGGCGTCGAACTTCAAATCCTGTGGAGCAATCTCATCGGCATCGTCAGCGAGCAGGCGAGGGCGCTGCAGCGCATCGCCTTCAGCCCGATCGTGCGCGAGGCGGGCGACCTCGCCAACGGCCTGTTTGACGAGAAGGCAAGGATGGTGGCCCAGGCGGTCACCGGCACGCCGGGTCATATCAACTCGCTTGCCGCAGCCGCCCGCAACCTGCTCGACCACACCGACATGGACCAGCTCAAGCCCGGCGATGTGCTGATCACCAATGATCCCTGGATGTCGGCGGGGCATTTCTTCGACATCACCATCATCTCGCCGATCTTCCGCGACGGCCGCATCATCGCCTATGCCGGCTCGACCATTCACCATTCCGACATCGGCGGCTACGGCATCGGCTCAGGCGCTCGCGACATTCACGAGGAAGGCCTGTGGATCCCGGTGATGAAGCTTTACGAGGAGGGCAGGCCGAACAAGACCCTGTTCGATATCATCAAGCGCAATGTGCGCACGCCCGATGCGCTGATGGGCGATTTGGGCGCGCAGGTCTCGAGCGGCATGATCGCCGCCGAACGCTTGAACGCGCTCTGCGACCGCTATGGTTTGGATGACATTTCGACCCTGTCGGAAGAAATCATCGCGCGTTCGGAGAAGGCCACGCGCGACGCGATCTCGAAGCTTCCCGCAGGCACCTGGCATGGCGCCTCGAAATTCGACGTGCCGGGCGGCGAGGTGATCGACCTCAAGACAGCCGTGACGGTGGATCCGGAAGCGGGCGAAATCACCATCGATTTCGAAGGCTCGTCGGGCCCGAGCGCCATGGGCATCAATGTGGTGCCGGCCTACACCCACGCCTATGCGACCTTCGCCATCCGCTCGACGCTCAACCCGGACCTGCCCAACAATGCGGGCTCGCTGGCGCCGATCAAGCTCAAGCTCCCCGACGACTGCGTGGTCAATGCGCGCTATCCCTCGCCGGTCAACGCCCGGCATGTGGTCGGCATGTATGTGCCGTTCCCGATCCTCAAGGCGCTGGCGCAGATCCTGCCGGATGCCGTCGTCGCCGAGGGATCGGGCGCGGTCTGGACCATCCAGATCCAGGGCAAGGACGCCCAGGGCAAGCCCTTCACCAGCTCCATGTTCAACTATTCCGGAGGCATGGGCGCACGCGCCCACAAGCCGGGGCTCTCGGCCATCTGCTATCCGACCGGCGTGTCGGCGGTTCCCGTCGAGGTGCTTGAGGCGTCCTATCCGATCGCCTTCACCTGCAAGGAACTCGAACGCGGCACCGGCGGCGCGGGCCGCCAGCCCGGCGGCGACGGCCAGCGCATCGGCTACCGCATGCGCACCAATTCGCGCTGGCTGCTCAACACCATCCCGAGCCGGCTCGCCTATGGCCCGGAAGGCATTTTCGGCGGCGGCGACGGCGCAAAGGGAACGTTCCAGATCAACGGCGAGGATGTGGTTGACACCCGCAAGCGCGAGATGAACCCCGACGACGAGGTGTTCATGATCACGCCCGGCGGCGGCGGTTACGGCGCGGTGTGAATTCGTGCACAGGGACTGGATGACTTGCGGCGGCGCGCAATTCGTGCTTGGCAGCCACCGGTCCTTTCTGATGCAATCGGCGCGTACCGGCCTCAGTGCCGCCGAGGCGTGCTTGCCGACGGCGGCAACTGAGATGAAGATCGGCCTGGACTGTGGAGATGTGAGATGAACCTGGCGGAATGGCTGGTACGCACGGCCAGGAGACACGCGGAGCGACCTGCGCTTCTCTCAGGCGAAGATCAGGTCGCAACCTATGCCGAGTTCGCTTTGCACGCGGCGCAGATCGGCGCTCGCCTGCGCGCGCGGCATCAGGTCAAGCCTGGTGACCGCGTCGCCATCTTCATGAAAAACAGCCCGGCCTATCTCGAACTGCTCTACGGCATCTGGTTCTGCGGTGCGGTCGCGGTCCCCATCAATGCCAAGCTTCATGCCCGCGAAGCGGCATTTATCATCGCTGATTCCGGAAGCGGCGTGGTGTTCGTAACGGGGGAGGCCGAATTGCCCGGTCTTCTGCCACCCGGTTGCACGCTGCACGACCTCGAGACAGATCCCGCCTTTGAACCGGACGGCGAAGCGCTCGGGGCGCCCGTTCCCCGTCATGCGGACGATCTGGCCTGGCTGTTCTACACCTCGGGCACCACCGGCAAGCCGAAGGGCGTGATGCTCACCAACGCCAACCTGCACGCCATGACCTACGCCTATTTCGTCGATGTCGATGACGTGCTGGAGGAAGACGCTGCGGTTTATGCCGCCCCGCTGTCGCATGGCGCAGGTCTTTACAATTTCATGCATGTGCTTCGCGGCAGCCGCCATGTCATCCCCGCCTCGGGCGGTTTCGACGCCAATGAGCTCTGCGCGCTTGCGCCAAGGCTCGGCAATGTCACGATGTTTGCGGCGCCGACCATGATCAACCGGCTTCTGGCGGCAGCGCGGCAGACCGGCTATGGCGGCGACGGCTTGCGCACAATCGTCTATGGCGGCGGCCCGATGTATCTTGCCGACATCGAGGCGGCCACGGCTCAGTTCGGCGCGCGCTTCGTGCAGATCTATGGTCAGGGGGAATCTCCGATGACGCTGACGGCGCTGCCGCGCGCCGATGTCATCGACCGCCAGCATCCGCGCTGGCGCGACCGTCTTGCCTCCGTAGGCCAACCGCAATCCTGCGTTCGCCTCCGCATCGTCGGCCCGGACGGAAAGGACAGGGCGGCCGGAGAAATCGGCGAGATCATCGCCTCGGGTTCTCCTGTGATGAAGGGTTATTGGAACAATCCGGATGCCACCGCACAGAGCATCCGGGATGGCTGGCTCTGGACCGGCGACATGGGGTCCCTCGATGAAGATGGATACCTCACGCTGCGCGACCGCTCCAAGGATGTGATCATCTCCGGTGGCACCAACATCTATCCGCGCGAGGTCGAGGAAGCGCTGCTGACCCATCCGGGGGTGGCGGAAGTCTCGGTCATCGGCCGCCCGAGCGCCGAATGGGGTGAAGAGGTGGTCGCGGTGGTGGTTCCTGCCGGAGCTGAAGCGCCCTCCGCCTCCGAACTCGATGCCCATTGCCGCACCCAGATCGCAGGTTTCAAACGCCCCAAGGCCTATGTCTTTGAAACCGAACTGCCCAAGAACAATTACGGCAAGGTGCTCAAGACCGAGCTGCGGAGCCGGCTTTCAACCGCCTAACAGGCTATTTCGGCATGGCTGCCGCCGGCAGGCTTCAGAATCCCCTGAAATCAGGCCGGTATGGTCCTACATCGCCTATTCTTTCTGGCATGGACATGGCACCGGACGGCAGAGTATGTGTCTGTCCGGAGGGTGCCTTTCAGGTCGTCAGGCACGCTTTTCACGAGCCTTTTCTATTTTGGAGGAAACATAATGGATCGTCGTTCTTTTATTCGCAGCGCGGGGATTGTCGGCGCTGGCGCCGTCGCCACGGGCCTCGCCGCTCCCGCGATTGCCCAGGGCAACATCACCTGGCGCATGGTCACGACCTGGCCGAAGAATTTCCCGGGTCTGGGCGTGGGCGCGCAGCGGCTGGCCGATCGCATCACCACCGCATCGGGCGGACGCCTGACCATTCAGGTCTACTCCGCAGGTGAGCTGGTTCCGCCGCTTCAGTCGCTCGATGCCGTCATTGATGGCACCGCGGAAATGAGCCATGGCGCCGCCTATTACTGGCAGAACAAGTCGCCCGCCCTGTCGTTCTTCACCGGCGTCCCCTACGGCATGACCACGCCTGAACTGACCGCATGGGTCCGCTTCATGGGCGGCCAGGAGATCTGGGACGAGATCTATGACCAGTTCGGCGTTCAGGGCTTCCTGTCTGGCAACACCGGCACGCAGGCCGGCGGCTGGTTCCGCAACGAATTGAACAGCGTCGAAGACGTCAAGGGCATCCGCTTCCGCACGCCGGGCCTGGGTGGCCAGGTCTGGGAGAAGCTTGGCGCAACTGTGACCAACATGGCTGCAGGCGAGATTTTCCAGGCGCTGCAGTCCGGCACGCTCGACGCTGCCGAATTTGTCGGCCCCTACAACGATCTGGCGCTTGGCTTCTACCAGGTCGCCAAGAACTACTACATGCCATCCTTTGTCGAATCGGGTCTGGCGACTGAACTGGTCGTTGACAAGAAGAAGTATCAGGAACTGCCCGCCGATCTGCAGGCGATCATCCGGGATGTCAGCCAGGCCGAATACGATCAGGTCTCGGCCGACTTCATCGCCAATGACCCGCGCGCGCTCAAGACGCTCGTCGAGGATCACGGCGTGATCGTGCGCAACTTCCCCGACGACATCATGGAAGCCGGCGCCAAGGCGTCGATCGAAGTGGTCGAGGAACTGCGCAACAGCTCCGACCCGCTGGTCAAGAAGACCACCGAAAGCTTCATCGAGGCGCTCAATCTGGTGCGCAACCGCACCGAAAAGATCGATACGCCGTACGTGATCGCACGCGAAAAGTACCTCAAGTACTGATAATTGCTCTGAAGCGAAACGAAGGGCCCGGTGGAAACGCCGGGCCCTTTTTGTCTACCCTGCGATCAGACGCGGCAGCCAGGTGACGATTTCGGGGAAGATGAACAGTATGGCGATCGCCACGATCTGCAACATGACGAACGGCAGGACGCCCTTGTAGATGGCGCTGGTCGGCAAACCCTCGGGCGCCACCCCGCGCAGGTAGAACAGGGCAAACCCGAAGGGCGGCGTCAGGAACGAGGTCTGCAGGTTTACGCCGACGAGAACGCCAAGCCAGACTGGATCGACGTCGAGAGCCAGGAGCACCGGTGCGGTGATCGGGATGACGATGAAGATGATCTCGAACGTGTCCAGGATGAAGCCCAGAAAGAACATGATCACCATCACCACGGCCACCGCCGCCAAGGGGCCACCCGGCAGGTTGCTCAGGAACTCGTGCACCAGATTGTCCCCGCCCATCATCCGGAACACCACCGAGAAAACAGAGGCCCCCAGCAGAATGATGAAGACCATGCTGGTGATGGTCGCCGTGGAAATGACTGTTTCCTTGAGAATGGTGAAAGACAGGCGCCAGCGCAGCGCCGCAAGAACCATCGCGCCGACAGCGCCGACGGAGGCAGCCTCCGTGGGAGTGGCAATGCCCCCCAGGATGGAACCCAGCACGGCAAGGATCAAGAGCAGCGGCGGAACCAAAGCGGTAAGAATCTCTTTGAAGAGATCGGCCTTTTCTTCCGCCGGCACCGGCGTGGCCGGGCAGGAGGCTGGATCTGTCACCGCCTTGAACAGAACCCACATCAGGTAGAGCGAAACCAGCAGCAGCCCTGGAAAAAGCGCGCCTGCAAACAGATCGCCCACCGAAACCGGAACCGGCGCGAAATTGCCCTTGGCCATCTGCACCTGGCTGTTGATGCCCGACAGCATGTCCCCCATGAAGATCAGCACGGTTGAGGGCGGAATGATCTGGCCCAGCGTGCCGCTGGCGCAGATCACGCCGCTGGACAGTTTCGGATCGTAGCCGGCCCTGAGCATTGCCGGCAGGGAGATCAACCCCATCGTGACCACCGTGGCGCCGACAACGCCGGTGGAGGCGGCGAGCATCGCGCCGACAAGGATCACCGAAAAGCCGAGGCCGCCGCGCAGGTTGCCGAACAGCTTGCCCATGGTCAGCAGGAGCTGCTCCGCGATCTGGCTTCGCTCCAGCATCACCCCCATGAAGATGAACAGCGGCACGGCCACCAGCACCTCATTCGTCATGAAGCCGATATAGCGGTTGGGAAGCGATCCGAAGTTGGAGGGATCGAAGACGCCAAGGGAGAGCCCGATGGCGCCGAACAGCAGCGAGACGCCGGCCAGCGTGAAGGCAACCGGAAAGCCGATCAGCAGGAAGCCGATCACGCCAAAAAACATCAGGGCGGCGAGGATTTCGCCGATGAGCACCGGATCCATCAGGCGTCTCCTTTGGGCAGACCGGGGAGAGCCTGATCCGCCTTGTACTGGATTGAAGTGGGAACCAGGTTCTCATTGCCCGACAGCACGAGGATGGAGCGGATCGCCATCGCCAGCCCCTGCAACGCGATCAGCACGGCGAAGGCGATGATGAAGGATTTGAGGATGAACAGGCCCGGCATGCCCCCGACATTGGCCGAAGCCTCGCGATAGCCCCAGGCGCGCACCACGAAGGGCATGGAATATTGATACACCACCCAGGTGAACGGCAGCAGGAACAGGAACACGCCGACGAGATCGGCCAGCGCCCGTGTCCGCATCCCGGCGGGGCGGTAGAAGATATCCACGCGCACATGATCGTCGCGAAGCAGCGCAAAGCCGGCCACAGCGGTAAACATCGCCCCGTTCAGCCAGATATAGAGGTCCTGCATCCAAAGATAGCTGACCGAAAACACATAGCGCTGCACGACCACCGTGAAGCAGACGACGACGATGCCGAGCGCCAGCCAGGAGAAGGTTCGGCCAATGAAAAGGTTGACCGCGCATATCGATGTAGCAATTCGAGCAAGAAAGTGCATTTCCCCCTCCCTTTTTATCGTTCTGTCCCGTTCAGCGTCCTTTGCGCACCCGGGTCGGATGCGCAAAGGACGCTGTCAACTATGAATGCATGTAGCGTTAGTCCGGGCCTTCAATCAAAGTGTGGGGCTTAAAAGTCAAGGAGCAGGTGCGCTTGACACAGGCAATCTGTGTTTCGCATCCATTGCGATGTGGCTGAATGGACAGCATCGATCCGGTCGAGATCGAAATGGAGGACGGCAGTTTGCCGCCGTGCGCACTTGTATCGTTGAATCAGACCAGACGATAGGCATACGGCGTGGTTGGCAAGGTGGCCATCAGTGCTTGCGGTGGTGTCGGGGTGTCAAAGCCGGAGCCGAAGGATACGGCCGACCACATGCATCCGCGCCGTTCGTCACGATGCCGATCTGCCCCGCGGGATGATCAATTGTGCCAATTTCCGCAATGGGTCATTGTCACGCAAGCACGCAAATTAACCGGCACAGAGCATATCCTGCAGCCGACATTGCTTGAGAGTGGAGATTCCCGTACAGACGATTGCATGTTAAGTTGGGGACTTTCAATGGCGCGCGGGCAACCTGTCGTATTCGAAAGAATTAGACTTCTCATTCGGCGCGTTTTTGTCGAACTGGGAGTATTTTCTGCTGCAACCAACGTTTTGATGTTGGTTATGCCGCTCTACATGCTGCAGATCTATGATCGGGTTTTGGCCTCGCGCAGTATGGAAACGCTGCTCTATCTCTCGATTATCGCAGGCGCGGCGCTGCTGGTTCTGGGGCTTCTGGAGATTGTCCGCGGGATTTACGCCAGTCGCGTGGCCGCGCGGCTCGACATGGAGCTCAGTCCCATGGCTATCCGCCTCGCCATGATCTCACCCCAGGCCGCGATGGGTGATACCCAGCCCTTGCGCGATGTGGGCGCAATCCGCAGCTTTATCGGCTCGCGGACTGCCTTCGTGCTCTTCGACGCGCCTTTTGCCCCTCTCTTCATCGCAATTCTTTATTTCATTCACCCGGATCTGTTCTGGCTTACCCTGGTAGGCGCTGTTGTGCTCGCCTTGCTTGCCTTGCTCAATCAGCTTGCCACGAGCAAGTCGAACAAAGACGCCAACGAGTCTGGTTTCAAGGCCACACATGCAGCGCAGGCGCTGGTCCGTTCCTCGGAGGCCGTGCGCGTCATGGGCATGAGCGACAATGTGATTGGCCATTGGGGTGCACAGCACGGGACCATGTTGCGGCATTCGGACCGCGGGGCGTCGATCAGCGCGATCCTGACGGGCGTTTCACGGTTCATGAGAATGGGCCTGCAGATCGCTGTCCTCGGTTATGGCGGCTATCTCGTTCTGATCAATGAAATAACGCCGGGAATGATCTTTGCATCCTCCATCCTCTCCGGACGGGCATTGCAGCCGGTTGATCAACTGATCGGCAGCTGGAAGCCGATTTCCGATGTCCTGGCTGCCTGGCGCCGGATCAGGGGCGGCATTTCTTCGATGGATACTGGACGCAACAAGACCGATCTGCCTGCTCCCGCGGGGCATATTACGGTTGAGGGCCTTGCTTTCACTGTCGAGAACAGCTCCGGCATCAGATACATTTTAAAGGGCATCAGTTTTCAGGTTGCTCCGGGAATACTTGTGGCCATCGTCGGGTCAAGCGGCGCGGGCAAATCCACCTTGCTTCGGCTGTTGTGCGGGGGGCTGGAGCAGCGGGGCGGAATCATCCGCATCGATGGCTCCGATCTTCGCAATTGGGACCAGAACAAGCTGGGAAGGCATCTTGGATATTTGCCTCAGGATGTCGAATTGCTGCCGGGAACAGTCGCACAGAACATTTCCCGTTTTGATCCCCAGGCCGATGATGAGGCGATCCGCCGGGCGGCTGAACGAGCCCAGGTTTCCGGGCTCGTCAAAAATCTGGCGCAGGGATTTGATACGCCGGTGGGACCGGGCGCGACGCAGCTTTCCGGTGGCGAAAAGCAGAGAATTGGGCTTGCCAGAGCGTTTTACGGCGATCCGAAAGTGCTGATCCTCGACGAACCCAATGCCAATCTCGACCGGGAGGGCGACCGCGCGCTTGAAATGGCGCTGAACGCGGCGCGGAGCGAGAAAGTCACGGTTCTGGTGGCCACCCAGCGCACGTCAGTTCTCGAGTACGCGGATGCGGTGTTGGAATTGAACGACGGCGCTATCCGTGATTACGGTCCGGTTAAAGAGGTTGCCGCACGGGCACGCGAACGGATCAAGGCCGAATCGGCCGTAAAGCCGACGCCACCCACCGGCGACACACGGGGAAATTCAACGCAATCCGGACCCACTCCGGTTCCAAAACCTGTTGCTGCCGACAAGTCCGAATGGAAGAGCCGCACGGAACCAGCGTCAAAAGCCTTTACGACGTCCTTGCAGACCAAGATTGTGGGCAATCGGGTGAAGGAAGGGTAATGGCGAAATTCTCTGGACCACAGTGCAAAAGGATGATGGGATGACGGGGCAGGATCCAACGACTGCGGCTCTCTACAGGGAAGTGCCGACAGGACTCGGCTGGGTTTCCTTCGCCGGATTTTCCATCATTTTCGTCTTCTTCTTCGGCTTTTTTGCCTGGGCGGCCACTGCTCCGCTCAGCGGCGCCGTTGTGGCAGCCGGCACTGTTTCGGATGGTGGCAACAATCAGTTCATCCAGCATCTGGAAGGCGGGATCATCGCGAAGGTCCTGGTCGAGGAAGGGGATCACGTTCAGGATGGAGAAGCGCTGATCGTGCTTGGTGATACTGCGGCTCGCGTCAATCGCAATCGATTGATCAAGCAATTGGTCGCGCTCATGGCGCGCGCCGATCGGCTGGAAGCCGAGCGAGACCAGAAATCGCGGTATCAACCCAGCCAAAGCCTGCTTGAGCTTGCCCGGTCCGAGGACGCGATCTCGGTGATTGACGAACAGAGCCGCGAGTTCACTGCGCGTCGGGAACGGTTCCTGACAGAGCAGAGCATTTTGCGGCAACGCGTTCAGGCTCTCAATGAGAGCATCATCGGCCTGCAGGCTCAAATCAACGCAGGCGAACGGCAATTGCGTGTCGTCGAAGAGGAACGTGTCCGCAAGCAGGACCTGCTGGAAGACGGTCTGACCGTTCGCTCGGCCTACACGGATCTGCTGCGCTCCGAAGCGGCGCTGACCGGCCAGAACTCGAATCTGGTTGCTTCACTGGCTTCCATGAAGATCGAACGGATCGAGGCGGAGGAGCAGATCGCGCGAAGCCGTTCGCAGGCGGTTGAGTCGGCGGTATCCGATCTCAACAATGTGCGCATCCAGATTTCCGACCTTGAGGAACAGGTGCGTCAGGCAGAAGACATTCTCCGCCGCGTCGAGATCAAGGCGCCGACCAATGGCATCATCGTCCAGATCCTCCGCAGGACGCCGGGCAGTGTCGTTCGAGCAGGAGAGAGCCTGATCGAAATCCTTCCTGAAACCGAAAATCTGAATGTCGAGGTCCGCGTGACCCCGGAGGACAAGGATGCGATCAGAATCGGACAGACGGCAGAATTACACTTCGTTTCCTTGAACCGGCGCACAACCCCGGAAGTGGACGCAGTGGTTCGCTATATCTCCGCGGACCGGTTGGTGGACCCGGTGACGAATATGCCATATTTCGTCGTCAAACTCCGGATGGAGGATGAATTGCCCCCGGGGATCAAACGCGCGCAGATTTTCCCCGGCATGCCGGTTGAGGCGTTTTTGTCGACCAAAAGCAGGACATTCGTCGAGTATCTGGTTCAACCCATATGGGATTCCGTCAAACGGTCCTTCAATGAAGAATAGGTGCGCCAGTCGCCCGGCCAGTTGCCCGGGATGGGCCGGATCCATTCCGATCAATTGATGTGGCGATTTAGTTCGACAAAGGGGCGCTAACTGGCACGTAAAACGGCTGCATTATTCCTTAAAGCATGTCGCAGCTTTTCGGATTCAGGATTCCTTGACTGATTGATTTGTGATTAAGTTTACACATGGAAGGAGAACCGCCATGGGCAAGCCGAATCCGGTCGAGTTGCGTGCGCGTTTTGTTGGGTTTGTAGAAGAAGGCAAGAGCCATCGGGAAGGCTGCCCGGCATTTCCGGGTGTCGCCGATATTTGTTAACAACATGATGATCCTGCATCGAGCCAGCGGCTCGCTTGCGCCTGCCAGGCGGTGACCCTGCTTGGCAGCGGCAAGAGACCCGCCTGACCGGTGAAGGATCATCATATTGTTGACGAAGCGGTGCGAAACGCGGAAATGCCGGGCAGCCGTCACACTTTAGAAGCTTTGAGCGCGAACCGCTATCCGGCAAATGTCTCGCGCCTCACGCAAACATGAAGTCACTCGCCTCGATCAGGCCGGCCGCGCCCTGCACCGTGAACTGGCCGCCGGCGAAC